>CAZNXX010000154.1:0-6967 GCA_964577095.1 uncultured bacterium | reverse complement strand
GCCGCCTGGGCCGGGGCCCACACCAACCCCGCGTTCGTGGAAGGCGTGGAACTGCTGGCGCCCACACTGATCCGGTTTCCGGGCGGAAGCTGGTCGAACGGTTATTTCTGGAACGGCGTGCCCGCGGACGTGCCGGATTCCATTTATGACGGCACCACCTACAACAGCACGACGAAACTCGCGAAGAAGAACAAGTTCTGGGGCCAGACGGGGAAGGGCGGCTGGCAGACGACGACCGACCAGTATTACGCGCTTCGAGAGAATACCCTGGTGGAAGAGGGGCTGATCACCGTGAATTACGGGTATGCGCGTTATGGAACGAGCGCGGACCCGGTCGCGAAGGCTGCGCACCTGGCCGCGGACTGGGTAAGGGGTGACGACGGACGGACGCGTTTCTGGGAAGTGGGGAACGAAAACGGCGGCCCCTGGGAATACGGGTGGATGATCGACACGACCCTGAACAAGGACGGACAGCCTCAAATTATCACCGGCGAACTGTACGGGAAGCATTTCAGGGTGTTCGCCGATTCGATGAGAGCCGCGGCCGAGGACATCGGCGTCACCATTTACATCGGCGGACAGGTGGTCATCGACGGTCCGTCTAGCTGGAACTTCGTGGACCGGAAGTGGAACGAGGAGTTTTTCGGGGAAGCCGGAGATGCCGCGGACTTCTATGTCATCCACAACTATATCAGCGCGTCCAACAACGTGAACGACATCCTCACGCTCGCCTCCACGGAACTGAAACGGGACATGGAATTTCTGAAGCGGGACTTTGTCAACCTGAACGCCCCGCCGAAGCCGGTCGCGCTGACCGAGTACAACATCAACGACAACGGCAATGCCGCCAGGGCTGTCTCGTTCGTGAACGGCATGCAGGCGGTCGTGCTCGTCTGCGAACTGATGAAGAACAATTACGGCCTGGGCGCCCGCTGGCTTCTGCTGTCCGGCGAATCGACCATGTTCTACGGCGGATCGGACGCCGATTTCTCGCACCATCCCCGCGCCGACTTTTACACTCTGGCCTACCTGCGGACCATGACCGGAGACCACATGGTTCCCGCGGCCTCGACCGACAAAGACGTGCTCTGCTACGGCACCAGGTTCGCCTCGGGCGAGACAAGCCTGGTGACCGTGAACAAGGGAACAGCCGAAAAGACAATCGGCGTCGACGTCTCGGCGGTCGGAGCCGGAAGCCGGTATTATGTCTTTTCGTTCACCGGCGGGACGGACACCGGGGACTTCTCTCCCAACGTGAGCATCAACGGTTTCGGACCGGCGGAGAACCATTGGGGACCGTATGACGACCTGTACGGGATTCCGGCGTATGCCTATCCGGTCGCGGGAGAAATCAGATTTACTTCGCCGCCGCGGTCGATTCAGATGGTCATGATCGAAGCCGGCGACAAGCCGGAGTCGGTGGACGATCCGGCGGCCGACATGACACCGCGTTCCCATCACCTGTATCCGAACTATCCCAATCCCTTCAATCCCGCAACCATGATCCGGTACAGCGTGCCTGAAAAAGGCCTTATTTCGCTGAAAGTGTTCAATTTGGCGGGCGAGGAAATAGCCGCGCTGGCGGACGGGGTCAAGGAACGGGGCGAGTATTCGGTTTCGTTCGATGCGGGTTCCCTGCCGGCCGGAATGTACGTCTGCCGTCTGCAGGCGGGCCGTCTTTCGATATCGAGGAAAATCACCCTGATCAAATAGGAGTCAATCCCTGTGACGCTTCGATCTCTGCCCCGCGCGATCCGCCGGATCGCAGTCGGCGCGGCGTGTTTACTGGCCGCGTGCGCCGTAACCGCCCGGTCCCCGGGCACGATCCCGTTCAACGAGGGCTGGCGTTTCCGGCTCGGCGATGTTCCGGACGGACAGAACCCCGCGCTCGACGATTCGGCCTGGCGCGACCTCGACCTGCCTCACGACTGGAGCATCGAGGGACTGACCCCGTCCGGGACGGAAGCGGATCAACTCCCCGAGATCCGCGCGGCGGCAGGCGAGTGGAAATTCAGCAAGGGCGACGATCCGTCGTGGAAAAATCCGGAATTGAAGGACGGTTCCTGGCAGACCGTGACGCTCCCGGCGAACTGGGAAACGCACTCGGACTACACGGACGACAATGTGATCGGATGGTACCGCCGCCCGCTGATGGTCCCGGACGAGCTGAAGGGGAAGGAACTCCTGCTCAATTTGGGGAGGATCGACGACGCGGACGAGACCTTTTTCAACGGCGTGAAGGTGGGCGGCCTGGGCTCCTTTCCTCCCGGTTACGTGACCGCGTGGGACCGGCTCAGGCAGTACCGGATTCCCGCCGGGCTCATCCGTTACGGGGAAAGCAACCACATCGCCATACGGGTGTTCGACGGCGTCCAGGGCGGCGGCCTCTACGCAGAGGGGGAAAAGACGATCGAGGGGCCCTTCGATTCCGCCTGCCCGGGCGGCAGCGGAGCGGGATATATCGACGGAGGAATCGGGTGGTACAGAAAGACGTTTGAAATCCCGGAGAACGACCGGGGCAAGAGAGTTTTCATCGATTTCGACGGCGTGTACATGAACAGCGACGTCTGGATCAACGGCGCGCATCTCGGCAACCGGCCGTACGGCTATTCCAGCTTTCGTTATGAATTGACGGAGCACGTCCGGTTCGGCGGGGGCCGCAATGTCCTGGCCGTCCGGGTCGACGTCCTGCAGCCCTGTTCCCGGTGGTATTCGGGAGCGGGCATTTACCGGGACGTGCGTCTGACGAAGACCGATCCGGTTCACATCGCGCATTGGGGCGTCGGCGTGACCACGCCGTCGGTTTCGGCGGATGCGGCGACGGTCCGTGTGGAGACCCGGGTCCTGAACCAGTCACCGGTCGCGCAGTCCGTCACCCTCGAGACGGTCATCGTGGACGGGGCCGGCCGCGAAACAGCCGTGACCCGTTCGGCCATGCGGGTCGAACCGGACAGCGACGGCCGTTTCGATCACACCCTGAACGTCCGCCGGCCGGACCTGTGGTCCCTGGAGAATCCGGCGCAGTACCGCGCCCGGACCACGGTCCTGCTGAACGGGCGCGTCGCGCACGCGGCCGAAACCCCGTTCGGCATCCGGACATTCGAATTCACCGTGGACAGCGGATTTTATCTGAACGGCAGGCATGTCCCGATCCGGGGGGTGAACCTCCACCACGACCTGGGATGCCTGGGAACCGCCGTGAACGGCCGCGCCATCGAGCGCCAGCTCGAAATCATGAAGACCATGGGCTGCAACGCGGTTCGAACGAGCCACAATCCGCCCGCTCCCGAACTGCTGGAACTCTGCGACCGGATGGGAATCCTCGTCATGGACGAAGCGTTCGACGAGTGGAAACAGCCGAAAACGACGTTCGGATACGGCCGGTTTTTCGACTCCTGGAGCGAACGGGACCTGGCGGACATGATCCGCCGCGACCGGAACCATCCCAGCATCATCCTCTGGAGCATCGGCAACGAGATCCCCGAGCAGTATAGCCCGGACGCGTTCGAAATGTCGAAGCGGCTCGCGGACATCTGCCGGCGGGAGGATCCGACCCGGCCGGTCACGGCGGGCTGCAACCTGCCGGAAGCGGCCGTGAAAAGCGGTTTCTCGAAACCGCTGGACGTGTTCGGCATCAATTATAACCTTTCCTTCTACCCGACCCTGAAGGGAAAGACGCCCCTGGTCGCATCCGAAACCGCCTCGGCCGTGAGCACGCGGGGCCATTACAACCTGGTCGCCGAAGGGAAAGCGAACCCGAAAATCGTCCTGGCCCTGGACAATCAGCGTTCGTCCTACGACGACGACACAGCGGAAAACACGCTCAAGGCGGTCCGGGAAGCCCCGTGGATCGCCGGAGAGTTCGTGTGGACCGGCTTCGACTACATCGGCGAGCCGGCCCCCTTCAGCTGGCCGTCCGTTTCCTCCTATTTCGGAATCGTCGACCGGTGCGGTTTTCCGAAGGACCGCTTCTACCTCTACCAGAGTCAATGGACCGGATCGCCCATGGTCCACGTGCTGCCGCACTGGAACTGGCCGGGTTTCGAAGGAAAGGAGATTCCGGTCCGGTGCTATACCAATTGCGGAACAGTGGAACTGTTCCTGGAGGGACGCTCCCTCGGCGAAAGGAGTTCACGGGACACGGATCGCCTGTACCTGGAGTGGAAGGTTCCCTACCGTCCCGGAACGCTGAAGGCAGTTGCGAGAAGCGGCGGCAGGATTGTGTGTGCGGATTCAGTGGTCACTGCGGGCGCCCCGGCGCAAATCATCCTGAAGCCCGATCGCATTGAAATCCGGCCGGACGGAAAGGACCTTTCGTTCGTCCGTGTGGAGATCGCGGACAGGGAGGGGCGGCTGTGCCCAGACGCGGACCCGCTCGTGCGGTTTTCGGTGTCCGGCGCGGGCGCGATCGCCGGAGTGGACAACGGCAACCCGGTCAGTCATGAATATTTCAACCGGGATCTTCGGAAGGCCTTCCACGGCCTGTGTCTTGCCGTGATCCGGTCGAATGGCGATCCCGGCGAAATAACGGTGTCCGCGGAATCCGAGGGATTACGGGCCGCCCGCGTTTCCATAACCGCAAGATAGCGGGCGCGGATGTCCCCGGGGACACCGGGGCTGACACGCGTCGGATGAAAGGGGTGAGTCCCATGAAAAAGCCGTCCTCCCGCCCGTTCGCGGACGTCCGGGGCCTGCCCTCCGTGTCTATCACCATTCATTCCGAAAAGCAATGAATGATCCCGCCGCAAACGGTGGGGTATCACAGGGAATTTGGATGATCGGCGTCGCAAAAGGCGGGGAATCAGACTCGTCGGAGCGGCCAGAAGCCCAATCTCCAATCATTCCGGAAAAATAGCACTCATAAAAACGGGCTTCTGACCGCCCGATTGACGAGAGAGGCATCCAATGAGAATCCGAACCTTGTTGATCCTGTCTCTGGTGTCCTCGGGACTGCTGACCGCTCAATCCGCAACCGGCCCGCGGGCGTTCGAGCCGTCCTTCGAGTCGCTGGAGAAGGCCAATCCGGTTCCGGAGTGGTTCAAGGACGCCAAATTCGGCATCTATTTTCACTGGGGCGTGTACGCAGTCCCCGCTTTCGCGAACGAATGGTATCCCCGGAGCATGTACATGAAGGGCACCGGGGAGAACCGTCACCATACGGAGACGTACGGCGACCCGTCCGTCTGGCCGTACAATTATTTCATCACAGGGGCGCCGGACAAACAAGGCCGATTCACGCAGTTCGTGCCCAGGCTCAAATCCCAGGGCGGGCAGTTCGACCCGGATGAATGGGCGCAGTTGTTCGCGGACGCGGGGGCGAAATTCGCGGGGCCGGTGGCCGAGCACCATGACGGTTTCTCCATGTGGGCGAGCAAAGTCAATCCCTGGAACGCGAAGGACCAGGGGCCGAAACTCGACCTGGTCGGCCTGCTGACGGAGGCCATCCGCAAACGGAACATGAAAGTCATCCTGTCGATGCATCACGCCTACAATATCACCGGATTCTTTTCCGCGGTTCCCAAAACGGACGATCCGGAGCTCCAAAAGCTTTTCGGACAGCAGGGGAAGGAAAAGAACGAGGCCTTCTGGCTCGAAAAACACAGGGAGATCATCGACGGCTACAGGCCCGACGTCATCTGGCAGGATTTCAATCTGCACCTCCTGTCCCGGCCGGTTCTCCTGCAGTTCCTCGCCTACTATTATAACGCGGCTTCCGGGTGGGGAAGGGAGGTCGTGGCCACGTACAAGGACGGCCTGAACGAGAGATGCGCGGTTCTGGATTACGAGCGCGGGGGACCGGTCGACATCACGGACCATTACTGGCTGACGGACGACGCCGTCAGCTCCTCGAGCTGGTGCTACACCGAGGGTATCGGGTATTACTCCTCCAAACAGGTCCTGCACGGGTTCCTGGACCGGATCAGCAAGAACGGCAACCTGCTCCTCAACATCTCCCCGAAGGCGGACGGATCCATCCCGCAGGAACAGAGGGATGTCCTGCTCACCATGGGCGCATGGCTGAAGAAATACGGGGAAGCGGTATACACCACGCGCGCCTGGGAAAAATACGGGGAAGGCCCCACGGTCATGGGCGCGGGTCATGGCGTGTTCACGGCCCCGGCCGAGGGAACCGCCGATGACGTCCGGTACACCCGGTCGAAGGACAATTCGACGCTGTACGCCATTCTGCTCGGATGGGACGATGACCGTATGGAGGTCACGCTCCGCTCCCTGTCCTCCGACAGGATCGACTGCGGGAGCCTGAAATCCGTCGAGTTGATCAGCGGCGGAGCCGGGCAATCTCTTTCACTGCCCTTTAAACAGACCTCCGGGGGGCTGACCGTCCGCCTGCCCGAAAGGCCGTTTTCGGAACCCGCCTATGTCCTGCGTCTCCGGTTCGACGGCCGCATACCGAAGCTGGACAAATACGCGGATCTTGACTGCGGCCCTCATTATTGTCTCGTTCCCGGCGGCAGGTCCGGCGGGCCGGTGCTGGGCTCGAATCTGGCCCTGACGGCCGACCGGAAGGCCGCGGCCTCCCAATGGAAGCTGGAATCCGCGGGTAGGGGCATTTACCGAGTCAGCAGCAGGCTGGACGTCCGTTCCGCACTCGGTTCTGACGCGGCCGGTCAGGGCCTCCTGCTTTCAGGCTGGACGGGAGAGGACAGCCAGCTCTGGAAAATCGACCGCGGAATCGGCGGTCTGATGAGGATATCAAACAAGCGGTTTCCCGCCGCCGCCCTGTCCGTGGCCGCGGCCCCTGCCGAGGGTGTCCGGGCAACGATGTCCGGATCCGCGAACGAATCCGTGGCCGGCTGGACGCTCGCGGAGGTCTGCGAGACGCCCCAGGCCCCGTTCAAGCCCCACCGGATCCCCGGCACCGTGGAAGCCGAAGATTTCGACGCGGGATGTCCGGACGACGCCTATTCGGACCGGAACGAAGTGAACGAAGGCGGGCAATACCGTC
>CAZNXX010000153.1:0-6980 GCA_964577095.1 uncultured bacterium | reverse complement strand
AGCCGGTGCTCCGCTCGTACCGGTTCAGCAGGTTGCCGCCGTTGTTGAAGCTGAAACTGGTCGGCGCCGAGTTGGAATCGGGACTGACGTACCCGAGGGGGCCGCCGGGCACCGGGATGAAATCATAGGTTCTGCGCTCGGACCGGACCGCCGCCAGCCGGGCCTGTCCATCGGCGGTGTTCGGATCGAATTCAAAACCGTCGAGGCCCGCGGCGGCGTCGGCGTACACCCGAACGAAGTAATCCGGCTTCGCGAGGGGATTCTCATAGAGGTGCTGCTTGTATTCGTTGTAGAAATGATTGACCCGAAGCTCGTAGAAGGTCCTGGCCGAGAGCATGTGGTTCAGCTCGAAAATGTGGGTCAGGCCGGTACCCTTCTGCCCGGGGATGCCGTCCGGCGCGTAGGTGTACGCCTGGTTGTAGGTCCGGTCGTTGTTCCACCGGTTCCAGAAAACGTTGTATTTGGCCGTGATGTTGCGGCCGAACCGGTAGACCAGTTTTCCCTGCAGGTTGGTCCTCTCGTAGGGATTCATGGGCACGAACGCGCTGTCCCCCGCGTTGCCGTAGGTCGTGAACCACCGCCGGCCGTAGAGATATCCCTCGTTCGAGACGTACCGCCCGTTGACGAAAAATGTCAGCCGGTCTCCGGTCCGGGGAATCGGTCCGCCCAGGTTGGCTTCCACATTGACGATCGGATTGAAACGCTTCAGCGGATTTTCCAGCTGACCGACCGCGGCCGGACCGCCCGCGGCGCCGGACACGACATCCACCCTTTTCAGAATGGCGAATTTGTCGTCGCCGCTGAGATAATCCCCGACATAGCCGCTCACGTCCCCGGTCAACCGGCTTCCGCCCTCCTTGGTGATGACCTTCACGATGCCGGACATGGCCTGTCCGTACTCGGCGTTGAACGTGCCGCTGACCACCTGGAGCTCCTGGATGGCGGAGTTTTCAACCGTCACGCCGCTTGATCCGTTGAACACGTCCGTCGTGGACACACCGTCCACCCAGTACGCGATCTCGCTCGAGCGGCCGCCCCGGATGTGCATCTGTCCGCCGGTTCTCACCACGCCGGCCTGAAGCTCCAGAACATCCTCCATGCTCTGCACGGGCAGGTCCCGGATCTCGTCGGCGCCCACGGTGGAAAGAGACGAGGTCATGTCCTTCCGCACCAGGGGGCGCTCGGCGGTCACGGTCACCGATTCTCCCGATTCAATCACAGCGGACGCCAGCCCCACGTTGCAGGCCGCGGTCATGTCGATGGAAACCCTCAGATCCTCGGTGACCTGGGTCTGATAACCCATCATGCTGACCCGGACGGCGTACAGGCCCGGCGGCATGTTGAGGATCATGAAATAGCCGTCCGTGTCGGTGACCGAACCGGCCGAGGTCCCGACGACGAGCACGTTCGCTCCGATCAGCGGCTGTTTCGTGGACCGGTCGATCACCGTGCCCTCGATCTTTCCTGTGGTGCCCGCGGCGAGACGGCCCGCGACCCAGATCAGGCAGATCCCGAGGATCGCCGACACAATCCGGAGCTGGCGGTTACGCTTCATGGCCTGACTCCTCTGCTTTTAGGTGTTTGGCATGACGCACTGAATCTCAAGAATGCGTGGAATCCGGCAATCGGATTCTGCGGGAACGCATTTTAGTCGATCATGGGACGGTCGAGGGAGGAAACCGCTTCCACTCAGCAGCACTGTCTCCGGCCGGTGATCCGTTGCGAAAGTCCGATCCGGTCGGGAAGACCGGTTGCCGTCCGGAAACGGTCAGCAGGAGAACCCGTGCTTTTCGAATTCGCCGCCCGGCTCCGTTCACTTCGCGCGAATGAAGGCGGCATGAAACGGAACAGCGGCGCACATCACGGATGACTGATCCGTACGCCGCTGTCCCGTTCCGTCGGCTTTTCAGTCCGGAGCCTCATGCGGCTTGAAAAGCATCAACCCGCGCGGCCCGCTGATTCCGGCCGCAGCCGCGAACCGTCCTCGATCGCGGTTTCCCGGACATGGACCTGGGGTTGTCCAAAAAGTCGAATTTCAACGATTACCGCTCGCCGAGCGGAGTCGAGGCGAGCTGTAAATCCGTCTCTTAGCGCCCTTCGACTTCGCTCAGGGCGCGCGTGAATCGACTTTTCGAACAACCCCAGGTCAACGCTCACTTCATCAGCATCATCTTCCGCGTCAAAGTCTCTTTTCCGTCGATCTGCATCTTGCACAGATACATTCCGCCGGGGAGATTCGAAGCGTCGAACTGAACGTCGGACTGGCCCGCATCCCGCATTTCATCGAGAAGTCCGGCCACCTGACGGCCGAGCATATCGAACACGGAGATCGTAACCCGGGAGCGTTTCTTCAGATTGAAGGGGATGGTCGTTGCCGGATTGAACGGATTGGGGTAGTTCTGCAGAAGGGCGTGGCCGCGCGGAAGACCGGCGCCGGGCCCTCTGTCGTCGACGGAAGCCGTGGGATCCTGGAGGGAGATGAAGAAGATCTCGTCGGCCGTCAGAACCCGGTCATAGATGTTGAATTCGTAGATGTACCCTCTCCAGGTGGCGTCCGCGTCATAGCCGCTTTTGGCGAGGTAGCAGAACAACGGCTCCAGCGAGTCGATGGTGTTGGACTCGGACAGATCCGTGCGTCCGGTTTCCACACCATCCATGTACAGGGCGACCTGCGATTCGTCCAGTGTGGCCACCATGTGATGGAGCGTGCCGTCGTCGAATTCCGGACCGTTCGCGCCGGATTCACCCTGATAGGGCGTGTCCGCCCAGCAGGAGATGGCCGCGCGGCTGAAATTGTCCCCCCGGGCGGGAGTCAGGAAAAAGCCGTTGTACCCCATGGCGTTTTTCGAACCGCCGAAATAGAAAAACATGTGATACGAGGTGTTCATGTCGGCGAACGACGCGTACCAGGCCTCGCAGGTGAATGCCGTCAGCGAGTTCAGGCCGACCGCTTCGGCATCCATTTCCATGTACTGGCCCAGATCGGCCGTGACCAGCGCGCCGTCCTCGACGATCGCGTCGCCCTGGAGGATACCGTGCGCGTCGCCCACTCCGTCATTGGCCGTTCCGTCGTCGAAGGTCCAGGAGTGGATGAGGTTTTCAGTGCCCGGATCAACTCCCTGGGCCGGGGCGCCGATCGCCAGCAACATCAGACACGGCAGCAGGCACAATAGCATGCGCTTCATCTTACTTCCTCCTCTTCCTGTGAATGTGGGATGTTCAGGGGATGGTATCAGCATACTTATTTGAGACATGGAAATCAAGCCACTTATTTCCTTTTTATAACCATATTGCGCAAGTCCCGCCGGTGCGACGCCTCCGGACGGGCTCGTTTCTGCGCATCAGTACAAGGCGCCGGAGCCTCGCGGGATTCTGCTGAAAACGGGAATTTGGACGATTCGGGAGGGCTGGCCGGTTCTCCGGCCGCGGGAATCGGATTCGGTATTTACACCACTTATGGTCTTTCGAGTAACCATATCGCGCAAATCCGGGCGACCCGCTCCGGATCCGGCTATTCCTTCGCATCTGCCGGCAGAACAAACGGTTCCGCGTGAACCCCGAAAACAGGTTCTTCCTCGAAACCCGGGGCCGGTCATCGGGTTCCGGCAATTCCGAGGACCCTGCATCCCGTGACCGTGAAAGCCCCCGAGTCGACCGAACCTACCGTATCATCAGAAACTTACGGACGGTCGAGAATCCATCGGAGGCGGTCAGCCTGCAAAAATAGACACCGCTGGCCAGACCGGAGGCGTCCCAGTGGAGTGAATGGACGCCGGGTTCAAAATCCCGTGAAACCAGTGCGGCCGCCTCGCGGCCCAGAACATCATACACCTTGATCGTGATGAACGCGGGCCTGGGCACCTGAAAGACGAGGGTTGTTCTCGCGTTGAAAGGATTCGGGAAATTCTGCGCCAGCCGGAATTCAATCGGCGCCGCTGGACGCCCCGGTTCGGTCACGGGGACGGGGATGTTGTCATGGCCGGGATTTCCGTGAATGCCTCCCGACGCCGTCCAGTATCCCGGATCCGCCGGATCCCCGGATGGATCCGGATCCCTCGGCACGAGCGAAAAACCGTCTCCGTCCGCCGAACGGGGCCACGGAAACCTGTCGTTGTATCGAATCCGGAGAATCGTGTCCCCCGATGCTTCGCTCAGCGCGACGGCTTCCCCGCTGTTGTCCAATTGCCCCTCATATTCGCCGAATGCCTCAAATCCGTACCGGCCGTAGAAGGCGCTGCGGTTGGAGGCCAGCACGATGAATTTTCCCGGATCGATCGCCGTCTGGGCCGGAAACTCGAAAGTGACGCCCGCCGGGAAGAACATCCCGGACAGATCCAGCGTTTCGTGCCCGATATTCTTGAACTCGATGAACTCGTATTCACCGCCTTCGTTCGCGGTGTCCCCCGCGGGGTGGTAGTGCAGTTCGGTGATCCGCAGATTCTCCTTGCCGGTGAACACCCGGAACTCGGCTTCATGAACGGGGCTCCAGTTCCCGCCGTCTGAAACCCGCGCCCGGACGCGGGTCGTCCGGTCAATCACCAGCGGTTTCGTGTACAACCGTGCCTGTTCGGACAATCGGGCCGGGTTCGATGAGATGCCCGCCGTCAGCTCCGTCCCGATCAGAAAGTCCGAGCTGTTTGCCCCGTAGTTCAATCCCTGAACCGCGAGCAGATTCGCGCCGGGAACCAGCAGATCGGCGAATCCGGAAACGTCAAACGTATCCCATGTCTCGGCTTCGTGATCCGCGGCCGCCTCGGCGTTCCACGCCGGAACGGCCGGCGCGTTGGCTTCGGCCACTTTTACGCCGTTCAGCCAGGCCGTGAAACCGTCGTCATAACGCATCCGGAGCGTCAGTCCGTCGAGACTGTCGAGCAACGAGGCTTCCGCCGAAAAGGGTATCCGCACGCAGCAGCTGGTCTGCTTTCGAATCAGTTCGGCGCCCACGTCGACGCCGATCGTATTCTCATACCCCTGGCCCCTTTCGTATCCCACGTTTCCGGAGCCGGATCGCCATGCCGAATCGTCGAACCCCGCAGACAGCCTCCAGCCGGTCGATATCGCCGACTGGGGAACCATCACCTTTTTTGCCGCGCTTTCCGCGATGAGCGTCGTGATCCGGGCGGACCCGTCCAGGGGCAGAACCGGATCGGTCCCGTCGGTCGTATAATGAATCCGACCGCTGGGCGCCGTCATCTCGAGCTGAAATCCAGGCTGAACCCGCCGGCTTTCCGAGCTGAATTCCGGCGGCTGCACCTTCGAAACCCATCCCCGGGCGCGCAATTGGCCCCGGACGCGTTCGGTGCGGTCGGGGAAAAACTGCTGCAGGATCCGGTTGATCTCCGGAAGCCAGGCATTGTCGCGCGTGAAAGCGGGTTCGCGCTTGGAATCGCCCCATCGGGCGGATTCCGCGATGATGGCCAGATCGATCATTTCCTTTCTGGCCAGGAATCGGTCGATATTCGCCTGGGCCGTCAGCGCCCCGCCGTTGAAGAAATGCCTGTGGACGCGGTCGGCAAACCGGGACCGGTACAGGGGATTCTCGCAGAGTTTCTGATGGAACCACTGCGGGTTCGATTCCAGAAAAACGGATCCTCCCGGAAACGGCCCGGTGCGGTCGTCCCCGAACGGCTGCGCGCCCAGCGTGTGCTCGGCATCGTGCCGGATGAAGATGAAACCCCGGTTTTTTTCCCGGTGATTGTAAATGGCGTAAAAATTATTGGGCTCGAGGTTGTTGCGAAATCCGGACACCGGGCCATCGGCCTCCCCGGTGATGAAAATGGTCAGCATGAAATCGATCAAATTGTCCACGTCCAGCAGAACCTCGTATTCCGGGTTCGGGGTGCCGTCCGGATTCAGACCCTGCACTCGATGGTAGGCCTCGGTCGTCGCGAAACCCGCCATGGAGGCTTCCCACAGCCGCCTCCAGGCGTCAAGCGTCCCGTCGGTCGCCTCGATGTCGAAAGCGCCCATGTACCCGGCATCGACCTTGATCACGTCGTAGTCCTCCGGGTCGCCGCCGAAATAGGACGCCGCGTACGAGGCCTCGGGACGCTCCTCGGTTTCATACAGACCCCAGTAGGTGCCGTTGATGAACAGATGGCAGGGCCGGCTTCGCGTATAGGGCCGGCCCATATCGCGCTGCGTGTCCCGGCAGAAGACGTCGCGGATCATCGTGTTTTTACTCGGGTCTTCCGCGCCGTAGCTCCAGGAATAGTTCATGGCCGTGCGCAGGTCCATATTGTCGAACGCGTCGACACCCTCGTCCCCGAACAGGGGATACTCGAGTCTGGTTTCCCCGTATTCTCCTCGAAAAAACCAGCGGAAGGCGCGTTTGGGATTGGTGTTGTTCCGGCTCCATCCGCCCCGGATGCGCACCCCGCAATTGATTTGAAAACCGTCCGTTCCGTCGGGATGGATCAATTCGACGGAGCACGGCCGCTCCCATTCCCTGCCGTGTTCGAGCGCGTTGACGTAGATTCCGGTCCGCGGGTCGAAAAGATCCTTCAAATCCATGACCATGGAGAACGTCGGAATGTCGGTCAGCGCCGCGACGATTTTATCCTGATACAGGCTGCTGCCGCAGACTTCCGGATCCATTCCATAGCTGATGGCCTGGCCTCTTCCGTTGTTCAGGCCGAGCCATCCGGGTCCCGGCAGCGTGCCGTCCGGAGACAGCTCCACGACCCGATCAGCGAAAAGGTAGGTGTGGGTTTTGACCCGTGTCGCGGCGGTATCCGCGCGCAACGCCACGGCGCGAACGCAGAAACCGGGCGCCCGGTCCCGTCCCCGCGTATTCGCGGGATCCACGCGGACCACCACGGGGGATGTCCCCGTGAATGCGGCGGACGACGTGACCGGATCGGTTCCGTCCAGGGTGTACCGGATCGTCAGACCGGGAGGCGCGGTCGAAAGCGTCAGGTCGAAATCCTCCCGGTAAAAACCGCGGTCCGGATCGAAATGCAGAACGACGTCTTCCGCGT
>CAZNXX010000152.1:0-7124 GCA_964577095.1 uncultured bacterium | reverse complement strand
CTCAATCCCCCATGCACGTGCCCAGCCTGCGCGCCACGTCCACCAGCGGATGGTCCGGGCTCACCAGCCGCATCCTGCCGCCGACGTCGCTCAGCGGAACCGCGATGATGTCGTTTCCGCGCAGGGCCACCATGACGCCGGACGCGCCATTCTGCACGAGCTCGGCCGCCTTGACGCCGAAACGCGTGGACAGCACCCGGTCAAAGGGCGTGGGCGTGCCCCCCCGCTGAAGGTGCCCCAGCACCGTCACCCGGCTTTCGAGCCCGGTGCCCTCCTCGATGGCGCGCGCCAGCACCTGCCCGATGCCGCCCAGCCGGATCGGGTCCGTGCTGGCCTTCACGGTCTGCTTCACCACCATCTCGCCGCCAACGGGGCGTGCGCCCTCCGACACCACGACGATGCTGAACCGCCGTCCCCTGCGGCTCCGGTCCAGCACCGCCTTGCACACCTTCTCCAGGTCATACGGAATCTCGGGTATGAGAATCACGTCCCCGCCGCCCGCGATTCCCGCGGACAGGGTGAGCCAGCCCGCGTAACGGCCCATGAGTTCGACGACCATGACCCGGTGATGCGACATGGCCGTGGTGTGAATGCGGTCAATGGCATCGGTCGCGATGGCCACGGCCGTGTCGAAACCGAAGGTGGTGTCCGTGCCCCAGATGTCGTTGTCGATGGTCTTGGGCACGCCCACAATGTGCACGCCCTTCTGCGCGAGACCCTTGGCAATGGCCATGGAACCGTCCCCGCCGATGGCGACAATGCATTCGAGTCCCAACTCGTCGATGTACCGCACGACTTCGGCCGACACGTCCGCGAATTCGACATTTTCCCCCTCTTTCCCGACCGCCCATTTGAAGGGATTCGCCGTGTTCGACGTGCCCAGTATCGTACCGCCCAGGGTCAGGATGCCGGACACCCGCTCCCAGTCGAGGTGCAGCGTCCGTTTTTCGATCAGGCCCTGATACCCGTCCTCGATGCCGACCATTTCCATGCCGTATGCCCCGATACACGCCTTGGACACGCCCCGGATCACCGCGTTCAGGCCAGGGCAGTCCCCGCCGCCAGTGAGCACGCCAATCCGCTTGAGTGATTTTGCCGTCATGATTGCCTCCGTGGATGGTAAAAAAGTATAGGCATTTTTTGTTTTGAAATCAAACTAAATATTGAAGGACCCGGCCGCAAACGACGGGGGATCGCAAAAAACTTGGATGATGGACGCCCCAAGTGGCAGGGGATCAGACCCGTCGGAGCGGCCAGAAGCCCAATCTTCGAGCATTCAGAATAACTGGGACCAGAATGACCGGGCTTCTGGCCGCCCGATTGACCGGATACGCGGCGGCCGGGATCGTGTGAAACCCTTTGCCCTCCGTCGTCGTTCATACAGGAACAGACAGGAGCGGAACGCGGATGAAACGAATGCATATCCCTTTGATTCTAATGGGTTTGGCATTTCTTCAATGCCGGGCCGGAGCGCAGGAAACCATGACATACAATCAACTCACGCCCGAAGAGGAGAGGGTTATCCTCCACAAAGGCACGGAAAGGCCTTTCACGGGCCGTTTCGTCGACCATGCTGAAAAAGGAACGTATACCTGCCGCAGGTGCGGCGCCTCACTGTACCGGTCGGAGGATAAGTTCCGGTCGGATTGCGGATGGCCCAGTTTTGACGACGAGATCCCGGGCGCGGTGAAACGCGTGCCGGACGCGGACGGCAGGCGCGTTGAAATCGTCTGCAACCGCTGCGGCGGGCACCTGGGCCACGTGTTCTCCGGCGAAGGGCTCACTCCGAAGAACACGCGTCATTGCGTGAATTCGATATCAATGGATTTCATCCCGGCGGCGGTTTCGGACGGTGGCGTCAAACCGGACACGGCCGTGTTCGCGGCCGGATGTTTCTGGGGCGTGGAGCATCTGCTCGCGGCCGAGCCCGGGGTTCTGTCCGCCACGTCCGGATACACCGGCGGCCGCACGGACCGTCCCACGTACGAGGAGGTGTGTTCGCACACGACCGGGCACGCGGAGGCCGTGGAAGTGGTCTTCGATTCGGGCCGAACGTCCTTCGAGAAGCTGGCCCGGCTGTTCTTCGAAATACACGACTTCACGCAGGTGGACCGGCAGGGGCCGGATGTCGGGGACCAGTATCGGTCCGCGATATTCTACAGGAACGGGGACCAGAAGCGGATCGCGGAGAACCTGATCCGGGCGTTATCGGGGAAGGGATTGAAAGTCGCGACGAAACTGGAACCCGCGGGGACGTTCTGGAAAGCGGAGGAGTATCACCAGGACTATTATCAGAAAACCGGGAAACAGCCGTACTGTCATTTCAGGCGGAAGGTTTTCGAATAAGCTTCTTGGATGCGTCACAGCTGTAGGTCCGAAAGGCCCGCATCTTCCTGCGGGCCTTTTGGACGATTCCCTCCGGCCGGAGGCTGCCGCCTCCGCGCCTGAACCGCAGGGGCAGGGGCCTCTGCGGGGAGAATAGTTCATGGTTCGCCGAAGAAAAAAAGCCGCAAGATTCGACCTGCGGCATTCTTTTTTTGCGTGGGTGCGGCGGGGAACGATGAACCATGAACTGTGAACTATGAACTGCCCTGCACCGTAGCCTGATGAGGCTGACGCTACTTGGCGTACAGCATCTTCTGGACCGACATCCCGGACACTCGGCCCTGAGAAGCGGGATCGGACACTTCGAGCCGGCCGATGTACACTCCGCTCGGCAAACCCGCCGGGTTCCACTGCACACGGTGAACGCCGGCACTCCGCACGCCGGAGACGAGTCCTGCCGTCTCCCGACCCAGGGCATCGAAAATCCGGAGCCGGACAAACGCCGGCTGTTCCAGCTTGAACCGCAGGACCGTCGAACCGTTGAAGGGGTTCGGATAATTGGGAAGGAGCGCGAAACCGGCCGGCCTGTCTCCCGTGCGGTCCTGAGCGACACCGGACGCCTCCCTGCCGCCTGTGATTTTCAGAATGGCCCCGGCATGACCGCAGGCCCATCCCGTGGAGTCGTTGACGAACGACAGGCCCTTCAAGTCCGCGGGGATCAGGTCGCCGGACTGCTGGGCGATCCAGGAATCCCCGCCGTCGTCGGTCATGAGGATGACTCCGCCGTCCCCGGCGGTCCAGCCGTGCCGGTTATCCGTGAACTGAATGTCGTGGAAGTCCAGACCGTCCACCGGCAACGGGACAATGGACCAGGTCGCGCCGCCGTCCGCCGTCCGGAAAAGGCCTTCCCCCGCGATCCAGCCGTTCAACCGGTCGAGAAACTGGACCGCGATGCAGTGCCGGTACGACAGCGTGTTCGTCGCCTCCTGGTCCTGCCAGGTTGCGCCGCCGTCCGTAGTCCGGATGACGGTACCCAGACCGCCGACCGCCCAGCCGTACATCGCATCCGTGAAAAGCACATCCCCCTGCACGATCGAAAACCCGATGCCGAGCGGTTTTTCGATGCCGGTTTCAACCCACCGCCAGTTCTCGCCCGCGTCCTCCGTACGGGCGAACTGGATGGAGGGAGACCCGTTGTTGACCGCCCATCCGCTTGCGCCGTCCAGAAACTGGACGGAGAACAGCTCCGTCGAGCCGAGCGCCGTTCCCTGCTGGACCCAGTGCGTGCCTCCGTCTGTTGTGTGGTAAACGGATCCCTCATTGCTCCACCCGTCCGCGTAGAACATGGATGTGCTGCCCACGGCCCATCCATCCAGCGGATCGGTGAAAACGACTTTGTCGAGCCGGTAATTGCTGAACAGCAGGGGGAAGGTCGTATCCGGTGACCGCTCGAACTGCTTCTCCCAGGTGTTTCCGCCGTCCGCCGTGTGGAATATCACCTGCCCCCAGATTTCAGGCCCGTAGGAGCGGCTGCCCACGGCCCAGCCGTTCAAACCGTCCGCGAAAAAAACATCCTCGAAACGGAGATGGACATTGAGATATTCCTGGGAGAACAGGTCTTCGGGCGTGGACGAGGATTGCCACGGCCTGTCGGAGAGGATGCGGTAGTCGTTGTCGCCCACGGCCACGACCCGGCCTGCGGACACGGCCGCGCCGTACAGGCCCTCGCCGTCATGCTTCTCCATGCGGACGGTCTCCCAGATGTTCCCGCCGTCCATCGTTCTCAGCACGGGCGGCCCCCAGGCGGCGCCGTACTGGGTTCCCGTGATGATTCCCCGGTCGGCGTCGAGAAAATCCACATCCCAGAAATTGTTCATGAATCCGCCCTGGTCGACCCGCTCCCAGGTCTCGCCGCCGTCGGCCGTGTGAAACACGTTCCCGCCCTCCACGCCGCTGTTCGTGATGAACCCCACGGCCCAGCCGTTCAGGAGATCCGTGAATTCCACGTCCGTCATCGTGATGTCGAGCTCGTGGCTGAACCGTCTCTGCCACGTCCGTCCTCCGTCCGACGTGGCGTACAGCGCGGACCGGTGTTCGGGCGTTCCGAAATCCGACGCCTCATTCCGGAACGTGCCGGCCGCCCACCCGCGCTGACCGTCGATGAAAGTGACCCGCTTGAGAATACCGGTCGATTCCGGGACGGTCTGTTTCTCCCAGGTTTCCCCTCCGTCGGCCGTCCTCCAGACGGATCCCTGCCAGTCGTCGGCGTCGCCGAACCATCCGACGTGGGTCACTTCCGTAACCGTCACGCACCCGTGCAGCGCGTCCGTGAAGAAAACCCCGTAGCATTCGCCTTGCGTGCCGAGTGTTTTCTCCGTCCATGTCAAGCCGCCGTCCGTGGTGCGCTGGACGGTTCCATGCTCCCCGACCGCCCATCCGGTCCGGTCATCCGTGAAACAGACGCCGGTCAGCGAGGCATCGGACGCGGCCTCCTGGGCCCGCCAGGTGTCCCCCCCGTCCTCGGTGACGATGATGGTCCCGGTCCACTCCTTCCGGTCGGCGTCCCAGTGGGGCTGTCCCACGGCCCATCCCTTCTGCCCGACCGGGAAGCAGAGGTCCCTCAGGTACCAGGATGACTCAAAAAACTGAAGTTCGGTCTGGAATGCCTGAACCGCGGATGCCAGGCAACAGACGGCCGCGCAGACCGCCGCTGAGACGGGATGTGTCCTCATCATACCCTCCACGAATCGTTCTGGTTGGACGAGTCCCTGACGGGACCCAAGGCAGGATTAATTTCAAGATAGGGAAAGCGGGGAAAAAGTCAAGATGAGAATCAGGAAATCGCGCCCAGTCTCCTGCCGACGGCCGTGAACGCCTCCACCGCGAAGTCCAGATCGGGTGTTTCATGGCCGGCCGAGACCTGCACGCGGATGCGGGCCTGGCCGCGGGGCACGACCGGAAAACTGAAGCCTATCACATAAACACCTTCGTCAAGCAGGGCGTCCGCCAGGGACATCGCCTTTTTCTCTTCGTACAGCATCACCGGCACAATGGGATGGCTTCCCGGCTTGATGTCGAATCCGGCTTCCGTCATGCGTTTCCGGAAATGCGCCGTGTTCTTCTCCAGCTTGTCCCGAAGGGCGGTCGTTCCGGACAGCAGGTCAAGGACCGCGGATGTGGCGCCCGCGACCACTGGAGCCAGTGTGTTGGAGAAGAGGTACGGCCGGCTCTTTTGCCTGAGGAATTCGATCATCTCCCGGCGGCCCGCGGCGCATCCGCCCGACGCTCCGCCCAGGGCCTTGCCGAAAGTGGTGGTGACCAGGTCCACCTTGTCCCGCACGCCGAAAAGCTCGGGCGTCCCCCGGCCCGTTGGGCCGACGAATCCAGTGGCGTGGCTGTCGTCCACCATGACGAGGCTGTCGTACCGCCCGGCCAGCTCGCAGATGCGGTCCAGTTGCGCGAATGCGCCGTCCATGGAGAACACGCCGTCCGTGGCGATGAGCCGCAGCTTCGCGCCCGCGGTTTCCTTCAGCTTGGATTCCAGGTCGTCCATGTCGGAATGGGCGTAGATCAGGCGTTTCGCCTTGGCGAGACGGATGCCGTCGATGATGGAGGCGTGGTTCAGGCTGTCGGTCAGAATGGCGCAGTCTTCGGAGAGAAAGGGCTCGAACACGCCGCCGTTGGCGTCGAAACACGCGGCATACAGGATGGCGTCGTCCGCTCCGAGAAAGTCGGCGATTTTCCGCTCGAGCGTCTTGTGTATGGCCTGCGTGCCGCAGATAAATCGCACGCTGGACAAGCCGTACCCCCACCGGTCGAGGGCCTGATGCGCCGCCTCGAGCACTTTCGGATGGCTGGAGAGGCCGAGATAGTTGTTGGCGCAGAAGTTGAGCACCTCGCGGCCGTCCGCGAGCCGGAACCGGACGCCCTGCGGCCCGTCGAGCACGCGCTCGTTTTTGTACAGCCCGTCGTCGCGGATGGTCTTGAGTTTCGCGGCCAGGTCGTCTTTCAGCTTGCCGTACATGCCGTGTTCCTTTCTCCCAGGTGCCGCAGTTTTCAGGCTGCGCAAAGGCGCAAGCTGAAGCTTGCGGCTACCCAACAGTCCTTATATCACGGTAATCTTCGGTAGCCGCAGGCTTCAGCCTGCGCAAGAACGCACACTGAAGGGTGCGGCTACCATGTCCTTTCCATTCTCCGGTAGCCGCAGGCTTCAGCCTGCGTTCTTTTCAAGTACTCCATGAATCCAAGTCGTAAACCGTCGACCCCTTGAAAGGATAATCCTTCCAATGCTCCACCATCCCTTTTCGAACAGGATTGGCGATTATGTATCCGACATGCCGCTTCAGGTCCTCGTCCTTCCGCAACACATGATCGTAATAATCCTTCTGCCATTTAAATCCCGGGTCATTTGTTGACATCCAATACCCGGTTTTCTGTTTAAAAAGAACCAGGCATTTCCGGATATCCGACCCCTCGGACTTCCCCTGCATTGTCAGATGCAGATGATCGGGCATGAAAAGATAAATATGGGCCTGACAGTCATGTCGCTTCAGTTCATGAATCAGTATGTCTTCAAACACAGTGACGAGGGACCGCTTGACGAAGGGTTTCCTTCGATTCAGAATACAACAGGTAAAGGTCACAACGCTGAATCCCCGGTACAGGCTTCCGTCCAGACGGTGTTTCTTTTCCCGTACGAACCGTGCGGGTTCGGGTGCCATTCTCCCTCCCAAGAACGCAAGCTGAAGCTTGCGACTACCATGTCCTTTCCATTCTCCGGTAGCCGCAGCCTTCAGGCT
>CAZNXX010000151.1:0-7155 GCA_964577095.1 uncultured bacterium | reverse complement strand
CCTGCGCCAAGCAGGGCTTTCCGCCCGGCGGGCCGGAGGACAAGACGCCTCCCGCGGTGGCGGAGACTGTTCCCGCGCCGGGCTTGGTGAACGTGCCCCTGAGCCCGACGGTCGAGATCCGGTTCACCGAGCCGGTGAAGCCCGGGCCGTCCGGGGAGGCGGTCTTCATTTCCCCGTTCGAAGGGCCGAACGCGGTCGTGAAATGGAAGGGGAGCCGCCTCCGGATCCGGTTCCGCGAGCCGCTCAAGCCGAACTGCACCTACGTGGTGACGCTGGGGTCCTCGATCCGCGATTACCGGAACAACCGGATGGATTCCTCGTTCACGCTGGCCTTTTCCACGGGCCCGGCGCTGGATATCGGCGAAATCGCGGGCCGCGTATACGCATCCGGCGATGCGGGCACGGATGTGTGGGCCTACCGCCTGGACGGGACCGGGGACGGGGGATCGGATCCCGATCCGGCGGTCCGGACCCCGGATTACATCGTCCAGGCGGCCGCGGACGGCGCCTTCCGCTTCAGGCATGTGGCGCCGGTCCGGTACCGGCTGTTCGCGGTTCGCGACCGCGCGGGAGACCGGCTGTACCAGCCCGGAGAGGACGAGATCGGCGTGCCGAGCCGCGACGTGGGTCCGGACCCCGGCGGTGCGCTCCGCGCGGACAGCTGTTTTTTCCGGCCGTCCAGGCGCGAGCCCGGCGTTCCCGCGGTTCAGACGGTCACGGCAGCCGACCGGAACCACCTGTCCGTCCGGTTCGACCGATGGCTGACGGCCGCGGAAGCGATTCCGGGGAATGGCGTGGTCATCGCCGCGGCCGCGGATTCCACGGACCGGCTTGCGGTGCGGGCCGCTTATCTGAACCGGGAGAATCCCCGCGAGCTCTTCATCGTGACCGCGGACCAGGAAGAGAAGAAACAGTACTCGTTTTTCCTGAAAACGGACTGGACCGTTGTTCACCCGGATACGGCATGGTGGACGGCCTCGTTCAACGGTTCGGGACGGCCCGACACCACGCGGCCGAAACTCCTGAAATCATCGCCGGCCTTCAGGGAACGCGCGTTCAATCCCCTGGCCCCGGTGCGGCTGACCTTCGACGAGGCCATGGACACGGCCCGGTTTGCCTCCGGGTTTTCGCTCTCGGACACGTCCGGCCGTCCGGTCGACGGCCTTTTGGTGTGGGCCGATCCTGCGGAAGCGCGTTTCTCTCCGACAGGCCCGCTCGCCGGCCCCGCGGAATACCGCCTGAACCTGAAAGGAACGGGCGTCGCCGACGTCTGCGGCAACGCGCTCGCGGACACGCTCATCCCTTTCCGCACATCGACCGCGGACACGCTTTCGGAGATCGCCGGAACAGTCCGCCTGTCACGTCCGGGTCCGTCCGGGATTTTTTTCGTCACCGCGGTTCAGACTTCAACGACGGGGTTGCGGTACACCGTCCGCGCGTCGGATGACGGCGGCTTTCGGATACGCGAATGCCTGCCCGGACCGTACCTGCTGGATTGCTTTCTGGACCGCGACGGAAACGGCGCCTGGTCGGCCGGCGCGCCCTTTCCCTTCGAACCTTCGGAGCCTTTCGTCGTATACCGGGATACGGTGCAGGCGCGGTCCCGCTGGCCGAACGAAGGCAATGACCTGACCCTTCCCTGAGGAGAAGGAATGACGGAGAAAGCGGCCGGAGGGAAACGTTTTTACCGGAATCGGAACGCCGGATTCGTTCTCGGCGCCGGCATTCTGGCGCTCGCGGCCCTGCTCCGTTTTCTGCCGGTCCGCATCCCCTTTCTGGCGGAGCAGGCCCGGGAGTGGGTGGTCGCCGCGGGGCTGGTTTTTCTGCTTCTCAGGATACAGAAGCGGAATCCGTTCGGCGGTTCGAGCCTGGACCGGAAGATCCGTCTCTTCGGCCTGGGGCTTCTCGGCCTGGGCGCGCTGGGCCGTCTGGTTCAGTCGGTGGAATCGTGGATCTCCGGCGGATCGGCCGTTCTCCGGCTGTTGGGCACTTCGCTGTTCCAGACCGTCGCGGCGATACTCGTCACGGCCCTGGCCGTCGGTCTTTTCGGGCTGTTCCGCGACCTGGTTTTCGTTCAACAGGGCCGGCGGACGCAGCAGCTGTTCGTCGCGTTCGAATGTTCCATCGCGATCCGCGTGCTGTTCGCGCTGGTTCCATCGACGGACCGGGCTTTGTTCCCGGCCCAGTCGCAATGGGCCGACGGCCCGAATCCGCCGCTGATTCTGACCGCAGGCCTGGCCGTGCTTCTCGGATTCCGATGCAAGTGGATTCCGTTTCTCAACCGGCGCTCGAAGATCGCGCTTTTTCTGCCGGGGCTTCCGGTGGCGGTTCTGTTCATGAGCCAGAGGGAATCCCTGACCGATGCCGTGCTCCCGTTCAGCGCGGCGGCGGTGACGGTGCTGGGTTCGCTGTTGACGGCGTTCGGGATTTACCTCGTCCTCTCCCTGGTCAGCCTGCTCATCCATCTGCCGACCGCCGGCCTGCTGGACCGGCGGATGCGCGAAGTGCGGTCCTTTCAGGAATTGAGCGCCGCGCTGGGCGCGGATCTGAAGAGGAACGATCTGATCGCGAAAATTCCCGTTCTCGCCTGCCGGATGGTGGAGGCGGATACGGTCTGTCTCGAACTCGACGAGGGATCCGGCTTCAAGACGGCTTCGCTTCACCGGAACCGGCCGGATTCGCCGGGCATGCCGCCCGAGACCGTGACCGCGGGGATCCGGAAGCAGGTTCTCGAACGGGCGCGGCCGGTTCTGATGAACAACGCGGCCCCGGGGGGCCGGGGAAGAAAGGCCGCCGGGCCGTCCGCCGGCTCACTGCTCGCGGCGCCCGTGGCGTTTCAGTCCAGGGTGATCGGCGTCCTGTACGCGCTCAAGTCAGACGCCTTCGGTTTCGTCGAGGAGAGCCAGGGCCTGTTTCAGGCTTTCGCGCATCAGGCCGCGATCTCGCTTCAGAACGCCGGACTCGTCGAGCAGTCCATCAACCGGGAGAAGGCCGAGGAGGAACTGCGGCTCGCGCATGAAGCGCAGATGCGTCTCTTGCCGCAGTCGATGCCGGCCGTTCGTGGCTTCGATCTGGACGGCGTCTGCGTCACCGCGAACGAGATCGGGGGCGATTTCTACGATGTCATCGCGGCCGGCCGCGACCGGATCGACATCGTCGTGGGGGACGTGTCCGGCAAGGGCGCGGCCGCCGCGTTCATCATGGCCGAGACCAAGGGCGCCATACGGGCCCTGGCCGGCAGGCACCGCTCGCCGAAGGAAATCCTCTGTGAACTCAACGGATTCTTCCGGGAGCAGGGCGAACCGGGCCTCTTTCTCACCATGGCATACGCCATCCTGACGCCGTCCCGGCGCCGCATCCGGATCGCCCGCGCGGGGCACTGCCCCGTCGGCCTGATCCGGCAGGGAGACGTGCAGTGGCTGGAGCCGCGGGGGCTGGGCCTGGGCCTGGCGGACGATCGGATTTTCCGGCCGGGCCTGCGCGAGAAGGAGATTGCGCTGGCGCCCGGCGATCGGCTGTTCTTCTACACGGACGGCCTGATCGAGGCGCGGAACCCCGGAGAGGAGGAGTTCGGCGAGGAGCGGCTGACCCGACTGCTGGCCGAGGCCCCGTCCTCCGATCCGGCGGCGGCGCTCGTGCGCTCGGTCATCAACCGGCTGGAGAAGTTCACCCGCGGCGTCGCCCGGCATGACGATGTCACGGTTCTGGCGTTACGGTGCGGCGTTCCGCGCCGGGGTTCAAAGGGTTAAGGAGAGGAGCACATGGATCGTTTTGAAATCGCCACGCGTCACGCGGGCGCGGTGTCGGTGGTCAGCCTGAAGGGATATCTCGACGCCCATACGGCCCCGGAGTTCGAGCAGGCCCTGC
Source organism: uncultured bacterium (assembly GCA_964577095.1). GTDB lineage: Bacteria > Zhuqueibacterota > QNDG01 > QNDG01 > DTFT01 > JAFGAX01. The sequence continues at coordinate 3,288 of CAZNXX010000151.1, read as the reverse complement.
AGGCGCTGATCGACGCGAAGCACGTGCGGATCGTGGTCAACTGCTCCGGCCTGAATTACATCAGCAGCGCCGGGCTGGGCGTGTTCATGGGGTTCATCGAAAACGTGCGGTCCCAGAACGGGGACATCAAGCTGGCCGAACTGACCGACAAGGTGTTCCGCGTGTTCGACCTTCTGGGCTTTCCGGTTCTCTTCGAAATCCTCAAACGGGAAGAAGATGCCCTCGCGAAGTTCGAAAAAGCGTAAGACTCCACCGGCCGCCTCCGGCGGACCGTCGAAGCGTGGCACCGGCGCCTCCCGCGCCGGGCGTCCGGCGGCTTCCGGGCGCGGCACGACCCGACTGCGCGTGCCAGGCCTGACCGGTCGGCTGGAGGAGATCCGCGCCTTCGTGTCGGGCATCGCCCGGCAGTCGGGTTTCGTCGAAGACGAAGTGAACAAGATCGAACTCGCCGTGGACGAGGCCTGCTCGAACGTCATTGAGCATGCCTACGACGCTGAGCGGACGGGCGACATCGATGTGTCCGTCAGGACCGGCCGCGACCGGATCACGGTGACCGTGTCGGACAGCGGCAGGACTTTCCGGTTCGACGGCGTGCCCGTTCCAGACATGAAACAGTATCTGTCCGAGCTCCGGGTCGGCGGCCTGGGCATCTACCTGATGCGCATGCTGATGGACGACGTCACCTACCGGTCCCGGCCGGGCCGGAACGAACTCCGGATGGTGAAATACCGCGGCCGGACCGATCCGCCCCGGAATAAAGACTGACCGCCGATGGAACCGACGGAAATCCCGTCCACCCCGGACCCCGGCCTTTCGCTGGATCAGCGCCTGCTCGAACAGTCGGCCCTGTTCGAGATGTGCCACACCATCACCTCTTCGCTGAGCCTCGGCGCCATCGTCGAGAACATGCTCCGCATCCCCATGGGCTATTTTCTCATCGGCCGGGGCATTGTCCTGCTGCGGGACCCGAAAGAACCCGAATTCAGGGTTGAGGGACTGCGGGGCATTTCCCGCGACATTCTTCACAAAACGCTCCGCCTGAATGATCCGCCCGGGCACTCCGTGCTGATGGCCAGCCACGACGGCAATGAGGAATGGGCGGGGTTTTTCAGGGGATTCGGGATCGAAATCGTCCTGCCCCTCGCGACCTCGCGGGGCGTACTCGGCCTGCTCGGATTCGGAGAGAGGATCGGGGGGAAGGCGTTCGGCCTGCGCGAAGTCGAGTTCCTCGATTCCCTTTCCGGAATCGCGGCGACCGCAGTCGCGAACGGCCTTCTGGTCGAGGAGATCCGCGGCGTCAACCAGCAGCTGGACCGCAAGATCCAGCAGCTGCATACGATTTTCGACATTGGACGGGAACTGAACGTAACGCTGGACATGGAGAAGATCGGGCATATCCTGAGCTTCGCCATCATGGGGGAACTTCTCGTGAACCGGTGCATGGTGCTGGCGGAGGAGGCGGAGGACGCGGGCATCCGGGTTCTGGTGTCAAAGGGCGCTTTCTCGGCCCCGCCGGCGGACCCCGCCTGGCTCCGGTTGGCCAAGCCCGAAACGTCCGCGGGCGATGGCTTCTTCCCGGAATGGAAGCGGACCGGCATCACCGCGCTCGTGCCGATGCGCATCCGCGACGAGACCCGGGGGCTCCTCGCGCTGGGCCCGAAACTGTCGGGAGAGCCGTTTTCCGAATCCGACCTGGAGTTCCTCTCCACCCTCGGGCACCAGGCGATGTCCTCCATCGAGAACGTCCGGCTGGTCCGCGAGGCCCTGGACAAGGAGCGGATGGAGGAGGAACTGCGGTTCGCCCGAGGCATCCAGCGGGAGCTTCTGCCCCGGTCCATGCCGCCGATGAAAGGCCTGGACATCGCGGCCGTGAACGTCCCCAGCCGGGAGATCGGGGGCGATTCCTACGACGTCCTTCAGCTGGATGAGGCCCGCGTGGGGTTCGCGATCGCCGACGTGTCCGGCAAGGGCGCGGGCGCGGCCCTGCTGATGGCCAATCTTCAGGCCAGCCTGCGCGCGCTGGCGGGCACCGGACTCCCGATCCGGGAACTGGTGTTCCGGATCAACAACCTGATACACCGGAACACCGCGCTCGACAAGTTCATCACGTTCTTTTACGGCGTGCTCGACACGGAGGCAAGGACCTTCGTCTTCTGCAACGCCGGCCACAACCCGCCCGTCCGAATGTCGGCCGGGGGGGACCCGACGCTCCTCGAGAAGGGGGGCGTCATCCTGGGCATGATGGCGAATGTCTCCTACGAAACCGGCGAGGTGTCGCTTGATCCGGGCGACCGGCTGTTGTTCTACACGGACGGTGTTTCCGAAGCGGTCAATGAAAAAGGCGAGGAATTCGGCACCGACCGGATCATGGACGTGCTCCGGTCGGAACGGAAAGGACCGGCTTCCGGCCTGATCACGGCGATGATGGACGCGGTGGTGCGGTTCCGCGGCAAGGCGGAGCAGAACGATGATTTGACGCTGATGGCGGTGAATGTCGAGTGACGGCCGGGGGAAGAGCGGAACGATTTGACAGCGGAACAGGAGAGGCGGCTGCGGCGTTCTATCGCTGGTGATCGGGAGACGTGCACCGGACGCCGCCGTTCGGCAGCAGTTCATACGCGAATCCGTCCGGGCAGACGGGCAGATTCCCATCCTGCATAAACGGGGTGAGTTCTTCGAAGGTCCCCGCGTAGGCCCCGTTCCTGGTATCAATCGACGCCTTGCTGTAATGGAGCTTCTGCGCCTCTTCCAGACTCCGTTGATTGGCAAGGCAGGCCGCGCGCTTCGCGGACTCCTGCAGAGGGATGAACCGCGTCACAGCGATGGACGCGAGGATGCCGATCACCACGATGACCAGGATAATCTCAACGAGGGTGAATCCCGGATTTTTTATCTGAACGCGTTTCATGTGATGCGATCGTTGGTTGTAAGTAAATGACTGCGTAGTATTTCGAATCGCAATGACAGACGAAACATGCAAATCCGGAATGGCCGGGACAATACGAACCCGTGGTCGAAATTGATGGCCGTTAATGCGCTGTGATTATGCGTTTTACGCCCGCGACCGGGCAGGACCAAGTTCCGGATAATCCTCATACAGCAGTCTTCAATTCCGACTGCGTTATTCGAACGGCAAAAATCAAACCAATGCGGCACCGGGGATTGAACCACGTCGTGGGTGATTGTCTACGCTGGAGGAAAACGAGGAGAAGCCGATAAAACAAAGAGGAAGAAGCATGGGCTTCTTCCTCTTATCAATCTTGGATCTGATTCTGTTACTGAGCAACC
>CAZNXX010000150.1:0-7174 GCA_964577095.1 uncultured bacterium | reverse complement strand
CTACGGCGGCTGGGCCGCATCCGGGGAGATCGACATCATGGAACTGCTGGGGCATGAGCCTTCGCGCGTCTATGGGACGCTTCACTTCGGCGGCACATACCCGGCGAACCTCCAGTCCGGGGCGTCGTTCGCCCTTTCGTCCGGAACCTTTGCCGGGGATTTTCACCTGTTCGCGCTCGAATGGGACACCACTGAATTCCGCTGGTTCGTGGACGACTCCCTGTTTTCCACAAAAACCCAGTCCGCCTGGCACACGACGGCCGCGCCGCGTCCGGCGCCGTTTGACCATGCATTCTACCTCATCCTCAACGTGGCCGTGGGCGGCAACTGGCCGGGAAGTCCCGACGCCTCGACGGTCTTCCCCCAGCGGATGGACATCGATTACGTCCGTATTTACGAGAAAGACACGTAGCGGCCTTCAGCCGGTTTCTCCCGCGTTCCGCATTCCGTCACCCATCCGGTGTTTAAACATTCGTGAGAGGGGAAGACCATGGAAGTAATCGTTGCAGGCAATTACGACGAAATGAGCCGGGTTTCCGCGCATCTGATCGCCAAAGAGATCAAGAAAAAGCACAACCTGGTTCTCGGCCTGGCCACGGGCGACACGCCCATCGGCACGTACAAGGAGCTGGTTCGCATCCACAAGGACGAAGGGCTCGATTTCTCCAAGGTGACGACCTTCAACCTGGATGAATATGTCGGCCTCAAGCCGCGGGATGAACACAGTTACAATTATTTCATGTGGGAGAACCTGTTCCGCCACGTCAACATCCACCCGGCCCACACCTTCGTGCCGCAGGGCCACACGGAGGACCCGGAGGAGTTCTGCGCCTGGTACGAGGAGCAGATCAAGAAGGCCGGAGGTCTGGACCTTCAACTCCTCGGCATCGGCCGGGACGGACATATCGGGTTTAATGAACCGGGTTCGGCCTTTGCCAGCCGTACGCGGGTCAAGGCGCTGGTGAAAATGACCATCGAGGACAATGCCCGGTTTTTCAAGAAGCAGGAGGATGTCCCCCGTTTCGCCATCACCATGGGCGTGGGCACCATTCTCGAGGCGAAGAAAATCCTGCTGATCGCCAACGGCAAAAAGAAGGCCGACATCTGCGCCCAGTTCATCGAGGGACCGGTGACCAGCCAGATCACGGCCACCGCGCTTCAACTGCACTGCCTGGCCACGGTCGTGCTTGATGAAGAGGCAGCAAACTCGCTGCAGCGCCGCGAGTACTACGACTGGGTGCGGGACAACAAGCACATGGTGCAGAAGCAGATCGGCCGCTGAGCGTCACGGGGCACGGTCCGGCAGACAGGGAAGGAAGACAGAAAGGAATACCGCCATGAACGCCGTTCTATCCGCGCTTCTGGAGAAAGCCCCGGAGTCGTTCGATCTGCCGGCGGCTCTTCGGCCCCTGACCGCGGCCGGCGGAGTCAGCCGCCTTTTCGGGGCGAAAACCCGGCGCCTCAAGCCCGAGGAAATACGGGTTCTGAAGCGGCAGGGCAACCACTGCGAGGACTGGAAGGCGATTCGCGTCGCGGCCGGGTTTGATCCGCGGCGGGTCTGGTCCAGCCGTTTCATCGGCGCCTGCGTGCTGGGAGCCTTCAAGGCCAAAGTCAGGCCGACCGCGGGGGATACGGAACTGCCGAGCGGCGTCTACGGAAGCACGGTCGCGGATTCGGAGATCGGAAACGACAGTCTCGTGCAGGATACGGGTCTGCTGTCGCGTGCGTTGGTCCGGCGCGGCGCCGTGGTCTTTCGGGCCGGGGCCGTCACGGGCTCGGCCGAGTGCGCGTTCGGAAACGGCCGCGAGATTCCGATCGGAATCGAAACGGGCGGCCGGGAGGTCGCGGCATTCGCGGAACTGACGATCCCCGTCGCCGAAGCCGTGGCCGACGGCCGCGGCGACCGGACGGCAATCGAGGCGTACGGTCGTTTCGTCAGGGCGTACACGTCCCTGTGCACGGCGCCGTTCGCCGTGGTGGACGAGGCCGCGGTGATCCGGTTCGCGGCGGAGGTGCGCGACAGCTACATCGGGCCGCACGCCGTCGTGGACGGCGCGGCGAGGATCGAGAACGCGGCCATTCTCTCCTCCGCCGGGGAGCCGGTGCGGGTGGCGGACGGCGCGTGGGTGCGGAACGCGTGCCTGCAGTGGGGATGCGAGGTCTCCTCGATGTCGATCGTGGAGGATTCCGTGCTTTGCGAGCACAGCCACGTCGAGCGGCACGGCAAGGTCACGGCCAGCATCATCGGACCCAACACGGGCGTGGCCGAGGGCGAGGTGACCTCGTGCCTCCTGGGCCCGTTCGTGGGGTTCCACCACCAGGCCCTTCTGATCGCGGCGCTGTGGCCGGAGGGCAAGGGCAACATCGGTTACGGCGCGAATGTCGGATCGAACCACACCTCCAAGGCGCCGGACCAGGAAATCCGGTGCGGAGAGGGGACCTTTTTCGGTCTCGGCGTCAACATCAAGTTCCCGTCCGATTTCACGGCCGCGCCCTACAGCATCATTTCCACGGGCGTGGACACGTTGCCGCAGAGGCTGGAATTTCCGTTTTCGCTCATCAATAAACCGTCGCAGAATTTCCCCGGGCTGTCCCCGGCCTACAACGAGATTTTCCCGGGATGGGTGCTCTCGGACAACATCTACATGGTCCGCCGCAACGAAGGCAAATACGCCAAACGCAACAAGGCCCGGCGTTCCGCATTCGATTTTGAAGTGTTCCGCCCGGACCTGGTGGACAAGCTGGTGCGGGCGCGGGACCGCCTGCGGGCCGTGACGTCCGTGCGGGAATTCTACACGGACCGCGATATTTCGGGGCTGGGCAAGAACGTGATGACCGAGAAGTCGCGGCTCAAGGGGCTGGAGGCATACGACTTCCACATACGGCATTACGGCCTGAGCGGCCTTTACCGCAGGGTGGACCGGATGCGGCGGGACGGCAAAAAGGCCGGGCCCGGCGTGCTCCGGACCGCGGATCCGGCGGATGCCCGCTGGGAGCACGAGCGGTCCCTGCTTGCGGTGGAGGGGCTCGCCGACCGGCCGCTCCGGGAGAACCTGGAAACGCTCGCGAACATGCGGCTGGCTATCGCGCGCCAGGTCCAGACCTCCAAGGAAAAGGACGACGCGCGCGGCCGGCACATCCTGACGGATTACGGGGACACGCATCCGCCCGCGGACCGGGACGGATTCGTCGAGTCGGAGCGCGCGGCCGCAGTCGCGTTCGGCTCGGAGATCGAATCGCTGGTCCGTTTCATCCAAAGCTGAGGAGATCGGCTCATGGAATCCAAGATACGCGGATCTGTGATCAAGGCCCGGAAGCGCTTTGTAGAGGATCATTTCGGGGGAGGCGCCTGGGAGCGGCTGACGTCGGCCATGGCGGAGGAGGACCGCGCCATTCTTGGGGGACTGATCGTCGCGGCCGGGTGGTATCCCTTCGAGACAGGCGAACGGCTGGATCGGGCCATTGTGGAGGTCCTGGGCGGGGGCGACGAATCCGTGTTCGAGGAGATCGGCCGCAAATCTGCGAGGGAGAATCTCGGCGGCGTACACGCTTCCTTCATCAAGCCCGGCGATCCCCAGGGATTTCTGGCCCAGACGAAATCCATCTATAAGTTCTACTACAACACCGGCTCGCGTGAGTATGAGCCTACGGGACCGGTTTCGGGCGTCATCATCACGCGGGACACGGAGGATTTCTCGGTCGCAGACTGCCTCACCGTCATCGGCTGGCACAAGGAGGCGCTCAGCCTGTGCGGGGCCTCGAACGTCCGCATCACCGAGACGCAGTGCCGGGCCAGGGGAGACGCGGTCTGCAGGTATGAACTGGCCTGGGGCTGAAAGAATTCGCTTGCGTTTGCATCAGGAATAGCCCATATTATAATGTAAAAGAGCGGAGGTGCTCATGCGTAAGTCTATTTTTGTCATGGCGTTGGCTGTTGTCGTGATGGCCGCGGTCATCGCGCCTGTCAGTGCCGCAGAAGTCGAGGATTTCGTTTCCAAGTACACGGGAGAGAACGGGGAGGGATACATGCAGCCCCTGGCCGACGCCTTCGGCGCCAGCCTGAACAGCGGGCTTTATCACGACGCGCGGATTTCGAGGGTCCGGATCCGCCTGTACGTGGGCATGGAGGCCATGATGGCTACGATCGGGCCGGATCAGAAAACCTTCAAGGCCAAAACCGAGAACTTCTCCCCGGAGCAGACGGTCGAGGCGCCCACGCTCTTCGGCAAGAATGAGCCGGTCCAGGTGGACGGCACGGGCGGCACAGTCTACACGTTTCCGGGCGGCATGAACTTCAAGCGCCTGCCCATCGCGGTTCCCCAGGCGACCATCGGCGGCATCGCGGGCACGGACCTGACGGTGCGGTGGTTCGCCACGTCGAGCGCCAAGGATCTCGGTGACATCAAGCTCATGGGATGGGGCGTGCGCCACAGCCTGAGCCAGTACATGCCCCTGCTCCCGCTCGTGGACATCGCGGCGGGCTATTATTCCCAGAGCTTCAAGGTCGGGGACATCGTGGACGCCAAGGCCACCTTGATCAGCCTGCAGGCCAGCGTCACGAAAACTGTTCTGATCGTCTACGGAGGCGTCGGGTTTGAATCCTCCAAGCTCGACGTCGCCTACGAGCACAACGAGGCCGGGGCCGAGCCCGTCAATATCGATTTCGAGCTGGAGGGCGAGAATAAAATGCGCATGACCGTGGGCGCGGGGTTGAACCTGCCCGGCATGAACGTCCACGCGGAGTACAATATCGGCGCGCAGAGCGTGCTGTCCGCCGGCTTCGGTTTCCGGTTTTAAAAACGCATCATCAGGAGGTCATCGAACATGAAACGCATGCTCCTTTTATCCATCTTGATCGCCCTGCCGCTGGTGACGGGGTGCAAGAAACAGCTTTATCACCTGACCGGAACGCTGAATGTCAGCGAGCTGTTCGAGGTGAACGACGCGGACGGCAATTACCAGGCCATGCAAACCATACAGCCCGACGACGTCAACGACGAACTGGACATCCCGGACAACGCGGTGATCACCGGTGTCGATATCGAAACCCTCTACTTCAATGTTCTGACCCAACCGGGCAACGCGGCAACCAGCGTCCGCGCTTCCGCCTGGGTACAGCAGCAGGGCGGCAGTATCATTCCGGTTTTTCAGAATGTCAACCTGCCGCTGGCCAACGGCATCCTGAACATCAATTCGCTCGAAGCGCCTGGCATTGCGATCCTGAAGTCCCAGTTGAACGCCGTGGTGATGCGTCTCGCCAGCTCAGGACCGGTCAATGTCCGGGTCGAGCTCGTCGCCAATCAGTCACCGGTGATCGCCGACGTGGAACTCGTGGTGCGCGGAACCGTGAATTACGACACCTGCCTGGAGGTGCCGGACTGGCTCTCCGAAGGCGAGGCATGCGATATTGACGAGGAAGACTGACGGCAGGGTCTCGCGTTCCGGACGGGGTTTTAGGAGAGAGATCCCTTGTCCTGTCCGTGAAACCGGCTGCCTGTCTGAAATGGTTTCGGAATCCGGTGGAATGTCGATTTCGGATTCCGGCAGAGACGCGCAGAACGGGACCTGGCTTTTCCAGGTCCCGTTTTTATTTCCGGAGTATGGCGTGACGGATTCCGATTTCAAACCGGCTACGAGCGCGGCCCGATCAGGCTCGGCCCGGATCCGGCGTTCGGAAGATGGATGGGGTGTCCCATGATTCTCTGCGTCTGCCTGAATCCCGCGCTCCAACGGACCCTGGCATTCAAAAGCCTGTCGCTCAGGCGCGTCAACCGCGCCGTGTCCGCGAGACAATCGGTCGGCGGAAAGGGCGTGAATGTCAGTCGCGTACTGACTTCTCTGGGCGCGGACGGAAAGCTCCTTCTGCCCCTGGGCGGCGTCCGCGGCCGCGAGATCAGGCGCCTGCTCCGGCGGGAAGGATTGTCCTTTCGGGCCGTGGACGTTTCCGGAGAAACGCGCATCTGCACCACACTGGTCGATGCCGGTTCATCGTCGGTCACGGAACTGGTCGAGGAAAGCGTCCCTTTCTCCGGCGCCGAGGTCCGCTCCGTTCAGAAGGCTTTTGATGCACTGCTGCCCCGCGTCCGGCTGGTCGTGCTGTCCGGCACGGCTCCGGCCGGATTCCCTGCCGATATTTACGGCCGGTGGATCGCCATGGCCCGCAAGAGGGGAATACCCGTCCTGCTGGACGCTGCGGAGCCCTGGGCTCGTCCGGGACTCGAGGCGAAACCCTGGTTTTTCAGGGCGAATTGGGGGGAAATGGAGGCCGTACTCGGAAGGCCCTGCCGCAGGACCGATGCGGCCGCGGCCCTGGAGGCATTATGCGGCCGGGGCGCCTGTAACGCGCTGATTTCCCTGGACGGTCCGGCTGCCGTGGCCCGCGCGGACGGCCGGTTTTACCGGCTGTCCTGCCCCAGGCTGAAAACCGTCAATCCCATCGGGTCCGGAGACGCCATGGCCGCGGGCCTGGCCGCGGCTCATATCCGTGACAGGAGCATGCCTGAAATCCTGCGGCTAGCCATGGCCTGCGGCGCCGCGAATGTGCTGACCCCCACTGCAGGAACGGTGCGACCCTCAGACGTGAGGCGCCTGACGCGGTCCGTGGGTATCCGCCCAGGCTGATTGACCGCCCCGGGGCACAACATTCCCGAAGGGTAATTTTCTCCGCCCGATGCGGTCCGCCTCATTTTCCGCCCCGCGCCCTGAAATGCCGCAACCTTGGCCCCCCGGCGTCCGTATATGCTACTGTTCGTCATGACAGATGAAGGAGCCCCCGACATGAAACTTCCGTTCCGGATGCCATCGAAGAAATGGATCATCATCGCCTCGACCGCGATTCTCGTGATCGTGTTCGCGGCCCTGGCCGCCTCCCGAAGGAAACCTGACTCGAAGACCGCCACGGTGAAGGTCGAAAAGAAGGACATCGTCCAGAAGGCGCTGGCCATCGGGTCCCTGGAGCCCCGCGACGAGGTCGCGGTGAAGTCGAAAATATCGGGCGTGGTCGGCCGGATCTACGTGGAAGTCGGCGCCTATGTGCATCGGGGTCAGCCCCTGTTGGAGGTGAAGCCCGATCCCACGCCGATGGAGCTCGTGGAGGCCAAGCGGAACGTGGAAATGGTTGAAATCGAGCTCAAGACCATTCAGAAGGAGAGGGACCGCGGGGACCAGCTCAGAG
>CAZNXX010000149.1:0-7175 GCA_964577095.1 uncultured bacterium | reverse complement strand
CAACCCGGAACACGGAACCCGTAACCCGGAACCGTTATTTGACGATCGCGAACTTCCCGATCTTCTGCCCGACTTTCCCGGCGTCGACATGGAAGACGTACACGCCGTAGGCGACGTCGAGATTGTCCTTGGACCGCACGTCCCAGATCTCGGTACCGTTGGAAATGGCGGGCGTGTTATGATCGAGCGTCCGGACCAGCTGTCCGCGCACGTTGAAGATCTTGATCGTGCAAACCGCCGGCAGGTGGGTGAAGTGAATCTCCCTCGGCCCGCGGCCGTCCGCATACGGATTCAGCGCTTCAAAGGAGTTGGCCACGACGTACGGATTGGGAACGACTTTGATGAGGTCCATTTGCGTCTTCGCGATCCCATCGCTGACGTCTTCACCGATGACGGTGAACTCGAACACGTCCTGAGCCCGGAACGGCTTGAGCAGGCGGACGCGCATGGTGTCGCCAGAGACGGGATTGCCGAGCGAGTCATTCACCATCTTGACCAGCCAGCTGGACTGCAAGTTGGAGGCCGCCGGATCCCAGGCGCAGATGGTGATTTCATCGGACTGCGCCTTCGACGTGAACCCGGTGAACAGGCCGTCTTTAACGTCATTTTCAATGAATCCGAACGGGATCCGCTCATGGGTCACCGCGTTCAGAACCGTGAAGTTCACCGGAATGGCGGGTGAGAGTTTTCCACGGCGCATGAACGCGTCTGATGTGTCGAATCCGACGGCGTCCCCGATGATGACATCGAAATCCATCGACAGCGGAATCTCCACTTCCTCGCGGTAAGCGTACGGCAGGCAGGTGAAGCTGTTGATGCCGTCCCGGCTCCAGCCGCTTCTCAGCGTGTCCAGTTCGAGAAGCCGCTCGTTCTGAAGCGTCAGTTCGAAACCGTCTATCGGCGGGAACTTGATCGTCTGCCCGGTCCACGGCTGTTTGTCGACCAGGGTCCGGCCCTCGGTCTGGTCGAACAGGCTGACGCTCTTGGTGAAGATCGTGTCCGCGAAACTCCGGACCACCTTGAGCGTCTCTTCGAAGGCGATGTGGTACACGTGATTCGGCTTCACAACGGCCGGATCAAGAATCGAGAGGTTCACCCGGCCGCTGGTCGAGCCGCCCGGCAGAAGCGCGACGCCAGGCGAAGAAGCCGGAAGGTATCCGGCGGACGGCGCCTCGGGACGGACGACGACCACATTCTTGCCTTTTTCGTCGACTGTCCCGTCAGCCGCCATGGAGATGAACCGTGAACACTCAGAGGGCGGAATGGACATACCTTCGCCGCGGTCATAGGAAGTCACCGCGTAGTAATAGGTGTAACCGTTCACGGCCGTGCTGTCGACGAACGAATGCGTGATCCCCGTGTCGTCGCCGAGGTAGAACTGCACGCCCCGGAGCCCGACTGGCGAATAACCGGTGATGCCGTTGGCCAAGTCGAACTGTTTCAGCGGCTTTCGGTAGGTAACCGATCCGGAACCGTCGGTGATCGGCGTCATGTCATTCCAGCCCGGGTCCGTGGAGCGGTAGATTCGGTATCCCTCGAAGTCGAACCCGCTGATGGGATCGTAGCTCTTCTCGGCCATGTCGTTCCAGTAAAGAGTGACCCGGCCGTCACCCGGCACCGCGTTCAACGTGGGAATGAGCGGCGCCTTGGCGAAATTGTAATTCTCCTCGTAGGCCCGCTCCATGTAGCGTTTGTTTGTGATGATTTCATCCAGCCCGAATCCAAGAACCAGGCCCATGGAGAAGCGTTGAATGAAACCGGGCTCCATCGGAAAATAGCCTGAACCCCAGAAGAGTTCAGTGTTCGCCCGGGTCAATTCTTCAGTGAACTGGCCCGGCCGCACCTTGGCCCACACGGCCTCGTCGTCCGAATGCGCGAAGCTCGTCCAGGCATACATGTTGAAGCTGGTCAGTCCGATCATGTCGGTCTCGGAGATGTCGGTTCTATCGAAATGGGGTTCCCCGAGCGTCGCCTGTCCGTCCAGTTCGCCTGGATCACCTGAGTCAACAGCGCCGTCCGCTCCAGTGTCGTCGAGCAGGGCGTTCCAGTCGCCGTCGTTGTCGATGCCGTCATCACGTCGTTCTTCGATGAGCTTGTTGTCCAGTCCGGCGCCGGTGAAGTAATCGATGTATTTCAGCCCGACAAAAAGATATCTTGAGACAGTCCCCACAATGCTTCCGTTGTTTTCGTCGATGATACCATTGAGGTTGTCATCCACCAGATTGTTCGGCACCTCTTCGAACGTGGCGCCCGGCGTGTAATTGAACGTCTGGTCGATGTACCGAACCGTGACGCCCTCTGACGGCATGGTGGTGACCTGGCGCGCATACGTCGTGTAATTGATCAGGATAATCGGATCGCCCGCGTTGATCACCTTGGGGGTAAAAAGCGTCTCAGTGATCACCGGGCCCGATCCGTTAATCCCGTCGCCGTCATTGTCGATGCCGTCCACCGCGTTGCCCGGGCTTTCCAGCAACGCGCCGCCGATCCACCCCACGGGCGTCCAACCGCCGGCGCCGATGTTGTTGTCGTCCCACATGTACGCCATGTCCTCAGCGAGGTCGAAGGCGCCGCTGTCATCACTATCTTCACCGCCGAGAACCGTGTGGGTTTCGCCGATATTGTTCCCGATTTTCGATCCGAAAGCCATTTTATTGTGATGCGTGGTCCCGATGTTCTCGATGTCGTACAGCAGGTAGAGGCAGTCCTCGACCAGGGCGTTCGACCACTGGAAGCTCCGAACCCACATGCGCATACCCAGGCCCTTGCGGAGGTGGTCCGTGCTGTCCGGGAAGAAGTTGAATTCCTTCTTCTGGTAGTCGTCCGCCACGAAATACGCTTCCTCGTCCGCGTTGAACTGGTCCTTGCCGAAATACCCGTTCCAGCGACCCGCCCAGCCCGGATCTACGGCGTCGTCCGACTTGTCCGGCCACGCGTTCGGCCACGAAGCCGGCCACTTGCTCATGGCAAGTGAGTCTCCGGGGTTTCTGGCGAAACCGGGCAGAGGCATGAACGTCCACCAGTTGCCTTGCTGGTCATTGTCACCGGAGGAATAATTGGTAGCTGACGGTGGATTTGACGCATTTCCTGCGCTCCTGACTGTACTGCTGATGTGCCGGAGTATCCCGTCCGCATCCACGACTTCGGATGCCACGAAGACGTTCGCGTCGAGCAGATAGGGATGTCCGGAATTGATGGGCCATTCGCCGCCGATGCCGCCCTGTCCCTTCGGGTGGGCGCCATCGCATCCGAATGTGCCGTCGTTAAAAAAGGTGGAGCGGATCTGATTGCCCGCGTGAAGTCCCATCTTCAGGTTCGCAAAATCGCCGTGCATCCCCTGCATGGCCGACTGCGCCAGAAGCGCGGGTGCCAGCCCCAGGAGGGCAAATCCCAACAGATTCTTGATGATCCTTTTCATGTGTATGCTCCTTGACGCTTTAGAAACCCACCGAGAGGCCGATCTGGATCTGGCGCGGAGAAGTGTACCAGCTCGGCTGTTTGGCCCATTCCTCGACCGTTCCGATTCGATTGGCATCGTACCCGGCCATCTCGGGATCACGTTGTGTGGTCTCGTCGGCCTTCTGCGTGTCGCTGTACACGTTGGTGACATCATGCAGGTCTAACACGTTGTAGATGTTCATGAACACGTTGAAACGGAGACCGGCCATCCGGATCGCGCGGTCGATGGTGAGATCCACATTGCGCTGGATGGGCTTGCGCTGGCTGTTCTGCTGAAGACCGCTGTAGGAGCCGGACCCCACGGCTTCTCCGGAACGGAAACTCGGGGTGTACGGCGTGCCGCTCCAGACGTTGCCGATCATGGAGAACATCCAGTCCGAAAGCTTGTAGCGGAGAACAGCGTTCAGGGTGTGGGGCTGATCGAATCCCATCGGGATCAGGGCAAGCCGCTCTTCCTGGTTGTTGTTGTACGCGGTGAAAGCGTCCCCGGGGCCGGTGTAGGTGCCTTCGGCCTTCTGGTAGGTGTAATCGACGCGGGCCGCGAAATTACGGGTCATGCGCTTTTCAAACTTGACGGTGAATCCGCGCACGTTCTCGTAGTCCTTGTTCGTGTACTGCATGTATTTCACGCCCGGGTTGTAGGTCGCGATCATGGGCGTGGTGCCCACCCAGTCGCGCACGTCGCGGTAGAACACCGACACGTCGAGGCCGATATCGTCGGTGAGCTGCTGCTGAAGGCCGACTTCATACTGGGTGGTGCGCTGCGGCTTGAGATTGGCATTGCCCAGCACGTAGGTGCCAGAGCTCTGTGCCATCTTGAAGTCCGGCTGGCTGTACAGGTACTGGAAGTCCGGAGTCTGGAAGAAATGACCGTACGAGAAGTGGATGGCGCCGCGGTCCGTGATCGGGAATGACAGCCCGAAACGCGGGCTGAGCGCCCAGTTGGCCGAAGACTTTTTCAGCATGAACGAACGCCTCTGCTCCACGGTCCATTCAACGGGATCCGCGGCGGCGGGATCGACGTAGATGTGCTCCGGCTTGAGCGGCGTGAACACGCTCGGATCGGACGGGTCGGCCATGATGACGCTGTTGGCGTCGAAATAATCCATGCGCAGACCGACGTTCACGATCAGGTCCTTGAGTTCGATCTTGTCCTGCAGGTAGGCCGAAAGTTCACGGGGTTTGCGGTTGTAAATCTGACGTGAGAGGCTCGATTCCAGGGGAACGTCCGGCTGGAAGGGAACCAGAGCCGTGGTGCCGTTTGCATCGGTCTTTGCTACGAGTGAGTAGGAATCGAGGGTCAGTTCGTGCGTGCGCGCCTCGAATCCGAACTTCATCTGGTGGATCTTGTTCAGCTGGCTGGTCAGGTCCATCTTGGCGACCCAGTAGGCCGTGCTGCGGTTATACCGGTTCAGCTGGTTGCCGCCGCTGTTGAAGCTGTAAGCGGTAGGCGCCGAGTTTGAATCGGAGGAGACATATCCCTTCGGGCCGTCATCCACAGGGACCCAGTAATAGGTCCGGCGGTCGGTGATGACCTGGTTCAACTGGTCCTGTCCGTCGGTCGAGTTCGGGTCCAGGATCTCGAATCCGGGCAGGCCGTTGGTCGCGTCCTCCATCACGCGCACGATGTAGCTGGGCGCGGCGTTCGGGTTCTTGTACAGATACGACTCGTATTCGTTGTAAAACCGGTTGATCCGGAACTCGTAGAACGTCTTCTGCGACAGGACGTGGTTGAGCTCGAAAATATGGGTGAGCCCGTTTCCGCCCTGCTGCGGAATGCCGTCCGGCGCGTAGGTGTAGGCCTGGTTGTAGGTGCGCTCCTGGTCCCAGTTGTTCCAGAACGCGTTGTACTTCAGGGTGATATGGCTGTTCAGCTTGTACGCCAGCTTGCCCTGCAGGGTCTGGCGCGCATAGGGCTGCATCGGCACGATGCTGCTGTCGCCCGGAGTGCCGTAGGGCGTGAACCATCGCCGGCCGTACAGGTAGCCCTCGTTGTCGACGAATCGGCCGTTGGCGAAAAACGTCAGCTTCTCGCCGAGAAAGGGCACCGGGCCGCCGAGGTTGAATTCCAGATTGTAGTCGGGATTGAAATCCTTCAGCGGGTTTTCCAGAACGCCGGTGTGCTTCTGCACGCCGGTGACCGGATCGGTCGTCACGCCCGTGCTCTTCAGGAGGCTGAATTTCGGGCTCGAGGTGACGTAATCGCCGACATAGCCGTTGACGCTTCCGGACAGCCGGTTCCCGCCGTCCTTGGTGATGATTTTCACGATGCCCGACATGGCCTGGCCGTACTCGGCGTTGAACGTGCCGCTGAGCACCTGAAGCTCCTGGATCGAGTTATTTTCGACCGTCACGCCGCTGGAGCCGTTGAACACATCGGTCGTGGCGACCCCATCCACCCAGTAGGCGATTTCGCTGGAGCGGCCGCCGCGGATGTGCAGATCCATCCCTTGCCGGGTCACACCGGCCTGAAGCTGAAGCACGTCCTCCACGCTCGACACAGGCAGGTCGGCGATTTCATCCGCTCCCACCGAGGAGAACGAGGAGGTCATGTCCTTCCGGACCAGGGGCTTTTCCGCAACGATGGTGACGCCTTCGTCCGATTCGAGCACGACGGGCTGGAGATTGGTACTGATGTCCGTGGTAAAATCGACCTGGACCCGAATCTTCTCGATCACGGTCCGCTTGTACCCCATCATGGTCATGCGCACGGAATATATGCCGGGCGGGACTCCGATGATGGCGTAATCGCCGTTCTCATCCGTGATCGCGCCGTAACTGCTGCCTTCTACCAGAACGTTCACGCCCATGAGCGAGGCGCGTGTTTGCGAATCCTTCACCGTTCCTGCGATCTTGCCGGTGGTTCCTGCGATCAGCGGCAGGGCGAGGACTGCGGGGAGAACGAGAACCCCGAACAGGCGCGCGAGAAAACGATCGGCTTTTTTCATGTCGGTTCGCTCCGTATGATGATGAATGTTTGGAAGTATGTCCAGCGGGAATATGGGACAGGCGGTGTGGGCAAATGAAGGGGAACGAAGATCTGCGGCCCCTTTACCGATGGTTGCCTGATGGACGGTATTCGGACATTGTCTTTGAGACATACCGGAACCCGAGTCTTGAGAATGGATCAGGGGAATCCGGAAAAATGTCGTCCCTTCCTGTCGACAGGCTCAAAACCGGTCTATGAGCCGTTTTTCTCGGATGTCATGTTAGTATACAAAACCGCACTTAAAAAGTCAAGTAAATTACTGTCATTTCATGACTACAATATCGAACCGGTTCACCGGACTTTGGTCAAGTATAATCAAAAGTCAAATCGAATTATTGATATATTCCTTTTTTTTATGAATCTTTCAAAACAATCGACATCTCAGTAAAAAACCGATTTTCTGTGCGTCAATAAGAAATCATCGGTTTCGTAACAAGGTTTCGGAAAATGCCTGACCTTCGATTATCGCATCAGATTGATCGTCTGTTTCATGTAAAATCCGGATTCCTGGAATAGAAAATAAATTTGGTGAAGTTCATTTCATTCGTCCGGAATTTCCTCAATTGACCGTAAAGAAAAGGCCTGAAAGGTCTTTCAAACCTTTCAGGTCTTTCGCATTTGAAAAAAAGCGCCGCCATGGACCGGCGCTTTGATTGTAACATTCATGGCTTAAAAAGTTCATAACGGCTGGCTCATAGTTCGTGGTTCAAAGTCATTTAAAAAGTGC
>CAZNXX010000148.1:0-7226 GCA_964577095.1 uncultured bacterium | reverse complement strand
TTCGTCTGCCGCGTGGACGGCACGGCGCATCACGCCATGCTCCGCGACGGCATCCGGATACTTGTGAACCTGGAGCACCGGGGCGCCGTCGGCGGCGACAAAAGCACCGGGGACGGGGCCGGCATCATGACCCAGGTGCCCGACGGCTTTCTCCGGAAAGTGTGGAAGGGCCTGCGGCTCCCGCCGCCCGGGGATTACGCCGTGGGCATGACCTTTCTGCCGTCCGACGCGGCCCTGGCCGAGCGCTGCATGCGGGCTTTCGAGCGAACCGTGAAAGCCGAACGCTGCGAGCCGCTCGGCTGGCGCGAGGTGCCGACGGACCGTTCGACGCTCGGCCCGCTGGCGCGATCCACGGAACCCCGGGTCGGGCAGTTGTTCGTCGGCCGGGGGGAAGTTCCGGCGGACGCCTTCGAGGCCAGGCTGTACGTCATCCGGCGGCTGGTCGAAAAGGAAATCCTGTCCTGGAAAAACCCGGCCGCGGCCGCTTTCTATGTCGTGAGCCTGTCGAGCCGCACCCTCGTCTACAAGGGACTGCTCAACGGGCACCAGCTGCCGGAATACTTTCCCGATCTTCTGGACGAGCGCTTCGTCAGCCCGTTCTCGCTCGTGCACCAGCGGTACAGCACCAACACCCTTCCGACCTGGTCGCTGGCCCAGCCGTTCCGGTACGTGGGGCACAACGGGGAGATCAACACGCTCCGTGGCAACATCAACCGGATGCAGGGCCGCGAGGCGCTCATGCGGTCGCCGGCCTTTCCAGGGGAGGATATCGACAAAATCAAGCCCGTGATCCTGGAAGGCGGCAGCGACTCGGCGGTCTTCGACAACGTCCTCGAACTGCTCGTGCTCGCGGGCCGTTCCCTGCCGCATGCCGTCATGATGATGATCCCCGAGGCATACGGCGGCAGGACCGGCCTCACGGAAGACAAGCACGCCTTCTACGAGTTCCACTCCTCCCTCATGGAACCCTGGGACGGGCCCGCGGCCATGGCCTTCTGCGACGGCCGCTGGATCGGCGCCACCCTCGACCGGAACGGGCTCCGGCCCGCCCGGTTCACGGTCACCCGGGACGGGCTCGTCGCCCTGGCCTCCGAAACCGGCGTCCTCGAATTCGCGGCCGATCAGATACACCAGCGCGGCAAACTCCAGCCCGGCAAGATGCTGCTCGTGGACCTGAAGCAGAACCGGATCGTGCCGGACAACGAGATCAAGGCGGAAATCTCGCGCCGGAAACCGTACCGGCGGTGGCTGCGCGAGAACCGGATCGAACTGCGGGGCCTGTTCATGCCCTCCCAGGCGCCCCATGTCGACCCGGATCGTCTGACGCGGCTTCAGCACGCGTTCGGATACACGGACGAGGACCTGCGGATTCTGATCAACCCGATGGCCTCGCGCGGCCAGGAGGCCGTGGGATCGATGGGGAACGACGCGGGGATCCCGGTTCTCTCGTCGCGGCCCCAGCTCCTCTTTTCCTATTTCAAACAGCTGTTCGCGCAGGTGACCAACCCGCCCATTGATCCGCTGCGAGAGGAGCGGGTCATGTCGCTCGAGAGCAACGTGGGCCGCGAGCGGAATTTCCTCGATGAAAGCCCGGAGCACTGCCGGGGCCTCCGCCTGCACCACCCCATCCTCACGATCGACGACATGGTCCGGATCGCCGAGGCCAGGCACCCGGATCTCCTGAGCCGGCGCATCGACACGCGTTTCCGTGCGGACGGCGGCGGTGCGGCCCTCGCCGAAGCAATGGACCGCATCTTCGCCGAATCGGAGGCGGCGATCGCATCCGGCGCCGCCATTCTCATCCTCTCGGACCGGGACGTGGACGCCGAATGGGCGCCCGTGCCCTGCCTCATGGCCACGGCCGGACTGCACCACCACCTCCTGCGGAAGGGACTGCGGACGTCGACCGGCATGGTCGTGGAATCGGGAGAACCGAGGGAGATATTCCACTTCGCCCTGCTGATCGGCTACGGCGCGGACGCCGTGTGCCCGACCCTGGCGTTCCAGACGGTGCGCAGCCTGAGCGAGTCCAGCCTGCTCGAACAGCCGCTGCCCCCGGAGATCGCCATGGACAACTACATCACCGCGGTCAAAAAGGGCCTGCTCAAGACCTTCAGCCGCATGGGCATTTCCACGGTGCACAGTTTTTACGGGTCGCAGATCTTCGAGGCGGTCGGCATCGGCCCGGACGTCATCCGCCGGTTTTTCCCGGGCACGGCGTCCCCGATCGGAGGCGCGGGTCTCGAGGAAATCGCGGCGGAATCGGTTCAGCGGCTCCGCAGGGCGTTTCCCGCGGACGGCCGGGTTTCGAAACTGCTCGAAGCCGGCGGGCAGTATGCCGTGCGCAACGACGGCGAGAAGCATCTGTGGACGCCCGAGGCCATTTTCATGCTCCAGAGCGCGGCGAAGCTCAACGATGACGGCCTGTACCGGAAATTCGCGGAACTCATGGACCGGCTGACGGCCGGGAACGCGACGCTCCGGGGCCTGCTCCGGTTCAAGCCCCGCGATCCGGTTCCCCTCGACGAAGTGGAGCCGGTCGAAGCCATACTGCCGCGTTTCGTGTCCGCGGCCATGTCGTTCGGGTCCATCAGCCGCGAGGCCCACGAGGCCGTGGCCTCGGCCATGAACCGGATCGGCGGCCGAAGCAATTCCGGGGAGGGGGGCGAGGACCCCGTCCGGAACGCCCCCCTGCCGAACGGCGACCGGCTGTTCTCGCGGATCCGGCAGGTGGCCTCCGGCCGTTTCGGAGTCACCACCGAATACCTCGTGCACGCGGACGAGCTTCAGATCAAGATCGCGCAGGGCGCCAAGCCCGGCGAAGGCGGACAGCTCCCCGGGCACAAGGTCACGGACGAGATCGCGCGCGTCCGGCACACCACGCCCGGCGTGACCCTGATTTCACCGCCCCCGCACCATGACATCTATTCCATCGAGGACCTGGCCCAGCTGATCCACGATCTGCGCACCGTGAATCCATCCGCGCGCGTGTCCGTGAAGCTGGTGTCGGAGGTCGGCGTCGGCACCGTGGCCGCCGGCGTGGCCAAGGCGCGCGCCGATCTCGTGCTGATTTCCGGGCAGGACGGGGGCACCGGCGCCTCGCCGCTCACGGCCATCAAGCACGCCGGCCTTCCCTGGGAGCTCGGCCTGGCCGAAGCGCATCAGGCGCTCATCGCAAATCAGCTCCGCGGCCAGATCCGGGTTCAGGTCGACGGACAGCTCAAGACCGGCCGCGACCTGGCCGTGGCCGCGCTGCTGGGCGCGGAGGAATTCGGATTCGGAACCAGCCTGCTCATCACGCTCGGGTGCGTCATGGTCCGCAAGTGCCATTTGAACTCCTGCCCCACGGGCGTGGCCACGCAGGACCCCGTGCTCCGGTCCCGGTTCGGCGGAAAAGCCGATTACGTGGAGCGTTTCCTGCGCTTCACCGCGCAGAACCTGCGCGAACACATGGCGGTTCTGGGGTTCCGGACCGTGGATGAGATGGTCGGCCGCGCCGATGTCCTCGAATTCACGCCGCCGTCCGGGCACTGGAAGGCGTCGGGCCTCGATCTTTCGCCTCTGCTGGCTGTCGCGCCCGCGGGCGTCTGCCGGCGGTGCACAGCGGGGCCCGGCCCCCGGGACGAGACCGACCTCGAAGTCCGCATCCGCGAACTGGCGGAGCCCGCGGTCGCGGAGGGCCGGAAAACGGAAATCGATCTCCCGGTGCGGAACGTGCACCGGACCGTCGGCGCCGGCATCAGCGGGGAGATCGTCCGGCGGCACGGCCCCGGCGGGCTTCCGGACGGCGCGCTGACCGTCCGGCTGAAGGGGTCGGCGGGCCAGAGCCTGGGCGCGTTTCTCGCGCCGGGCGTCGAGCTCCGCGTCGAGGGGGACGCGAACGACTATGTCGGGAAAGGGCTGTCGGGCGGACGCATCGTCCTGGTGCCTCCCTCGGGCGCGGCCTTCATGCCGCACGAGAACGTGCTGATCGGCAACGTGGCGCTGTACGGGGCCACGTCCGGGGAGCTCTTCGTCAACGGCATCGCGGGCGAGCGGTTCGCCGTGCGCAACAGCGGCGCCGTCGCGGTGGTGGAGGGCGTCGGGGATCACGGCTGCGAGTACATGACCGGCGGCACCGTCGTGGTCATCGGCCGGACGGGCAACAATTTCGCCGCGGGCATGAGCGGCGGCATCGCATACGTGTACGACCCCACGGAACGCTTCGACACGCGGTGCAATTTCGACATGGTCGACCTCGAAAGCGTTTCGGACGCGAAGGACAAGGCCCTTCTGCGCGGCCTGATCGAGCGCCATTTCGGAATGACCGCCAGCCCACGGGCGAAGACGCTCCTCGAAAACTGGGAGGGCCACCTGCCCCTGTTCGTGAAGGTCGTGCCCGTCGATTACCGACAGGTGCTCGAGCGGATGCGGCGCAAGGAGGATACGGAGCAGGAAACCGTGGCCGCGACCGAGGAGGTTTTTCATGGGTAAGCCGACCGGATTTCTGGAGGTGCGGCGGGAGGATCCGGCCAAGCGCAAGGCGGCCGACCGCATCCGCGATTACCGGGAATTTGAACTGCCCCTGCCGGCCGAGCGGCTCCAGAAGCAGGCGTCCCGGTGCATGGACTGCGGCGTTCCCTTCTGCCACGCCTACGGGTGCCCGCTGGCCAACCGCATCCCCGATTTCAACCACATGGTGTACCTCGGGCAGTGGCAGCGGGCGCTCGACCTTCTGCACGAGACGAACAATTTCCCCGAGTTCACGGGACGGCTCTGCCCCGCGCCCTGCGAGGCCGCCTGCACTCTGTCCGTGAACCAGGACCCCGTCACCATCCGGCACATCGAACAACAGATCGTGGAATGGGGATGGCGGGAGGGGGCCATCCGCCCGGAACCGGCGGCCCGCAAGTCCGGCACGCGGGTGGCGGTGGTCGGGTCCGGGCCCGCGGGGCTGGCCGCGGCCCAGCAGCTCGGCCGCGCCGGGCACGAGACCGTCGTGTTCGAGCGCGCGGACCGGGCCGGGGGGCTTCTACGGTACGGCATTCCGGACTTCAAGCTCGAGAAATGGATGATCGACCGCCGTATCGAGCAGATGCAGTCGGAGGGCGTGACTTTCGAGACGCAGGTGGATGTGGGCGCGGACGTATCGGCCAGTTACCTGCAGCGCAGTTTCAAGGCCATTCTGATCGCGACCGGCGCGTCCGCGCCGCGGGACCTGCAGGTCCCTGGCCGGACCCTGTCCGGCATCCACTTCGCGATGGATTTCCTGACCCGGCAGAACCGGATGGTGGCAGGGGAGTCTCCGGAAAGTATCACGCAGATCTCCGCGGCCGGCAAGGCCGTGGTGGTCATCGGCGGGGGGGACACGGGGTCCGACTGCGTCGGGACGGCGAGGCGCCAGGGGGCGAAGAGCATCCGGCAGATCGAAATCCTCCCCAGGCCCCCGGAGTCGCGGGAACCGTTCAACCCATGGCCGACGTGGCCGAACATCATGCGGCATTCGAGTTCGCATGAGGAGGGATGCGAACGCGACTGGGGCGTGACCACGGTGTCCTTCGCCGGCGAGTCGGGGAAAGTGACCGGGCTCCAGTGCAGGCGGGTGGAATGGGACGGTCCGGACGCTTCAGGACGCAGGACGTTCCGTGAAATTCCGGAATCGGATTTCGAGGTCGGAGCCGACCTCGTCCTTCTCGCTCTCGGATTCACCCACGTCGAGCACGGTGTTCTGCTCCAGCATCTCGGGGCGCGGCTGGACGAGCGGGGCGGTCTGGTTCTCGGACCGGACGGCATGACCACCCATCCCGGGGTTTTCGCGGCCGGTGACGCGGTGCTCGGCGCGAGCCTCGTGGTGCGGGCCGTCCGGAGCGGCCGCCAGGCGGCCTCGGACGTGACGCGCTGGCTGGCCGGTACCGATACGCGGTAGAACGGCACTGTCTTCAGGAAAAACCCCTCACAGAGCCGGTCCGCGTCTCCATCAAGCGGGCCGGTTTTTTAATTTTCCTTTCTCGCCTTGAGTTTGTACATTCAAACGTTCGAACGTTTGAACGTGTGAACGTTCCAACGTTTAAACGTGTAAACGTTCAAACGCGGTAAGGATTCCGGGAGAAAAACTTTGAGAGTCCGAACCATTGAATACCGCGGGTGGAAGGATTCCGTGGAGATCGCAAACCCGGAATGCAGGGTCGTCGTCGTTCCAGCCATCGGCAGAATCATGCATTACGGGTTCCGGGACGGGGAGAACATGCTGTGGGAGAATCCGGCTCTTTTAGGCATCCGTCCGCCGGATCCGGGAGACGGGCACCTTCACGGCAACGCGGACTGGTTGAATTTCGGGGGCGACAAGGTCTGGCCCATGGAGCAGACGCGATGGCCGGCCGTGAACGGATCCGCCTGGCCCCCGGACCCGTGGTTCGACGGGGCGCCGCACGGCTTCCGTCTGACGCAGGACGGGTGCGTGATCACCGGCCCGGTCAGCCGATTCAACGGAGGCCGTTCAGTCCGCGAAATCGGTCTCGCGGCCTCCGGCACGGTCCTGTCCATACGCCAACGCATCGAGAAAATCCGGCCGGTTCCATCCGAAGCCGGAGGACCGCTCCGCTTCACGAACTGGAACGTGACACAGATCCGGAAGCCGGAACGCATCCTGTTCCCCGCGGCGCCGCGGAATCCTTCCGGCTCCTGGTTCCATGATTATGTTTTCGAGGGGGAGTCCGCATCCGGTTGTCTCGGGAAACGGCCCGCGGCCCGGGGGGCGATGGGCGTTTTCACGCCGGACCCGGTCCGATCCCTGAAAATCGGAGCGGACACGGACGGATGGCTGGCCGGCCTCGCCGGAGAGACCCTGATCGTCGAGCGTTTCGAGCGCGTCCCGGATGTCGTGTATCCGGACGGCGGGCTCACGGTCGCGGCCTATTCCTGTCCGGATTACGCGGAACTGGAGATCATGAGTCCGATGGAGCCGCTGGGGCCGGGACAGAGCCTGAGTTTCGACATCGCCTGGGAACTGGCGGCCCTGTCCGCCCCCTCCGGGGAGGAGCGGCTGGATGAGGCGGCCGGGATTCTCTCCCGGATGCGGACCGGCGCGTGAAAAACCGGACCGAAGACGAGGCCCCGCCCTAACGGAATGTCTTGCCGAAGGGCGCCAGCGCGAGGCCGGTGAGCTTGACGTGCTGTTTCGCGAATGGCAGTCCGATCACGGTGATGGCCAGCAGAAGCGCGAAGACCAGGTGGCAGACCGCGATCCA
>CAZNXX010000147.1:0-7254 GCA_964577095.1 uncultured bacterium | reverse complement strand
CAAGAGAGATATATGAGTAAATTGCATCGAGATGGTACTCAGCCGTTTCTGTCCAGAAGACTTTCATCACGTTAGCCATATTTATCTCTTAATTCACTCACATCTTTTACTTTTCCCGATTTACTTTCAGATAGACCTTTTTCGATTACTTGACGCACATCAATTTCGCAGATAAGATCACCCCATGTTGAATTATCAGGCATCTTATCTATAAGTTTGTGGGCGTCATCTTTAATAATTGAAGCTGGCATTTTATCCTTAAATTTGAATTCTATAATAATATACAACCATTATTTTGAATTTTCAATATTTATTAGCCGAACGCGTTTCATTGCGCGATCGCCCTGGGCTCGAAGCCCAGGGCACTTTTTCCAGGGGCTTCCGCCCCTCACGAGCTGTGAAGCCCGCGATAACAATTGGCCCTGGACTTGGAAGCCCAGGTCCATCAGAGCGGTTGACGATAATTTCATTTTCCAATGCAGATGACTGTGCATCAGGCAATACCCGATCGCACTGACCCCGATTTTGTCATGGTAAAATCTGAATGATACGACGATACTATCAAAATATTCATGTAACTTCCGCAGAGGCAGAGCCTCTGCGGGACAATGAAGGAATGGATATCCCTTCTATCCTTCGCGCAGGATGGATATCCCGTGCGATCAGAGTTGCTTCCAGGTTGAAAATACGGCGATCATTCGGCAAGGGTATTGCGTTGCAGTCTCGATTTATCCATTACTAAATGATGGGCCATCGGCTCACCCCACGGGCTGAACATCATTTTAAAGGGACTCAGCGCCCAAACCGCCTCATCCCTTCAAAAATCCCACAGCTTTATCAAGATCCCCATTCATGAGGACGGTCAAAACGGTGCCGTTCGTCGATTTCGGCACATCGATGACGCGCAGGGTGTCCGAAAACTTCGAATATTGCGGTAATAGTTCTGAAAGGATGTTTTTTGATTCCTCTAAAAATTTCTCGTTAAAAATGACATTTCGCTCATCAGGATAAAGCGGTAGATAGCGTATCGAGGATTCGACCATATCCTGGAAAAAATGGGTTCCGAAGGACAGCTCCGGCACGTAATCCCCTTTTTTGTGTGCGATTTCTATCAGCATGGCGGTGTTGTTTATATCCGAATAGGTGACATTCACCCCCAGTTTGATATCGCCCCGGCTGCCCCAGCGTCCGGGTCCCATTAAAATGAATCTTCGTTTGGGCAGGATCATGTTCAGTTTACCGACGATCCTTCCGATACTTTGATATTCCGCAAGCGTTGTCAATTGGCTGTACATTTTGGGGACGACGTAGACGATGTGCGAAACGTCCGGGATGGATCCGTTCGAAACATACCTGTTGGCGGTGAAAATGATTTTATCCTCCGGAATCTCATCCGGGATGGAAGACGGCAGGAGTTCTTTCGAATAACTTTGAGGGCGGCACTGCAACAGGTACAGATCCTTCCCGTCATGCGCAAATTCGATATCCACGGGGGTTTCCATCTTTTCCTTCAGGATGTTCAGAAGCGTCTGTATCTGCTTGATGAACAGGGTTTGTTTGACAAGACCTTCGAAGGAGACCACCAGGCTGTCGCTGCTGAAATTGATATCGAAGATGTTCATGGGGGTGTGGATGTGATTTTCTTCGTAAACGGACAACAACAGGTGGACGGCAGGAATCTGGTCCCCGTAATTTTTTAATAATTCAGACAGTTCCACGGTTTCAAACCGGTTGTCCACCAGGTCGATCACATCGACCATTTTGGGGGAATAATGCAGTATTTCATCCGGGGTGATGTTCACGCGGAGTCCCGGATTCCCCGGCGCGATCGTTATCGGATAATCGTTCGAAACACGGTCGACGGCCCGCGTGCCCAGGCCGGGTACCATGCGGATCAGGCCGTCCTCGCGCCTGATCCGCGAGGACCAGCGGAACTCGTTGCTGCTGAACGCGACGCCCGCGAAGGAAGGCAGAAAATAATTCCCGATTTTCGTCCCGACCACCTGCTGGATCATGATACCCATTTCCTCATGGAAATCGAGCAGCCCTTTTTCGGTCCGGTAGGCGATGGCGTCGGGCGCGAATATGGAGGCGTACACCTCCGCGATCGCGTCCATCAGGGCTTCCAGCCTTTCCTCCTTGCTGCCCTGGTTCGCGAGGAACAGGCTTTTGTATTTACCGGAAAAAGCCGTCCCCATCCGGTCTTCCAGGAGGCTGGAACTCCGGACGATGATGGGATGGTCGCCGAAATCCTCGATGACGCTCGACAACCCCTTCACGATCTCCGGGGGGAAATGGGAATTTTTGAAAAGCTGCACGATGTTCGGGTATTCGAGCGAGATCTCATCCATCTCCTTGTATTTCTGTTCGCTCATTTCTTCAAAATTGTTGTAGTGCAGAAAGTCGATCTGGCCGTCGGACGTGAGATACCATGTTTTCGGAATTTTCAGGTTCTTGAACAGCCCGGAAGATTCGCCGGTCTGGGCCACGATTCTGGCCGCCAGGATCAAACCGGCGGTCTTGCCTCCGAGTTTGCCCCGGCTGTGCAGGGGGAATATGATGTGGTTGACGAGCGGATAATAATCGCGGATTTCGATGTGGTTCTTCGCGATATTGATGAATTCCAACTGGTCTGAAAAAAACCGCCGTATCAGGGAGACCCGCAGGCCTTTTTCAATGGAAGGGGACAGCTTCGCGCCATCGGCTTCGAGGTACTGATATCGGATGATGGCATGGATGACTTCGTTGAGCGACGTATTGGGATTATCGACGGTCTTGACGAAAAACCTTAATTTGTCCTGTTGAAGCCATTTCTGGATGTAGGACAGGATCTGGTCATCGCGTATGTTCTTGGAGGCGATTCTGAATACTTCCTCGCTGAGGCCCAGTATGTTGTCCTTCGTCTGTTTATTGGCCGGACGGTTGGTTTCGGCCGTCCCTCTGGGGTCGTTTTTTTCGCTTTTGATCACCGATTGCTGCAGCAGGCGGTTCGCCTCTTCAACGCCCTGCCAGCATAGGGTGTGGAGCATTTTTTGCAGGATGTAGACGTATGCCTGTTTGTCCGTTCGTGACAGCATGTCGATCACCACGCGCCATTCGCCCCCGCCCTTTTCTGAAAATCCTTCTTTTGCTGCTTCCCATTCCTTGAACAATTGTCCCATCGTTTTGTGGATGATCGCGTAACCGATCCGATCCGCGATGGTATTGATTAATTTTATTTCCTCCTTGATAAAAACTCCGTCCGGGGTGTCGGGCATCTCTTTGATGTAATAAACGGATAATTTGCCCACGGTTTTCCCCTGCACCTTCACGTCTGCGCTCAGGGACCAGGGAGTTTCAATGAATCCGTCAGTTAGAAAGGTTTCATCCATATATCTGAGTTTTACCTTGCAGACTTCGGCGTATTGCCATCCGGACGGTATGATATTGACCACCTCTTTGAAGAGGTCTTCCAGGGGGGAGGCACTGTCCAGAAGCAGCTCCTCGATCCTGTACAGGCAAGTCAGCTCCTTGGTCCTCTCCTGGAGATCCTTCACCAGATTGTCGATCTTTTTCAGTTTTTGCTGTTTCACTTGATGATAACCCCCAGTCTTATCCCGGCGTTCATCTTGACCTTCAGACACGATTTCAATTCAACATGCCGGACGAACCGGGTCTCGGAGGCAGGGATCTGCCGGTCAAGCCAGCCCCAGTCTATTTTGTACGGATCATCAGGTTTCAGCGAAAAATACCCTATCCCCAGGTTGGACAGGTTGTGAAAGAAATGGTACCCCTGGCTCGGCTCCAGATTCATGCCGGGCATCGCAGCTTCGACAATGACTTTTGCGCCCGATATCTGTCCCCACACAACGGGAATCCCCATCCATTCGTCCGATGTGCCCCATCTCCCGAAACCGATCAGAAGATAGGGCCGCCCGCTATTGACGAGGCGGCTGTTTAGTTTTTCGACCTGTCCGGCAATTTCCCTCGAGTGCCGAAAGTCGAAGGCATCGGGCCTGATGTACACAACATCCTTTATGCTGTCTATCGATCCGCATCCCAAAACGCGTTCGGAGGCCAGAAGCACGCCCTTGCCTGCGAGTTCGTCCCTGCCGATATCAACGGATTCCCGGTTCAATACAATGGGCCTGACCTGCAGGAGGTTGAAGTCGGCGCGCAAACCTGATGAACGGTCGAAATTGACGGCAAATTCGATTTCAACCTTGTTGCCGGAAATCTCTTCGCACAGTTTCATGACCGATTTCAGCAGATCGTTCATGGGGATTTGATCCGTCTTGAGCAGCGGGGCGAACGTGACAATCCTGGGCCCGGGCGAACCCGCCCCGATGACGATTCTGTCGTTTTGTTCGTCGTAGGTCGATGCAACGAGGGAAAGGGTGTTGTCGTATTCGGCGTCATTCAGGCCGCATTTGACTAAATATTCTGTTTCTTTAAGGGGATCATGGGCGGGCGGCCTGCCCATGTGGACGGCCCAGAATTCCGTCTGAGTCTGGATTGTCAGATCCCGGATCGATTTGCAGGGCGGGTCTGTGTGGGGAAAAGCCGGCGAGTAGAACCAGACAAGGCCTCCGTCGACGATGGTCTTGCCCAGCCCCAGGGCGAGGTTGACCACGCCGTCCTCGAATGTTGCATTGCCGAAGGGGAAAAAATTGGTTGAACGCGCGACCCCGGATACGTTCGGGTAAAACCTGTCCCCGTGGCGTTTTCCGGCGATCTCCTGGATGATGACGGCCATTTTTTCATCTTCAATCCTGTGGCTCACGGACGCCGCGTAGGCCTTCGCTTTTCTGAAAAACGTCGAGGCATAAACGAATTTGACGGCTTCCACCAGCTTTTTGAAACGGGTGTCCAGGTCAGGCTGGTTGTTGGGAATCATTTTGGTTTCATACACACCGGCAAAGGGCGTACTCGCCCTGTCCTCCAGGAGGCTCGATGACCTGACTGCCAGGGGGCTGTGTGTCCGTGATATGAGTGACCTTAAATCGCCGATCAAATCGGGAGGCAGTTCCGCTTTTTGAAAAAGGTGGGCGATGTGCTCATCTCTTTCATTGGAAAACGCAGCATCATACAAACGGTTGCTTTCCATGAAACCATCGAAAAAACGGGTTGTGACGACCGCCAGGCTGGGAACATGGACGGCAACCGGAGGAAAAGGATTGTCGCTGAAATGCGGGATGAGTTTATTTTGAATAAGGGCAAGCCCTTCGGCCTTGCCGCCCAATTCTCCCTCCCCGATATAGGTAAAGGTTTCCGTGCCGCCAAATGTGTCGCGGTCGAAACGGATTATCTTTTGATGGAGGGGCGGATGATCTTCTTTTTTGCCCATCAGGCCTGCCCTGGGAATCGACGGTTCAACCCCATCGGCAGTTTTACACCCATCCCCTGCTTTTGGTCGCCTTGGCCACCCGGTCAATGGCGATGATATAAGCGGCGTCCCGCATATATACCTTTTTCTCTTTGGCCAATGCGCTCACCGCAAGAAATGCCGATGTCATTTTAAGATCGAGTTTGCTCAGGACTTCCTCTTTTTCCCAGTAATAATTCATGTTGCACTGCACCTGTTCAAAATAACTGCAGGTCACACCGCCCGCGTTCGCCAGAAAATCCGGGATGAGAAATATGCCGCGTTCCTTGATGGTTTTATCGGCTTCAATGGTCGTAGGTCCGTTCGCGCCCTCGGCGATCAGTTTTACTTTTTGGCTGATCTTGCCGACATTGTCGCTATGAATCTCATTTTCCATTGCCGCCGGGATGAGAATGTCGACGTTTTGTTCGATCCACGCCGGCCCTGGAAGGATCTCGTATCCCAGGGCTTTTGCCTTGCCATTGTCAATGCTTCCGAAACTGTCCGTAATCGGCGCCAGTTCCTTGAGGTCTATGCCCTTCGCTTTTCTAAAGGTATAGGGAGTCTGTTCCGTCTGGTTCCAGCATGATACCGCGATGACCTTGCCGCCGATTTGCTGGTAAAGTTCGATGGCGTGTCTGGCGACATTCCCGAATCCCTGAACGCAGGCGGTCGTGTCTTCGGGCCGGATCCCCATTTCCTTCAACGCCTCCCGGACTGTAAAAATCACCCCGTAACCCGTCGCCTCTGTCCTCCCGAGAGACCCGCCCATGCCCACGGGTTTGCCCGTGATGAATCCCGGGTATTTCGCACCGCGTATGATCTCATATTCGTCGAGCATCCACAACATGTGCTGAGCGTTCGTCATGACATCCGGCGCCGGCACGTCTTCGAGGGGGCCCAGGTTTTTCGAAATCTGGCGGATCCATCCCCGGCAGAGCAGTTCCTGCTCCCTGGAACTCAGATTATGCGGATCGCAGATCACCCCCCCCTTGGCGCCTCCCAACGGGATGTCCACGACCGCGCATTTCCACGTCATCCACATGGACAGCGCCCTGACCGTATCGATAGTCTCCTGCGGATGAAAACGTATGCCCCCTTTGCCCGGACCCCTGGCATCGTTGTGAACGACCCTGAATCCCTTGAACACTTCTACTTTTCCATTGTCCATATGCACGGGAATGAGAAAGTGGTATTCCCTTAAAGGATCCCTGAGAATGCTTTTCATGCCGTGATCCAGATTGAGCATATCAGCGACCTTGTCAAACTGTGCCTGCGCTGTTTTGTGGGGATTATAATCGTTCTTCATTTTTCGATTCTCCTTTGGTTTGTCATTTAATTTTTACTTTATTTTGTATCGCCTGCCGGATGAAGCTTACCTTCTCCGCAATCACTATCTATCGGTTGAGTGACAAATCTATCTATAGCTTAGGTGTTCTGGTATTATTTGTCACTCAACCGTTAGGCATAAATAATGATATTTTAATTTATAAAAATACTTTTCTCGAGAACTTCTTTCCTGGAACAATTTGAATCTGAAAAGTAATCGATAACAACCTTAACTTCACCTGAAAGATATTTTGATCTATAAACAGGGACCTTGTTAGAACCTCTATACATTTCTAAATATGATGGTATTTTTCTCTTGCCTATTTTCTCATATTCGACACGGCTTACAAGTATACTGTCGACTTTTTCGCAACAGACAACATCACACCAGCCATATCCGATAAACTTATCATCCAAATAATAAATACCCTTGTAGAGTAATTCTTGATTGGCTAGTCTCCATATTTTATTTTGTTGAATGTATACTCTTGGTTTCGTTTTACACGAATACACTGAACCTTTCAATGGCTCAACAATAAAATCCGTGTCATTCAGCGACGTGCATACGGGTTACATGACGA
>CAZNXX010000146.1:0-7254 GCA_964577095.1 uncultured bacterium | reverse complement strand
GCTGACCGTCGGAAGCGGTAATTATTTCAGGGGCTGCCGGGCGTGGGAGAACTGCGACGACGGATGGGACGGGTACCTCCGTGGCGCGAACGACGTGGCCACGATCCTGGACAGCTGCTGGACCTGGCGAAACGGATATCTCGCGGACGGTTCGGATCCCGGCCCCAAGGCCAACGGGAACGGGTTTAAAATGGGCGGAGGGGACGATGGCAACAGCCAGAGGCTCATGCATCATTTCACCTTGACCCGTTGTGTGGCCTTTGACAACAAGGCAAAGGGATTCGACCAGAACCACAACATGGGTTTCATGATCCTGCGGCACTGTTCCGGGTTCCGGAACAAGGCCGCGGATTTCAGCGTGTCGGAGAAGGTGAACGGCGGCCAGGAAGCCTCGGTCCGGAACAGCCTGTCTTATCCGGGTTCAACCAGCCTGGACCGGTCCGTGGTCCAGGGGCCTAACAGCTGGCTCAGCGCCTTCCGTGTGGATACGGACGATTTTTTCAGCCTGGACACCGCGGGCGTGTCCGGGCCGCGACAGCCGGACGGCAGCCTGCCGGAACTCGGGTTTCTGCGGCTCGCGGAGGGCAGTGATCTGATTGACGGCGGCGAGTCGCTCGGATGGCCGTTCCTGGGGTCCGCCCCGGATCTCGGCGCGTTTGAGAGCCCGTTCGTCAATGCCGTTTCCGGTCCTTCGGTCAGGCCCGGGGGATTCGCCCTGTTCCCCGCCTATCCCAATCCGTTCAACGTCCGGGCCGTTTTTCGCTTCCGGATTCCGGTTTCCTGCCGGGTGACTCTCATCGTGACGGACGCAGCCGGACGGCGCGTCGAAACGCTGGTGGATGCGGTGCGGCCGGCAGGCACGCACGAGACCGGATGGAACGCCGGCGGCCTTCCCAGCGGGGTCTATCTGTGCCGACTCTCGGTGAACGGATTTTCAGAAACGCGCAAGGTTCTGCTTCAGAAATAGAATTGAAATTTCAAATCGAAAAACAAGTCCGCCGGTAGCCGCGAGCGTCAGCTTGCGTGAATCGAATTTTCACGAACTGCGATATGCCGGGGTTCTTCAATCCCCCGGATTTATTGGAAGTCTCAAGTTGAAGGTTCAATGCTCAAAGTCCCAAAAGAAAGAAGCCGGTTTGTCGTCATCGGCTGGATATTCGTCCTGCTTCTCGGTTTCCGGCCGGCCGAGGGCCAGTTCAAGCCCCGCCTGCCCGCGGGATGGCAGGTGACGGAAGAAAGCGATTATACGGAAGAGGACATCCGGTTTTTCAACGGCGCATTGCCGAATCTGGCCCATGGCGATTTCGACGGCGACGACCGCAGGGACCGCGCCTTCATCCTGATCCAGAAGGAAGAGGCCAAATGCGGGTTGTTCGTGTTGCCGGGTTCAAGCGGACAGGTGCTCAAGCTCCAGGAAATACCGCTCTCGCGGGGAGACGGTAAAATCCACGCTGGATTGTCGCCCGTCAAACCCGGGAAGTACCTGACCGCATGCGGCAGGGGGTTGTGGGAGTGCGGTCCGGATGAAGCCCCGGAACTGGACCTGACCCGGACCGGCATCTATTTTTTCTTCTTTGACGGACACAGCTCGATTTTCTACTGGAACGAGAACGGCCGCCGGTACAGCAGGGTTTCTCTGTCCGACTGACGCGCATTCTTGGAGCCGGACGACGGATCGTTGGTCACCCATCACAGAACGGATAGATCATTGAGGAACCAGTCACCGCTCCCGGGCATGGAACGGACGGTCCGTTTCCGGAAAACGTCCGCATGACCCCGACAATCATCCCACACCAGCGCGCGATCGGACGACTGCTCCGGATCACCCGGCATTACCGGTTCAGCCGAAGAACGGAAGTCCCCTATGCGCCCTACCGGCTCTGGATCGAGCCGACCAACCGCTGCAACCTCGAATGCGTGATGTGCCCGAACAACCGGCAGGCCGAAGCGGACCTGGGATTCATGGAGACCGGACTTTTCCGGTCCGTGATCGACCAGGCCGCGGGATCGGTGCATGACGTGAATCTCCATCACCGGGGAGAACCGACGCTCCACCCGGATCTGGAGGAGATGATCCGTTACGCGGACGGAAAGGGCGTCAAGGTCAAACTGCACACCAATGGGACCGCTCTGACGGAGACGCGCTCCGAGGCGCTGGTCCGCTCCGGACTGCGGCTCATCTCGTTCTCGTTCGACGGATACGACGCGGAGACCTACGAATCCGTCCGTGTCGGGGCGCGGTTCGACGCGACCCTGGAGAAGATTCTCCGTTTTCTGGAGCTGAAGCGCAGGTCCGGAGGACGAGGCCCGCGCACCGTCGTGGAGGTCATGGAGATCGCGGGACGCGCCCCGGACCCGGCGGCCAAAGCCCGTTTCGCCGATTCCCTGGCTGCGGCGGGGCTCGACCGGCTCATCATCAAGAAACCGCACAACTGGGCGGGGAACGTGGACACGGGCAAACCCGTGCCCGACGCGTTCTCGGCCTGCACCTTCCCCTGGCACGCGCTGGTCGTCCTGTGGGACGGCCGCGTCGGGTCCTGCCCGCACGACTTCTTCGCGAAAATCATCTATGGAGACGTCCGGAACGCGCCGCTCCGGGAAATCTTCAACAGTCCGCGGATTCGCGATCTGCGCGCGTCCATGCGCGAAGGCCGTTTCGAAGCCCTGTCGGAGCCGTGCCGGTCGTGCGACACCGTGCGGCGGAAGCGGGCGGGGGGGATACCCTTGTCGAGCTTGAAGTTTTTGAGGGATTGATCAGGAGTTCCGCGTTCAGGGTTCCGTGTTCCGGGTTGGAAACCGGCGGATTCCCTGTTTTTGCCGGAAATGAACACGGAACTCGGAACCCGAAACACGAAACCGGTTCCGCTTCGAACCTATTTACCCGCCCCCGACCCCCGCGTCCGCATCCACACCTTGTTGAATTCGGCCCCGTAATAGAAGATCTCCGCGGCCAGGTAAACGCCGATCAGCATGACCACCAGCGATCCGGCGGCCCCATACGCGGAGGAGACGCTCGAGGTCACGAGATACAATCCGATGCCGTATTTCCCGACGCTGAACAAAAAGGCGGTCAGCAGGCCCGCGGGCCACACGTCCGTCCACGTCTGCCGGACGAGCGGAACCCACTTGAACACCGCGGAGAACAGCAGGGTCAGAACCGCGACGGATAGCAGGAAATCCCCGGCTCTGAAGGCCTGAACGGGGATCGTCAGGCGTTCCGAGAGAAAAGCGCCCAGCGCGGCCAGGCCCAGGGTCGCCAGCGACGAAACCACCAGAAAAGCGCCGGTCCCGAAAACCATGACGGAGGCCGCGAGCCGGTGCACCAGGAATCCGCGGATCCCGAAACGCCCGCCCCTGCGTTTCACGTTCCAGATCGCATTGAGCGAGTCGGCAAGGCATCCGAAAACCGTGGACCCGCCCCAGAAAACGGCCGCGATTCCGGCGGCGCCCGCCAGGCGGCCGGATACGGGTTCCCGGTTACGCGCGTTCTCGATCAGGGAGCCGATCACCTCCGCGGCCTGAGGCCCGAGGAATTCCTGGAGGCGGGACGCGATGAACGACTGGGCGCCCTCGCGTCCGAGCGCCAGGCCGGCGGCCAGGACAAAAAACACCAGGAGCGGCGCTAGCGAGAACAGCGTGTAGAAGGAAAGTGCGGCCGACATCCGGCCCGCGCGGTCCTCTCGCCATTCATCAAAGGCGCGGCCGAGGCATCGCCCGATGTCGCGGGTTCGCTTCATGACGGTAATGTAAATACGGGAGAAACGTCGGTCAAGGGCTTTTAGATAATCGCCGTTGAAACGGTTCAAGGTTTAAAGTCATCAAAATGAGTTCCAGGATCGTGGGATTCAAACTTCGGGGTCCTGATACTGTCCGCATGAAAGGTCGATGTCTTCAATGGGCATCGTCTGTCCATTGATCCCGTGGAAGCGGAGTCTGAATGGAGCAATTTGATTTCCTTGAGCCTTGAACTTAAACTTTATCCTTAAAACTTGAATTCAGGCGGAACGCAGCAGATTTTTCTCCTTTCTGTTTGGTTGAACTCTTCCTTGCTATTATCCCCGGTTTCATGTAAATTGAAACTCACCCTCCGGAGGAACCAAAATGGCCGAGCATAAAAAGCGCATTCCCGTCAAGCAGCCGCCCGTCAAGTTCACCGAAACGCAGAAAATCGTCGCCCGCATCGCGGATCGGCTCGACGGTGTCTTCATTTCGTACTGGAACAACCCGCAGGGATCCGTCTGCCAGAACGATGTGATTGCCATCTATGAGATGCTCGAGAACATCGGCAAACGGGACACGCTCTACCTGTTCATCAAGTCGGAAGGCGGGAACGGGCAGGCGTCGCTCCGCATCGTCAATCTGCTGCGGACCTATTTCACGAACATACAGGCCCTCATCCCCCTCGAATGCGCGTCGGCCGCGACCATGATCGCGCTCGGGGCGAACGCGATTCACATGGGTCCCATGTCCTACCTGACCGCGGTGGACACGTCGCTCACGCACGACCTGTCGCCCATCGACCGCGACAACGAGCGGGTCAGCGTGAGCCTGGACGAGCTCAAGCGCGTCATCGCCCTATGGCAGAAGGAAAAGGATCAGACCGCGGCGAACCCCTACAAGTCCCTGTTCGAGTACGTCCATCCCCTGGTCATCGGCGCCGTGGACCGGGCGGATTCGCTGTCGGTGATGCTGTGCCGGGCGATTCTTTCCTATCACATCAAGGAGGAGGAATCCGTCCGGCGCATCGCCGAAGTGCTCAATACGCGGTATCCGTCGCATGACTATCCGATTCTCTCGGAGGAGGCCGTCCGGCTGGGCCTCACCATACGGACGCTCGATCATGAAGTGCTCGACCTCCTGCTCGAGCTGAACCAGGTCTATTCCGAGATGGGGCAGAAGGCCACCACCGATTACGACGAAAGCCACTCGCATACCAACGAAATTCTCAACATCATCGAAACCCGGAACCTCCAGCTCTATTACCAGCTCGACAAGGACTGGTTCTACCGGGCCGAGGAACGGCGCTGGGTGACGCTCAACGACCGGAGCGGCTGGCACAAGATCGGCCGTTCCAACGGCCGGGTCGAGAAATCGGAGTTCCACATTGCCTGAGCCTGTCCGCGGCCTTCCGCGGGCGGGCCGACTTGTCGCATTTTTCGCGCTTCTGCTGGCCGGATCGAAGGCTGTGTGCGGGCCGTCCGGAACGGACGACTCCTTTTTCTATCATTCCCTCCCATATGGTTCCGAGTCGCTCTATAACCCCGTGTTCGTGGTGCTGAACGGCGGGTACAGTATCTTCCAGACCGGCAACCGGAACCGTGACCCGTTCTGCGTGGACTACCGCACAGGGTTGGACAACGTCTGGCGCAACATTTCGGACCCGGTCGGGAATATCCGCGCGTTCGGCTGGAAAAAATTTCTGACGCACGAGGTGATTCCCATGAGCCTCGCGCCGAAAAGCGCGCAGTACGTGCCGAACTACCAGAGCCACCTGATCGGGAGCGGCATGACCTTCCGCCAGCTTTCGGAATGGTACGGGGCGAACGGATTCAGCCATGGCCGCGTCTGGTCCGCGGCCACCTGCGCCGCGTACCATTTCCTCAACGAGATCGTCGAGAATGACGCTTATGAAGGCGTGAACGTCGATCCCATCGCGGACCTCTGGATTTTCGACCCCCTGGGCATTCTTCTGTTCTCCTCCGACCGGGTCAGCCGGTTTTTCGGAGAGACGCTTCGCATGCGAGACTGGTCCACGCCCCCGGCCTTCGATCCCTTCGGCAGCACACTCGAGAACAACGCGGACAATTACAGCGTCCGCTGGCGGATTCCCGGGACGGAACGCTGGGGTCTCTTCTATCATTTCGGGCTCAATGGACTGCTCGGCCTCTCGCTCGGACGGCCGGACGGTTCTTCCTGGTCCGCGGGAGCGGGGATGATGTCGAGAAAACAGAAAGTCGTGCGGGAAAACGGACAGGGGAGAATTTTGACCGTGGACCTCATCTGGAACGCGGGTTTGTTTTACGACCGGAACGGCTCCCTGATGGCCTCTCTGCTGTTCTCCGGATCCCGGGCCTACAAGGCCAAGCTGAATCTGTTCCCGGGCGTGGTCCGGTTCGGCGGGGTGTCACCCTGGCTTTTCTGCGGACTGGGCCAGGAAAACGAGGTCATCGCGGGCGGGGGTGTCCGGATATTCCCGCTGGGTCTGGCGTTCCGCTCAAACGGATACGGAAACTGACGCGGCAGCTCTCCGGAATTTTTAAGATGCCGGTTTCGAAAAAAAACGGCTCCCCGCGTCCTGAGGCGGGGAGCCGTTTTCTTTTCCGTTCTCCAAGGCGGCGTTCCGTCCGGACCGGACGGGGCGCCGAAGGCCGGAGGGCCGTTATTTGGCGGGAATCTTGATCAGCGTGCCGGCCGGAACCATCTCGTCCAGCCGCATGCCGTTCATGATGGCTATTTCCTCGAGCCGGCTGTCCGCGATGCCGCCCTGTTTCAGGATGGACCGAAGAGTGGCGGCCTTGGTCACATTTTTGACGGTCAGCCTCTCGGCCTTCACGTTGATCTTCGACGCGTCGGTGAGCTTCCTGAAGCCCCCCATGGTGGTCGCGAAGGTATCCGCGAACTGCGCGTACAGGGCCGGCGTGGAAAGGCCGTGAAACGCATACACCGTGCCGTCCTTGGGGATGAAATAGGACATGACCTTGAGCGTGTCCGACTCGGAGGCCAGCCGGGAGACGAGCTTCTGGGAAGCGTAGCCGCTGACCGTCAGTGACTGCCGGGTCTGAACGACGGCTCCGTTTCCGGAGATGAACCGGTCCGCGGCCGCGGCCGCGGTCGCGGCTGAATCGAGCATGAGCACGATCGAGGCGTTTCCGGTCGGGGAAGCGAGCTGGACCTGGGAGGCCATGTTGTTCACCGTCCAGCCCTTGGGCACGGGAAAGGAGAACTTCAGGGATGGCTGGTAGAAGGCGTTGCCGGTTACGTACCCCTGCATGGGATCGTCGCCGAAGGTGAGGCCGCTGATGGTTTTCAGGTAGGTGTCACGGTTGATGTTGTACTTGGCCAGGGCGAGCTTGGTCTGCCACTGGGTCGTCTTCTTCAGTACGTCGACGACCCGGTTCTCCGGATTGGGATGGGTGGAGAACCAGTCGGGGAGGCCCGATTCCTGGCCGCCGGACATGCGCTCCAGCGTCTCGAAGAAGGCCGCCATGCGTTTCGTGTCATACGCCTGTTTGCTGGCGTATTCCACGCCGAGAT
>CAZNXX010000145.1:0-7328 GCA_964577095.1 uncultured bacterium | reverse complement strand
TGGGACTGAATGACTGGTACCCGTTCGAACCGGACCTGAAAACTCTGGAACGATGTCTGGTCCGATCCGGGCTGGCTTGAATGAGAAGAAGCGCACAGCGCATCGCGTAAAACGAGACAGTGGCTGTACCGGTCCACTCGGTTGAAACTATCTCTCAGACCATAAAGGAGAAACTCATGAAACGCATGATTGTAACGGCACTGGTCCTCGCCTCGGCCCTGACGGCCTCGGCGGACACGAAAATCCGGCAGAAACATCACAACGACGCGTTCACGGTTATGGGGCAGACACAGCCGGCCAAGGATTATGAGGGAACGCTCTGGTTCGGCCAGGACAGGGCCCGGAATGACATGGACAGGCAATCGATCATCATGCGTCTGGACAAGGGGACCGTGCTCGTGCTGAATCACGA
This sequence comes from uncultured bacterium, assembly GCA_964577095.1. Taxonomy (GTDB): domain Bacteria; phylum Zhuqueibacterota; class QNDG01; order QNDG01; family DTFT01; genus JAFGAX01. Next base: position 6,916 of record CAZNXX010000145.1, on the reverse strand, counting down.
GAATAAGACCTGGTCGGAACTGCCGATGGACATGTCCAAGGTGATCAGCCAGGCAACCCGGGAATCCGGGGAGGATGCGCCGGAGGGCCTTCCGGCAGAGATGCAGGAAATGATGAAGGGTATGTTCAAGAACATGAAGTTCGTCGTGACCGAGACGGCCGAGAAAAGCGTGATCAACGGGTGGAACTGCCGCAAATACATACAGAAAGTCGAAGGCGGTATGGCGCCATCGACATCCGAGGTCTGGGCTTCTCAGGATGTTCAGGTGGACTCCAAATTGATGGCCCGGATGTCGGCGGCCATGATGTCCATGCAGCCCGGGCTGAAAGAGATGGTTGCGGACATTCAGAAGGAGACCGAGAAGATCAAGGGAACGGCGGTCCGGACGGTCACGGTATCAACGGTCATGAACTCCAAGATGAAGTCGTCCATCGAGCTGATCGAGGTGAAGAACAATGTCGCGCCGCCCGCGGGTATCTATGAGCCGCCTGCCGGGTACAAGAAGGTCAAGGGGATGCAGTAACATCTTGTTCCGAGTTTCGAGTTCCGGGTTCCGAGTTGTAAGGCGATGAATATTTGTTAACCCGGGACTCGGAACGCGGAACCCGGAACTTTCGAAACGAAACGGATCATCCAAGAATAAACAATGGTGAAACATGGATCGTAACGCATTCCTTAAACGCTCTCTAGGCGCCGGCGCGCTGGCGGCGTGCGGCCTGGCCCTTCCGGCACGGGCCGGGGAGACCGAAAAAACCGGAGATCCGGACGCCGCTTTCCGCGAAAGCTGGGTGCGGAATTTTCTGAAGAACCTGGACGCGTCCATGGATACGATGGAGCGGGCCGCGTTCATGGAGTCCAACGGACGGGACTGCGCCCGCAGATCCGCGATCAAGCTGGCGGAGTCCTGCAAGGGCGACATGGCCGGATTCGCGGAAAAACTCGGCGGATGGGTCGGCAAGGAGAACGTCCGGCTCCAGGACGGTAAAGTCGTCCTCATCTACAAGGAATGCTATTGTCCGATGGTGTCCAAAATGGAGGGGCGGCTCTCCGACACCTGGTGCGAGTGCTCCAGGGGATGGGTGGTGCAGATGTTCGAAACCGTCGCAGGACGGCCCCTGAACGTGACCATCCAATCCTCCATCAGGCGCGGCGATCCGGTCTGCCGGTTCGAGGTGGAGGTGTAACAGCCCACGGCTTTTGCCGTGGGATTCTAAGATGAGATTGCCGCGCCCCGTCCCGCTTTCGCGGGATCAAACGACAGATGCCGGCTATTGAAGACTACCGCGGGGCTCGCAATGACAACAACCTCCCGCAGGATGTCATAAGCCCGCGGGAGGTTTTTTAACAGGTTAGGAGTGATCATGAAAATGAAGTTCAGACCCAAAGCCGGATGGGCTGTTGCCGCGGTGTGGTCCGCCGGTCTGGTATTGTCCTGCTCAGACCCCGCGCATGACAACTCGGAAGAGCCGCTCCTGGGTGCGGCGATGAGTTATAACTGCTCCGTGCGCCAGGGCTTTCATTTTGAGCCGGAACCTCAGGGCATGATCGGATTTATATTTTCCCTGAACATCGCGGGTCAGGAGCTGATCCCTGACTTCAAGGTGACGGATCCGGAATCTCAGGACAGCACCCTGGATGTGGTCGGCGTAGTTTCCGCTTTTTACTGGGACGGAAGCTTCCGAAGCCCCGTTTATTTTTCATGCCAGGTTTCAAGCCAGAACAAAAACACACTTTCCGTTTTGACCCATCGGACCCTGGAAAACACGGAGACCCGATTAGAATTCATCATCTATGATTACGACCCGGATGCACATACCTATTATAAATGCTTGCACTGCGGCGGAGTCCAGTTGATCGGGCAGATTGAAAAATCCCGCGGAGTGTTGACCATGGCTATTGATTTAAATCGATCCACTGAAGTCGAAACGCCCCCGAATTACAATTTTAACATGGGAGTGGAACCGGCTGAAATCCATCAGTTGATATTCGGCGCGACCGCGGCGGACAAAAAACTGGTGAAGCCATGGGGGATTAGTGCCGGCATTTAGAGAGGGACATCCGGTTCAGGGGCTTCCCCAAACTGAACCTCCCGCGGGCTGGTACCGGCCCGCGGGAGGTTTTTTATGAAAAACGCCCCGACCCCGGGGTCGACCGTTCACCGGGCCGAGAGAATCATGCACAGCATGCCCGCAAGCACGCCGATCAGGGCGAGCGACTTGAGCCGCACGTTTTGATCCCGGAAAAGAAGGCTCCCGACCGTGAAGGACACCAGCACGTCGCTCCGGCGTATGGCCGAGAGAATCACGATGAGCGCGTCCTTCCGGTTCAGGGCGCGGAAATACAGGAAATCCGCGGCAAACAGAAACGCGCCGATGGCCGCGACGCTCCAGCGCCATTTGAAAGGAGTATAGCGCCTCCGTACGGGCAGCCAGAAAACCAGCCAGACCGCTCCCAGGATGACGGCCAGATAGACGAAAAACCAGAACTGAACGGCCATGGGCGAGAGCCCGCGGTTCTGGATGAGATGCTTGTCGTACAGCGTGCTGCATGTGCCGATGAGTGTCGAGAGAAACACGAATCCCACCCATTTGTTCCTGTGCAGGCGCAATCCCTCCTTACCGCCGATCAGCGAAAACGCGTAATACGACCCGATGACGAGCAGGAATCCGATCCACTGGAGGCGGGATGGCGACTCGCGGAAAAGGATGAGTGCGCCGAGGAGCGTCCAGACCGGGGCGGAGGCGCGCACGGGCGAAATCAGAGAAATGGGAAGGTGCTTGAAAGCGAAATAGGCGAAAATCCAGGACAGGGACACGATCGCGGATTTGAGGAAGATCGACGCCTGATCCGCAAGCCCGAGCAGGGGCACATACAGGCCGTGCGCCTGCATCCATTCCGGCTCCCAGACGGAGAACAGGCCCGGCGGGATCATCCAGGCCAGGGCGGACAGCGTGGAGAAGAAAAGAACCGGAATGACCGCGTTGCCCGAGAGCGCGTGCTTCTTGCTGACGTCGTAGAGGCCCAGGAAGAAGGAGGATAGTACACCGAGATAAATCCACATGTCAGGAAGCGTCGCCTCCCGCAGGGTCATGCGGGGTTCGGAAGCCGTCGGTCCCGTTCGCCGCAGGCGGTTCATCCGCGGCGACTCCTGTTTCCGCCGGAGAACAGCAAGCGCCGGCCGGATCCGCTTCCAGCGGAATGCCCGGCGGTTCCACCTCCTCCGACGGCGGATCAACGCGTTCCGGCCGCGAACCCGCGAGCTGACCGCAGGCCGCGCCGATGTCCGCGCCCCGGCTCCAGCGCACGATCACCGGCGACCGGAGCGGCTTGATCCATTCCAGAAAGCGTTCCACCCGATCTTCATCCGGCCTTTGAAAGCCGCCGACTCCCGGATTGTACGGAATGAGGTTCACCTTGCAGGGAAGCCCGCGCAGAAGGGACAGGAGCCGGGAGGCGTCTTCCCGGGAATCGTTCAGCCCGGCGAAGAGCACGTATTCAAAGGTGACCCTGCGGCCCGGGGCGCGGCTGTAGGCCCGCACCGCTTCCATGAGCTCGGCGATCGGGTATTTCCGGTTGACCGGCATGATGCGGGTCCGAAGGCCGTCCGTGACCGCGTTCAGGGACACGGCCAGCTTGTACGGCCGGTTCTCTTCCGTGAACCGGAGCAGGCCGGGGATCACGCCCGAAGTCGAGACCGTGATTTTCCTGTGCCCGATCGCGAGGCCCTCCGGGTCGTTCATCACGGCGAGGGCGTCCATCACGGCTTCGTAATTGAGAAAAGGCTCGCCCATGCCCATGACCACGATATTGGTCGGGTCAACGCCTGTTTCGCGACGCACGCCGATCACCTGATCCAGAATTTCCCATGATTCCAGATTCCGGATGAAGCCCAGCCGGCCGGTGGCGCAGAACGCGCACCCGAGTCCGCATCCGACCTGGGACGAGACGCAGACGGTGCGGCGGTCGCCCTCCGGGATGAAAACCGATTCAATCCGGTTCCCGTCCGGGCATTCCCACAGGAACTTGACCGCGCCCGTGTCGCCGGACCGGTCCGCGGAAACCCGCCGCAGGGACCGGATCTCCGCGGTCGCGTCGAGCCTGGAGCGGAACGCCTTGGAGAGATCCGTCATTTCGGAGAAGGAGGCGGCGCCCCGCGGGATGAGCCATTTCCACAGCTGGCGGGCCCGATAGGGCTTCTCGCCGAGCGCGCTCACCCATTCCTCCAGGCCGGCCCGGCCCAGGGCCTTGAGGTGCGTCTTTTCAACGGGTCCGTTCATTTCATCTTCATGACCACGAGGGTCAGGTCGTCCGACTGCGATTCGGTCCCCGAGAAACGGACCACCGAGTCGAGAATGGATTGCAGTATGGTCTCCGCGGGCCGGTCCACGCACGCGGCCACGGTTTCGAGCAGGCGGGCTTCCCCGTATTCCTCCTCCGCCCGGTTTCTCGCCTCGGTCACGCCGTCCGTGTAGAAAACCAGGATGTCGCCGGGCCCCAGCGTGGTCGAGGCCGAGCGGTAGGCCGCGTCCTTCACCACGCCGACCACCAGGCCGCCCTCCCGCAGGGGCGAAGGCTTTTTTTCGCGCTTCCAGTGGTAGGGAAAATTGTGGCCCGCGTTCGTGTACTCGAACGCGTTTGTCGCCGGGTCGAAGACGCCGTAGAACAACGTGGCGAATTTCTCGACGGCGGTGGTCTGCACGATCTGATTGTTCACCACCTGCACCGCCTCGGCCGTGGTCCGGGCGTGGATGGCCGAGATCCGGAAAGCGGCCTGGAGGTTCGACATGAGGATGGCGGCGGGCACGCCCTTGCCCGAAATGTCGCCGATCACGATGCCCATGCGGTTCCCGTCGAGCGGGATGAAATCGTAGTAATCGCCCCCCACTTCACGGGACGGCAGGTTGAGCCCGGCCAGCTCGAAATGGCGGCTGTGCGGCCGGCTTTTCGGGAGCAGATTGCGCTGGATCTCCCGGGCGAGCTGAAGGTCCTCCTCGATGCGCTGTTTCTCCAGCGTCTCGTTGTACAGCCGGGAGTTCTCGACGGCGATGGCGGTCTGGTTGCCGAGCACCGACAGCAGGGTCAGGTCCTCGGACGTGAACCGGGTGCGGGCGACCTTGCGGCCGAGCGACAGAAGACCGACCAGGCGGTCGCGCGCGACCAGGGGAATCAGGAGCGAGGCTTCGGAGCGCCGAAGGACGTCGAGCGCCCGTTCGTCCCGCACCGCCTGGGCGAGAAAGTCGAATTCGATCGGCCCGCCGGCCTCCTTGAGGCATTCGATCACCTCGGCCCTCGGCTTGAACGACGGCCCTTCGGCCGCGCCGAAGGGCACGAAGCGGCCGTCGGGCGCGGCATGGAACAGCTCGACGGATTCGACGGACTGCGATTCCATCAGCGTCCGCGCGACCTTGGCGCGGAGCGCGGCGGGGTCGATGGTGGTGAGGATATCGTGGCTCAGGTCCTTGAGCACGTTGCGGTAGTCCATGCGGTCGCGCATGAACAGTTTCTCGATCAGCCGCTCGAACAGGCCCAGCACCGGCTGAAAGAGGAACATGGCGACGAGAATGAACAGTATCTCGAACACGGGGATCTCCGCGCCGAAGGCCCGGGAGATCATCGCTTTTCCGACGCGGTAGATCTGCAGGTAGACGCCGACCAGGACGGCGGACGCCAGCGAGAAAACCAGGCCGCGCCGGATGATGAGCCGGGTGTCGAGAAACTGATAGCGGATGATGGCCCACCCGATGGAGCCGCACCCGATGAGAAGGGCCGCGGTGATGAGCGAGAACTGGGCGGTCCGGGACGTGGCGAAGAGATTCAGGGCCGGGAAGAGAATGGCCACCGCGTACAGCCCCACGCTGGCGCGTATGCCCCAGAGCACGATGGCCACCTGGCGCCTGAAGCGGCCCGCCTTGATCCCGCCGTAGCCCAGGGTCAGGAGAATGTTGGCGCCGACGATGTAGAGCAGGTTGATCAGGGCGAAGAAATTCGCGTGGAACTGGTAGATCAGGCTGAGCAGGTTGAGGAACAGCCCGACCAGGATGACCAGCGGCTGCACCAGAAGGCCGAACCGCTCCGTCAGGCTGTGCAGGGGCAGGAGGTTCTGGATCTGCTGGGGGCTGGAAAACGCCATGACGAGTCCGAAGTGCACGACATGGGGAAGGAAAATGGCGTACCGGAGGAACGGATGCCGCCGGAACCACTCCACGGGACGCGGGTACAGGGTGGTGAACAAAAACATCTGGGGAAAGAAGAACTCCCAGACGAGGAAGAGCTTGCGGAACCAGTTCAGGTCGATCTGGACGGCCGACAGGTTCTGGAGCATGAGGCCGAACGCGGCGAACACGGGCGCGGTTCCGGCGAGCATGATCATGATGCCCGTGACGCGGTTGAGCTGCTGGCGCGGATTCTCGCGGAGAATGACGAGGCCGAACAGCAGAAGGATCACGCCGAGGGTCAGGTAGAAGAGGGATGTGACGAGAGCGAGGGTCATGTCGCCCGGTTTTTCAGCCGGAGGCCCATGCGCACCACGGTTCCCTCCGGAGTGAACTGAAAGTCCACGCGGTCCATGAGGCTCTTCAGGATGAAAATGCCCCGGCCGCTTTCCTTCATCAGGTTTTCGGGGAGCAGGGGGTCGGACAAGCCTGCCGGATCAAAACCCCGGCCCTCGTCCGCCACCTCGATGGTCAGAAATCCGGCCGCGACGCTGAAGGCGATGCGGACGCGTTTATCCGGGTCGCGTCCGTTGCCGTGGATGATGGCGTTCCCGACCGCTTCGGTGACCGCGATGGCGAGGTTGTCAAGCTCATCCTGGGACAGGCAGTACACGGCCGCGACCTTCTCGGCCATGCGCTCGATGCGGCTCAGCTCTTCCAGCCGGCTGGGGATTTCGACGGCGAATCCCTTGCCGTCCGGGGTT
>CAZNXX010000144.1:4781-7369 GCA_964577095.1 uncultured bacterium | reverse complement strand
GGCGGGGAGTCGGACATCGCCTATAAAAACGGCATGGACGACTTCGACCGCATCGACCATGTGCCGGCATTCGCGGCGAATCTGGATGTCGGGCACGGAGGAACCTACGGCCGGCCCCACGGGGGGGATTTCGCGGTCGTCGCGACGGCCTGGCTGAAATGGCGGTTGAAGGGCGATTTGGAAGCCGCGAAGATGTTCACGGGGGATTCATGCGGCGTGTCGCGGATGCCCGGGTGGAGAATCGCGAAAAAGAACATCCCGTAGGGGAAATCCGTTTCCGGAGTCCATGCGGCGCTCCCGCGGAAGAGGACCGGAGTCGCCGCGGTCCGAGGCAGGAAACCGCGGCGCCGATTCTCCCGGATTTCGATCCGTCCGTGGCAAGGCTGTCCGGAATCGCCGGATGCGGCACATGCATTGAAATCACGAAAGGCCGGATGGATGAGCGTCAAACATGCTTTGATCGGGTTCTGCCTGGCCGTCTCGGCGGCGTTTGGCAGGCCGGGCGAACGGGTCGTACTCGGAACTTTGAAGACAGGCGCGACGGTCTCATTCGTCCAATCCAGCCAAAACGGATGGGGCATGGATATCTCAGGCGGAGGCGCTCCGCGCCTGACGCAGGCGAAGCCCGTCCGGATTGAAATTCTGCAAACTGAAGACAGCCTCCGCGAACTGACGGCCGGATACAATATGGTCCGTAAATCGCGATCCGGGTTCGACGCGGCCGCAGAAATCGCGTGCGGGGAGAACGCAGTTTTTCATGTGCGGGACTTTTGGAGCCTGGATGGGGAAATACTTTCAGTGCGCCGTAAGGTTGCGGTGACCGGCTCGGCGCCGAGCGGTTTCAACTCGTCCATCTTCTTCGAGGTCGATTCCACAGTCCGCTGGTCCGAGATCAATTGCCTGGCCCCGGGCGCCCTGTACGGAGACCCCTCATTCAACGGGGAGCGCTCTCCGGGCGGCACGAGAAACCACGCGAACCGGAGGTTCCTGCTGCGCGAGGACATGCTTCCCGCGCCCCTGTTCGCGCTCCGTTTCGACGGCGGTTTCTCCGTATCCGTGCTCGATCCCTCGCCGCGGTGCGAATCGACCGTCGAAGAGACGAAGCTCGCGAAAAACGTCATGACCGATGCCCGATTTCAATTCGGATCCATCGGAGCGTGGCAGAAAGACGATCATCCCGTCGAGGTCGGGTTTCAATTCCCGGGCACGATGAACCTGTATGCGTTCGGTCCCGGCGCTAAGGAACGATGGATACGGCGGTTTCATCCGATCGAATCCGGCGTCGCGCACGGTTATGAGGCGCGCTTCCGGTTCGGGCGGGACGAGTCGTTCGGCGATCTGACGCGGAACGCCTGGCGATGGGCGTGGAGCGCCCTGAAGCCCGCGGTCAATCCCATCGACGTCGAACGGATGCGCCGCGTTTTGACCGACCACCTGGCCGATCAGGCCAGGACGATAGACGGCCGAACCGCGATTCCGTTCGCGGTCGCCGTGTTCGACACGGCCTCGCCCCAGTGGAACTGGACCATGGCCGCGATGGGCTTCGTGAGCAAAAACATCGAGTGCGCCGACCTGCTCCTGCGGGAGAGCGATCGCGATACCACCGGCCGCGGCCGGAAGATGCGGGGGATCGGCCTTTCTATTATTGAATCCATGATCCGGGCGCTCCCGGCCGTGCCGCTCCAGGCGACCGGTTACGACCTGGCCACTGGCAAGCCCTGGACGGGCGACAGACAGGAGTGGCTCGCCCCCTGGCTGCGGAACGCGACGGAAGACATGGCCGTGCTGATGGCCGCGTACCAGCGCGAACGCGGCCTGGGACGGGAGCATCCCGAATGGCTGAACTGGGTCAGGCAATACGCGGATTGGCTGTTGGCGCAGCAGCGGGAAGACGGTTCCTTTCCCCGGCTGTGGAAATCCGGAAGCGACACGGTCGCGGAACCGACAGGAACCGCGAGTTACTGCCCGGTGCCGATGCTGGTGCGGATGACTGAAGCGACGGGCGACTCCCGGTACGGCCGATCGGCGGTCCGCGCCGCGGAATACATCTGGAAGAACTTCGGTGAAAAGGGATACTACGCCGGAGGGGCGAGCGACAATCCCAATATCACGGACAAGGAAGCCGGCATGCTGAGTCTGGAGGCTTTTCTGAGCCTCTATGAATCGACCCGCGACGCGGTCTGGCTGGAGCGTGCGAAAGCGGCCGCGGATTACGCGGAGACCTGGATGTGGATATGGAACCTGCCCATGCCGGTCGACGCGGACGACAGCCGTCTCCATTACAAGAAAGGGGTGCCGACCATCGGGGTCCAGGGGATCACGGCACTCAACACGGGCAGCGTGGACGAGTACCTGGACTGGTCCGCGCCGTCCTACGCGAAATTGTATTTCTATACAAAAGACCCTCATTACCTCGATGTGTCGAGGATTCTTCTGCACGCCACCAAATCCATGGTCGCGCTTCCGGGCCGGCTGTACGACATGAAGGGCCCGGGCTGGCAGCAGGAAGGCTGGCGCATGGGGCCGGGACGTTCCGGACGCGGGGTCGGCGGCCACCGGTTCTGGCTGCCGTGGGTTTCGGCCAACCA
>CAZNXX010000144.1:0-4681 GCA_964577095.1 uncultured bacterium | reverse complement strand
GCCCCGGCCCGGGGAATCCACCTGTCAAGAAGGGAGTTCGGACCATGAGAAACGTGATCCTGTGGATACTGGTGTGCGCGATGTCGGCCGCAGGATGCGGCAACGCCGGCAAGCCACTGTCCTCGCTCGTGACGGTCGAGGGCGGACAGGTTCAGGGGACAGTCGAAAACGGGCTCACGGTATTCAAGGGCATTCCCTTCGCCGCGCCGCCGGTCGGCGATCTGCGCTGGAAAGCGCCCAGGCCTGTGGTCCCCTGGGACACGGTTCTTCAGGCCGTACATTTCGGCCCGGATCCGATTCAAGGCTGGGGTGACCGGGGAAAACAGAGCGAGGATTGCCTCTATCTCAACGTCTGGACTCCTGCCGGATCGTCCGGCGACCGCGTCCCGGTGCTGGTCTGGATTTACGGCGGCGGATTCAACGGAGGGGCGACCTCGTATTACGACGGCCAGCACCTGGCCCGGAAGGGCGTCGTTTTGGTCAGCATTGCCTACCGCGTCGGCATTCTCGGATTCATGGCCCATCCGGAACTGAGCGCCGAGAACCCGGACCGCGTGTCCGGGAATTACGGACTGCTCGACATGATCGCGGGTCTCCAGTGGGTGCAGAAAAACATCGCCGCGTTCGGAGGCGACCCCGGCCGGGTGACGATTTTCGGCGAATCCGCGGGCGGCATCGCGGTCAGCATGCTGGCCGCCTCGCCGCTGGCGAAGGGATTGTTCCACGGCGCCATATCGCAGAGCGGCGGCTCCTTCGGACCCCCCCGTCCCACGACGTATCCGGGCGAAAACATGAAGCGTCTCGCGGACGCGGAAAAGGGGGGACTGGAATACATGAAAAGCGCGGGCGTCGCGTCCGTTTCGGATCTGAGGAAGATCGAACCGGCGAAGCTCCCGGCCGTGCGCGGCCTGGCATGGCCGATCATCGACGGACGCGTGATCCCTGACGATCAATACAAACTCTACGAGGCGGGCCGGTTCAACGACACGCCCGTTCTCGCGGGTTATAATTCGGACGAGGGCGCCAGTTTCTCTCGCGAAAAGGACCCGAAGGAATTCATCGCCGGGGTCGAGACGCGTTACGGCCGGTTCGCGGGCGATCTGCTCAAGGCGTACCCGGTGGCTGAGAATTCGGTTCCGAAGACGGCCCGCGACCTGGCCCGCGACGCGGCGTTCGGGTGGCAGACGTGGTCCTGGGCGCGGCTTCAGTCGCAAAAGGGGAAGTCCCCCGCCTATCTGTACTATTTCGACCAGCACCCGGATTTTCCCGAAGACTCCCCTCAATACGGTTCCGGCTCCCCGCACGGCCAGGACGTGGCGTACGTTTTTAATACGCTCGACGCGTCCGACCCGAAGACGACCGCGTCCGACCTGGCGGTCTCGGAGGCCATGGCAACGTACTGGACGAATTTCGCGAAAACCGGAAATCCAAACGGCGAGGGTGTTCCCGAATGGCCCGCGTTCAACGAGAATACGCAGAACGTCATGGTTTTCGGGCCGGATCCGCATGTCGGGCCCGTTCCAAGCCTGGAATCGCTCAAGGTGCTCGACGCCTATTTCAAGTGGCGCCGGTCCCCCGAGGGAGAAGCCTGGGCGAAATGATGAAAAAAAAGATTCTCGTCCTTCTTCTGGCGGTGTCCCCTATCGCGGCCGTCCGTGCGCAGGAAAACATCGACGTCGGACCGACCGGATGGGACGTGAGGCGGCCGGTTATGGCTTCGGCCTGCGAAACCGGGTGTCCCTGGGGGGAACTGGGCGATTTCGTCCGGGAGTCCATGGAACCGTACGGTTATTCGGTGATTCTGTGCCGCAACTGCAACCGCTGGTACGGCCCGGGCCTGGTGTCCGGGCGTCAGTTCCCGCCGCCGCTGGATGAAATCAACATCGAGGACGGAGTGACCGGCCGGATCGACGCGCCCGTCGATTTCGGCGTGACTTCGAGCGCCATGCTGGCCGCCGCGTATCACGATCGACTGTCCGGGAAGGGCCCGTACCGGAATCTGCGGCTCGCGGCTAAAATCGAGGACCCGTTCTATTTTCTCGTCGCCGCCAGAAAGGAATCGGGCATTCGGGACTTCGCGCAAATCGAAAAACAGCGGATTCCCGTTCGGATATCGGGTTATGACGGCAACATGGCCGTCATCCTGAAATACTATGGCATTTCAGAGGACAGCCTCCGGGCGTGGGGCGGGAAAACCGGAGTCCCGGTCGACGAGGCTTTGAAGGGAGGGTTCGACGTGGTCTCGGGTTTTCTGGCGAGTCCCGCGATGAATCCCGAATCGTCCTACTGGACGGCCCTGACCCAGAAATTCGATCTTTATTTCCTGGAATTGCCCGCGGACCTGCTGAAGTGTATCGCGGAAAGGAACGTCGACGCCGAATTCGTCATCGCGCGGAACCGGTTGCTTCGGGGCGTCGACCGCCCGATCCAAACGCTCGGGAGGTCCGGCGAGGCCTTCTTTGTCCGCGAAGATGCTTCGGACCAGGCTGTCTATGACCTGGCCAGGGCCATCGATGAAAACCGCGGCGGCCTGAAATGGTGCATACGCGTCTACACTTATGATCCGAAAACCGTGTGGAGTAACTTCGGCGTTCCTTTGCATCCAGGCGCCGAACGGTATTACCGTGAAGCCGGATACTTGAAATGATGAAATCCCGGCAGGCGACCGCATCCAAAATGAGGAGAATCATCCCATGAAAATGAAATCAGGACTGTTGTTCCTGCTCGCGGCAGCGCTCTGTATCCCCAGGGCCGCTTCCGCGGCCCCGGACCCCAATTTCTACGTGTTCCTGTGCTTCGGCCAGTCCAACATGGAGGGCCCTCCGTTCATCGAGGCCCGGGACACGACGGACGTGGACAGCCGTTTTCAGGTGCTGGCCGCGGTCGATTTTCCGGACCAGAATAGAAAAGCGGGCCGTTGGTACAGGGCCGTGCCCCCGCTGTGCCGGACCCGGACGGGCCTCTGCCCGGCCGACTATTTCGGCCGGACGATGGTCGATCATCTGCCGGACTCCATCCGGGTCGGCGTGATCAACGTGTCCGTGGCCGGCTGTAAGATCGAACTGTTCGACAAGGACGGTTATCAGGCTTACACCGCGAACGCTCCGTCGTGGATGACCGGCATCCTGCGGCAATACGACGGCAACCCCTACCAGACTCTCGTGAACGCGGCGCTGGCGGCCCAGAAAGACGGGGTCATCAGGGGTATTCTTCTGCACCAGGGCGAATCCAACACCGGCGACCCGGAATGGCCCGGCAAGGTCAAGGGGGTTTACGACAACCTGATCAGGGATCTGAATCTCAAGCCCGAAGAAACGCCCCTGCTCGCGGGCGAGGTGGTCAACGCCGACCAGGGGGGCGTCTGCGCGGCGATGAACGAAATCATCGCGAAGCTTCCGGAGACGATTCCCAACGCGGCCGTCGTTTCCTCGGCGGGCTGCAAGGCCGGCCGGGATCACCTGCACTTCAGCCCCGAGGGATTCCGGGAGCTGGGAAGGCGGTACGCGGCAAAGATGCTTCCCCTGCTGGGCGTTGCATACACGGAACCGGCCCCGGCGACGCCGGCCCGCTCCGCTTCCGCGGCCGGCCCCGGCCGAATCGCCGTGGAGGCGGACAAGCCCGGGGCTGAAATCAATCCCCTGTTCTACGGTCTGATGACCGAGGAAATCAACTATTCGTACGAAGGCGGACTCTACGGTGAACTGATCCGGAACCGCATTTTCAGCGATCCTCCGGGCGGCGGCATTCTTCCCCCGGCCGCAGGGACCGATGAACCGGGACTGTTCAGGAGCGAGCATTATTCAATGCGCTCCTTCTCCCATCAGATTCCGGACGGAAAATACCTGGCCAGGCTCCACTTCGCGGAGACGTACTCGGGCATCGCCGGACCGGGTCAGCGCGTCTTTTCCATGAACGTGCAGGGGCACGAATTCAAGGACTTCGACATCTGGTCCAGGGCCGGGGGCTTCAACCGCGCCTATGTCGAAACCGTGCCTGTGGAAGTCACCGGCGGTGAGTTCCGCGTGACGTTCACGCCCATATTGGAAAACCCGGCCATCAAGGCGATCGAGATCGTCCGGCAGAACGCGCCCACAAAAGCGCTCCTGCGGATGCGGGCGGGACAGTCCGAACCGTTCACGGATTCGAAGGGCCGTGTCTGGCTGCCTGAAAAAGGATTCGAGGGAGGCAGCACGGTCGATCACGGCCCGCTCGTGACGCCTCCGGCAGACTGGATTCCGAACGCGCCCCACTGGTTCCGGGTTGTTTCGAAAGGCGCTGAAGGCTCGGCAGTCGTGGACGCGGGCGATCCCATCCCGAACACCGCATTGACGAACAGCATGAAGCTCACGGCATTCAAAGTGCCCGCGGCCGGCCGCGTGGGCGTCGCGAATGACGGGTACTGGGGCATTCCGGTCAAACCCGACTGGACCTACACGTGTTCCTTTTACGCGAAAGCCTCGGACGGATTCTCCGGTCCCCTGGCCGTCTCCATCGAGTCCAATGACGGCGCGACGGTTTACGCATCCGCAGCGGTCCCTGCCGTTTCCGGCGAATGGAAACGGTACAGGGTCACGCTGAAAACCGGAAAAGCCGCGTCCACGGCAGACACCCGTTTCGTGATTGCCTCGGGTTCGAAGGGCACAGTCCGCTTCACCCTCGTGTCGCTGTTCCCGCCCGTGTT
>CAZNXX010000143.1:0-7435 GCA_964577095.1 uncultured bacterium | reverse complement strand
ACCTGCGCACCCGCGTCGGCGCGGCGCTGAAGGAAAGCGTGACCCGCAATCATCCGGCGCCCTACGCCGACGACCCCAAGACGGCCAAGGTCGAGAAAATCAAGGCCGAACCGGGCGCGGAGTGGGTGACCGACGCGGACTGGAAGATCCACGACAACATCCTGTTCACTTCCAAGCTGGAGACGTTCGCCAATTTCAAGGGTCTGAACGCGGTGGACGTGAACTGGGACAATGTGTTCTCCTCCAAGATCACGAAACTGATCAGCGTGTCCTTCAACGTGCGGGTGACCTATGACCGCGACGTGTCCGCGAAGCGCCAGATCAAGCAGGTGCTCGGCGCCGGGCTGTCGTACACGATTCTGTAGGATTCGGTGTCGCGCTTGTTGTCTCAGCCACGGAGGAAAATAATGGGATTGCTGATCAAAAGAGCATCGGCGCGGATACGGACAGCAATGCTGACGGTCTCTATGACGATTCTGTCCGTTTCCCGCGTCGCGGGCCAGGAAGTGAATGACTGCGTGTTCATCCACCATTCCTGCGGCGAAAACTGGCTGTCGGACGGTTTGGACGCCGCGCTTACTGACAAGGAGTACATAGACGAGCGGAACGACAGCGATTATGGAACGGCAGTGCCTAACGACCCGGGCCGTCCGGCATCGCTGGGCGGCCAGCCCGGATACAGCACTAACATGAACCACTGGATCCTGTGGTTCAATGATTACCTCAATGGCGTGCGGACACTTGGATGCGCCAGCGGGTACAACCGCATCGTGATGTTCAAGAGCTGTTATCCAATCAGTGATGTATCCAACGTTGGCACATTGCCTGGCGACCCCTTCTCCGGCGAACAGACCATCACCAATTACCAGGCCGTGTACCGCCACGCCAACGGACCCGGGAATACGTACTCAAATGGTGGCTACACCTATCTTCCGCTGGAGGACATATTCTCAGCGAATCCGGACATCCTGTTCATCCCAGTCACTGCACCGTCGCGGATTCCGGGTGAAACCAATGACGACAACGCCCACCGCGCGCGGCAGTTCAACAATTGGCTGAAGAATGAGTGGCTGCCGTCGTATCACGCGGCCAACCCGGGTCTGGACAATGTGGCTGTTCTGGACTGGTTCAATTTTCTCGCGTATCCGGACGATCATCCGTCCGATCCGAGCCAGACAAAATCGGAGTACCGCACAGGCGATTCCCATCCGAACTCCACAGCCAACTCCGCCAGCACGGTCGAGTTCATCACGCGGGAAGGAAATTTCCTCGATTCGGCATGGACCGCCTTCTCCACGAACTCGGTGCGCATTCAGACGTCCTTTTTCCTGCAGTCCGGATACGATCCGGACACGGGCAAACTGTCCACCGGCCTCCGGGACGCGGGTCTCGTGCCGCTGCAGTCCCCGTATCCCGAGGATCCGCGCACGGTGAAGGCCGTGCCGGCCGGTGTCGTGGACTGGGTGCTGGCCGAGATCCGGGCCGCGGCGGACGGCCCCGCTGTGGACCAGGTCAGCGTGTTCCTGAACGAAGACGGCGCACTCGTGTCCGATCTCGGCATGACCCCGAAATTCGCCGCGGACGCGCCGGACGGGGATTACTTTCTCGTGCTCAAACACCGCAACCACCTGCCTGTGATGAGCCGGAACAGGATCGCTCTGGTCAAGGGCAATTCGACCCTCTATCCCTTTGCGGACGATTCCACCCGGTACGCGGGAAAAGACGCCGCCAGGGAGCTCGAGACCGGCGTGTGGGGCCTCTGGGGCGGGGACATCAACCAGGACGGCCAGGTAACCACCATGGACTACACGGCCTGGTACAATTCCGCGCGTCTGGGGGACAATGGATACCTGGACACGGACCTCAACGGCGACGGCCAGGTCACGACCGAGGATTACACGCTGTGGTACAACAACGCCAGGCTGGGCGCCGCGTCCAGGGTTCCGTAATCATCTTCGACTCCGGTGTCCCACTGAGTCAAGGGCCAGGCACCTTGGATGTGCCTGGCACTTCAATAAACCCCGGGGTCGGCGTTTCAGGAAGGAATCCGAATGGTATTTCGCATGGGACGGCTGATCGTTTTCACGGCCGTCCTGTTTTTCATCTCCAGGTGCGCGTCCGGCCCTGAACTCGGCCGGGTTCCGGTCGACACCGGGGCACCCGAGCCCGAGCAGGACGCGTTCGCCTATGTCGATCCGGGTTCGCAGAACGTCCGCCTGGTGTCCGCCGCGTTCCAGGATTCCCTGTGCCGCAGGTCGGACCGGGCCTGGAAGGCCGTGTGGATGAACGGCCGCAGACCCGTTCCCATTGCCGAGGCGGAATGGGCGTTCCGGCGTTTCGGAAAGCCGGGCTGGTACGGCGAGAACCGGCTGGCCAGGCCCGAAGGATGGCTGTCCGGACTGGAAGCCGGAGCCGGCCTGGCGGCATGGCCGAACCGGAACGATTTCGCGGTCACCGTGCGCCGCGCGGACCTGCGCCTTCTGCCCACGGACAAGCCGGCGTTCGAGAACTTTCAGTCCGCCGGCGGCGGATACCCGTTCGACCTGATCCAGCAGACCGCGATTCCGCCCGGAACGCCGCTGCGCATTCTCCACGCATCGGTGGACGGGGACTGGCTCTACGCCGAATCCCCGGTGGCCGCGGGCTGGCTCCGTCCATTGGACGCCGCGGCCGTCGACCCGGCTTTCGCCTGGCAGTGGAACACAGGCCGCACGGCCGCGGTTCTGGCCGAAGACATACCGGTGCGGACCGCGGACGGCCGGTTCCGCTTCCGCGCGCCCTTCGGGACCGCGCTTCCCCTGCTCCGGCGGAGCGGGCAGGGCCTGCATGTGCTCATCCCGGTCGCGGACGGAAACGGCGCCGCGTCCGCGGCCGAGGCCCTGCTGTCCGCAGAAACCGCGGCGGAGCGGCCCGTGCCGCTCACCGCGGGCCGGCTGGCAGCGGCCGTCAACGCGATGATGGGCCAGGCGTACGGATGGGGGGGGCTTTACGGCAACCGCGACTGTTCCGCGGCCCTGCAGGACCTGTTCGCGCCTTTCGGCATCCTTCTGCCGAGGCATTCGTCCGCACAGGCCGCGGCCGGCGACTCGATTCTGGACCTGAGCCGTATGACGCCGGAGGAGAAGGAAAACGTCATTTTGCGGCATGGGATTCCCTTTCTGACGCTGATTCACCTGAAGGGCCACATCATGCTTTACGTCGGCCGGGCCGGCGGCCGGGCCTGCGTCTTTCACAACCTGTGGGCCATCCGCACGCGGGACGAACGGGGCGCGGAGGGCAGGCACATCGTGGGCCGGGCCGTGATCACGACCCTGTCGCCGGGCCGATCGGTCCAGAACGCGGACCCGGACGGGGATCTGCTCAAACGGGCGGACCGGATGACGTTTATCGTGCGTCCCGATTCCGTGGCCGGCGCATTCAGGCGGATTGTTTTGGACGGGGAATGGAACTCGGATTGACCTGCCCCGCCGCCTGATTGAACGGGTTTCAGGCACGTGTGACCGCGAAAACGAAAGTCATCAGGGATTTGAAAACGGACAACGGTTTTGGATAAAAAGACGAAAAGCGCGAAGAGCGCGAAGAATCCGCGGGTTCCCCTGAAACGTCCGGCCGCATTCCCGGCGGACACGATTCTGGAGAGCATTTCGGACGGGGTGTTCACCGTGGACCGCGAATGGCGCATCACGTTCTTCAACCGGGCGGCCGAGGCCATCACCGGCATCGACCGCAAGGACGCCGTGGGCCGTCGGTGTTCGGACGTGTTCCGGTCGAGCATGTGCGAGAGCGAATGCGGACTCCGCATGACCCTGAAAACGGGAAAGCCGGTCATCGGCAAGTCCGGGTTCATCATCCGGGCCGACGGTTCCCGCATTCCCATCAGCATTTCCACGGCCGTGTTCCGCGACTCGGCCGGCCGCGTCATCGGCGGCGTCGAGACCTTCCGGGACCTGAGCGAGCTGGAGGCCCTCCGGCGGGAGCTGGAAGGGCGGCACCGTGTCGGAGACCTGGTCAGCCGCAGTCCCCTGATGCGCAAGCTGTTCGAGGTGCTCCCCGCGGTCGCTGCCAGCCCCAGCACGGTGCTGATACTCGGAGAGACGGGAACCGGCAAGGAGGTCATGGCCAGGACCCTGCACAGCCTCAGCCCACGGAGCCGGGGGCCCTTTGTCGCAGTGAACTGCGGCGCGTTTCCCGAGACACTTCTCGAATCCGAACTGTTCGGATACAAGGCCGGCGCGTTCACGGGCGCGGGCAAGGATAAGCCCGGCCGTTTCGCCATAGCCCGGGGGGGAACGATTTTTCTCGACGAGATCGGCGAGATCAGCCCGGCCCTGCAGGTCAGGCTCCTGCGCGTCCTGCAGGAGCGGGTGTTCGAGCCGCTCGGTTCGACGCATCCCGTGCCCGCGGACTGCCGCGTGCTGGTCGCCACGAACCGGGACCTCGCGGAGGCGACGCGGAACGGCGCGTTCCGCGAGGACCTGTACTACCGGGTCAATGTCATCCGCGTCGAACTGCCGCCCCTCCGCAGCCGCAGGGAGGACATTCCCCTTCTGGTCGACCAGTTCATCGAGCGGTTCAACCGGATCCAGGCGAGGGCGGTTACCGGGATATCGGCCGAGGCGCTTTCCCTGCTCATGGCCCATCCGTGGCCGGGCAACATACGTGAACTCGAAAACGTCATCGAGCGGAGTTTCATCCTGTGCCGGGAAGGCGCGATCGGCGTCGAACACCTGCCCGAAGAGCTTACGCTTCAAACCGCCCCGCGGCGGGCCGGTTCGGAACTCCGATCGGGACACGACCTTCTCGACGCCCGGTCCATCCGTTCCGCCCTGGAGAAGAACTCATTCAACCGGTCCGCGGCCGCCAGGGAACTCGGCATGCACAAGACCACGCTGTTCCGGATGATGAAGCGGCTGGGCATCCCCCTGCCCGAAAAAGACGGCCGATCGGGCCATAAACAGTAGCGAGTCCGCAACTATCTTTGGTATATAGAGTAGCATATTCGCAACCCTGCCTGAACGTCCCCAAAGAATCTCTCTTGTTTCAAGTCCAATTTAAACATAAGCCTGAGATCCAACGTCCACCCGCCGAAACCCTGGCCCGATTCCTGCATGGACTCCCCCTGAACGACCAGACCCGATGAGGTTTCGAATGGCCAAGGCCGCTTTCACCGTATGGGAAAATCGAATCGCGCCGGTGTTCGACGTGGCACGGCATGTCCGCCTCGTGGAGGCCGAGAACGGGCGTGTCGTGCGTGAAGAACTGACCGACCTGACGGAAGAGTCGGCCGTGCAGAAGGCGCGGCGCATCGCGGATCTGGGATGCGGCATACTGGTCTGCGGCGCCATCTCCAGGCCGGTTCAGGAAATGGCCTCCGCTTTCGGCATCCGCGTGATTCCCTTCATGTCCGGAGACGCGGCCGAAGTGCTTCAGGCCTGGCTCGACGGACGGTTGGACGAAGAACGGTTCGTCATGCCGGGCTGCCGCGGACGGATGCGCGGCGGACGGGGCGGTCGTCCCGGACGCGGGCCGAATTGCGGCGGGAGGGGCCGGTGCGGACCGGACGGCCGGACCGGAAGGCGTCCGACGGGCCGCGGGGCGGGATATGATTTTTGAACCACCATGAGAGACAAAGAAAACGAAAAATAAGGAGGAAACAGTCATGCCAAGAGGAGACGGAACCGGACCCATGGGAATGGGCTCGATGACGGGCCGCAGCGCGGGCTTCTGCGCGGGTTATGGAATGCCGGGATACGCGAATCCGGGATTCGGAGGCGGCAGGGGAATGCGGCGGGGAGGCGGATGGGCCGGCGGTGGAAGAGGCTGGCGGAACTGGTTTCATGCCACCGGCCTGCCCGGCTGGAGCCGTTTCAGCGGCGCCGCTCCGGTTCAGCCGGTTTTCATGAATCCGGATCCGGAGGCGGAAAAGCAGGCGCTCAAAGCCCAGGCTGACGCCCTTCAATCCGAGCTGGATTTCATCCGGAAGCGGCTCGACGGAATGGATGCGGAGAAAGCCGGCGGGTGATGACCACCGCCATCCGTGGCGATTGTGAAACGTGAAGCGGCGGACCCGGCCCGACCAGGTGGTTTTACCCGCGCCCGCCGGATCCCCGCTGACTGAAAGGAGCACCCGAATTGAAAATCGCTTTCACCGTGTCCGGGAACGATTTGAACAGCCCCATGGATCCGCGATTCGGCCGCGCCGCGAAATTTCTGGTGTTTGACCTCGAGGCCGGAACCTTTGATATCATCGACAACCACCAGAATCTCGACGCGGCCCAGGGCGCGGGCATACAGGCGGCTGAACAGATCGGCCAGCTGGGCGCCGGGGCCCTGGTCACCGGGCATTGCGGCCCTAAAGCTTTCCGTGTCCTGTCCGCGGCCGGGGTCAAGGTGTACAACACTGACGCGGCCACAGTCGCGGAGGCGCTCGCACGCTTCCGGTCCGGCGGACTCAAAGAGGCGTCTTCCGCGGACGTCGAGGGACATTGGGCTTGAGCCGCTCATATAAAAGACCGGAGGTTGATCCTGTCCGTGTTCATCGAGAATCAGGGAGAGACATGAAAGCGATGGAATCGGTTTCCAACTTCATCCCGGACAGCGTGTTCCTGACCAAGGGGGTCGGCCGGAGCCGGGAGAAGCTGTCCTCTTTTGAGGAAGCCCTGCGGGACGCGGGCATCGCCATGTACAACCTGGTCAGCGTCAGTTCAATTTTTCCCCCGGGGTGCAAACTCATTTCAAAGAAAGAGGGCCAGAAGCACCTCCGGCCGGGGCAGATCGTTTATTGCGTCATGGCGCGTTCCGAATCGAACGAGCCGAACCGCCTGATCGCCGCGAGTATCGGTCTCGCTATTCCCCGCAATAAGGAGCATTACGGATATCTCTCCGAGCATCACTGTTCCGGAATGACCGAGAAAACCGCGGGCGATTACGCGGAGGATCTCGCGGCGCAGATGCTGGCGACGACCCTGGGCGTGCCGTTCGACGTGGACAAGGACTACGATCAGCGAAAGGAGCAGTACCGGCTCGGCGGAGAGATCGTGACGACCCGCGAAATCACCCAGACCGCCACGGGCGACAAGAACGGCCTCTGGACCACGGTGCTGGCCGCGGCCGTGCTGGTGAAACGGTTTCGATGAGAGAATGACCCGCGGAATCACGAAATCGCCCCGAAGGTCCCCGGCAGGCGCGATCGCGGAAGGCCGAAACGCTCCGGTCCTCGCAATCGCGTCCGGCAAGGGCGGCACGGGCAAGACCACGGTCACGCTGAATCTGGCGAAGGCATGCGGTTCGAAAGTGCAGATACTCGACTGCGACGTCGAGGAGCCGAACGGCCGTCTCTTTCTCGGGGGCCTGTCCCGGGGCGCGGAAACCGTCAGCCTCCTCGTGCCGCGGGTGGACGAATCGCTCTGCGACGGATGCGGCGAATGCGGCCGTT
>CAZNXX010000142.1:0-7475 GCA_964577095.1 uncultured bacterium | reverse complement strand
CCTGAATTTCGGCGCCATCGCCCTGCTCTGGCGCGCGGGATGCATCATCCGGGCCCAGTTCCTCGATAAAATCAAGGAGGCGTTCGACGCCGAGCCCGGGCTGAAAAACCTGCTGCTCGCGCCGCATTTCCGGTCCGTGCTGGCCGGCTGCCAGGATTCCTGGCGCACGGTGGTCAGCGAAGCCGCGAAAACCGGCGTTCCGGTGCCGACCTTTTCGAGCGCGCTCGCCTATTACGACGGCTACCGGTCCGCGGTTCTGCCCGCGAACCTGCTGCAGGCCCAGCGGGATTTCTTCGGCGCGCACACGTATGAGCGCACGGACCAGCCGCGCGGACGCTTCTTCCACACGGAGTGGACATGACGGACGTCGCCATCCGCCGCGAAACCGGGCCCGGCCTCGCCAGGCCGGACCTGGAGGATTTCTGCAAACGGACTTTCGAGGGCCGGTCCGTGGAAGGCAAGCGGCTCCTGTTCGTCGTGCCGGATTCCACGCGAACCTGCCCGGTCGGGGACCTGTTCCGCATCCTTCATGATCTGCTCGGCCGGCGCGCGGCCGGCCTGGACTTTCTCGTCGCGCTCGGCACGCATCCCGCCATGACCGAAGAACACCTGCTCCGGCATTTCGGAATCGACCGGTCCGAGCGGGAGGGACGGTACGGGAAGGTCGGGATATTCAACCATGAATGGAACAATCCGGACGCATTGACCGAGGTCGGCGTGATTCCCGGACGCGAACTGGCCGCATTATCCGGGGGCCGGATCGACCGGGATGTGCCCGTCCGGGTGAACCGCCGTCTGTTCGACTACGATCTCGTGACCGCGGTGGGCCCGGTTTTTCCGCATGAGGTGGTCGGGTTCTCCGGCGGCAACAAGTACTTCTTCCCGGGAGTCGCGGGAGCGGAAATCATCGACACCTTCCACTGGCTGGGCGCGCTGATCACCAACCGGGAGATCAACGGCACCCGTGACACGCCGGTGCGGCGCGTCATCGACCGGGCCGCGTCCATGCTGGCGTTCGAGAAGCTCTGCCTGGCGCTCGTCATGGAGGGTAAGACGGTGCGGGGCGCTTTCTCCGGATCCCCGGAGGACGCTTTCCGGGAAGCGGCGGCGCTGTCCGACCGCGTCAACGTGGTCTACAAGGAGAAGCCCTTCCGCCGCGTCCTGTCCTGCGCGCCGCAGATGTACGACGATCTCTGGACCGCGGGCAAATGCATGTACAAGCTGGAACCCGTGGTCGCGGACGGCGGAGAACTGGTGATTTACGCGCCGCACGTCAGGGAAGTTTCGGTCACGCACGGCGCGATTCTGCGCGGAATCGGATACCATGTGCGCGATTATTTCACGGCCCAGCCGGGTCGTTTTGCCGGCATCCCGGGCGGCGTCATGGCCCATTCGACCCATGTCAAGGGCGTCGGAACCTATACGGACGGCGTCGAAACCCCCCGCATCCGGGTGACGCTGGCCACAGGTATCCCGGAATCCGTGTGCCGGGAAATCAATCTCGGTTACCTGGACTGGAGAAGCGTCCGCGTCGACGAATGGAAAGACCGTGAACCGGAAGGCATTCTGCTGGTTCCGAAAGCAGGAGAGGTGCTGTTCAAGCTGAAGCCGTGAGCCGGATTCAGATGTCCGGCCGCTGTCGGGAATGACACCGGCGGCAAAAATGATTCTGATCGAGGGCGCCTCCGAAGCGGGCGCCCTTTTTTCATACAATTGTTTACATCAAATGAATTGACAGGCAATTCTTTTTCCCGTACTTTGATGCGGGGCCGGGAGTGCCGCGGGATCCGGGGTCGGTTCGGATCCGGAAGGGGAGAAGGTCGTGCCGATCGGCCCGAGATCCAGATCCGCACTTTGTTTGAAAGGGGACCGGATATGCGCATGCGCGGAATGAAAGTGACGGCGGTCGTGCTCGGGCTTGCCGTCGGAACGCCGCTGACCCGGATCAGCGGTCAGCCGTCTTTTCCCTTTCAGAATCCCGATCTCCCGGTTCGGGAACGGGTGGAGGACCTGGTTTCCCGCATGACCCTCGAGGAAAAAGCCTCGCAGATGCAGGACTGGTCGCATGCGGTGCCCAGGCTCGGAATTCCGGAATACGGATGGTGGAACGAATGCCTGCACGGCGTGGCGAGGGCCGGGACCGCCACGGTTTTTCCCCAGGCCATCGGTCTCGCCGCCACGTTCGACACGGACCTGATGCTGCGGGTCGCGACGGCGATCTCGGACGAGGCTCGGGCCAAGCACCATGAGTTCGACCGCAACGGCAAACGGAAACGGTATCAGGGACTGACCTTCTGGTCGCCCAATGTGAATGTTTTCAGGGATCCCCGCTGGGGACGAGGCCAGGAAACCTACGGGGAGGATCCCTTTCTGGCGGCGCGGATGGGCGTCGCGTTCGTTCGTGGGCTTCAGGGCGACGATCCGGAATACCTGAAACTGGTGGCCACGCCCAAACACTACGCGGTGCACAGCGGGCCCGAACCGGAACGGCACCGTTTTGACGCGGCCTCGGATCGGAGGGATCTGTACGAAACCTATCTCCCGGCGTTCAAGGCCGCGGTGACCGAAGCCGGGGCCTGGTCGGTCATGGGCGCGTACAACCGCACCAACGGCGAGGCCTGTTGCGCGCACCGGCAGCTGCTCGGGGGGATACTGCGCGGCGAGTGGGGATTCAAGGGTTATGTCGTCTCCGATTGCGGCGCCATCGAGGACATCTGGCGGGGACACCGACTCGCGCGGACCGAGGCCGAGGCCTCGGCGCTGGCCGTGAAAATGGGCTGTGATCTCGACTGCGGCCGGGAATACCGTTCGCTGACGGAAGCCGTTAAAACCGGACTGATCACGGAAGCGGAAATCGACGTCTCGGTCAAGCGCCTCTTCGAGGCGCGATTCAGGCTCGGCATGTTCGACCCGCCGGAGCGAGTGCTCTGGGCGCGGATTCCCTATGAGAAGAACGACAGTCCCGAAAACCGGAGCCTCGCGCTTCAGGCCGCCCGCAAATCCATCGTTCTCCTGAAGAACACGGACGGCCTGCTGCCGCTCACCCGGAGCCTGAAGTCCGTTCTGGTGACCGGACCCAATGCGGATGAGGCTTCCGTGATGTACGGCAATTACAACGGCACCCCCTCATCCGCCGTGACGCCCCTCGAGGGAATCCGCAAAGCCGCATCTCCCGGCACGACCGTGATGTTCGCGCCCGGATGCGACTGGACACGTGAAGACCCGGCCGCGGCGGCCGCGGCCGTCGATTCCGCGATGAAAGCGGACGTGGTTGTTTTCATCGGAGGCATTTCGCCCCGGCTGGAAGGCGAGGAAATGCGCGTGGACGCGCCCGGTTTCCTGGGCGGAGACCGGACGGACATCCGACTGCCTGCGGTTCAGACCGGCCTGCTCCGGTCGCTTCACGCCACGGGCAAACCCGTGGTGCTCGTTCTCCTGACCGGCAGCGCTCTGGCGATTTCATGGGAGCGGGACAATCTGCCCGCGATTCTGTGCGCCTGGTATCCGGGCCAGGCAGGCGGAACCGCGCTGGCGGAGGTGCTGTTCGGGGACATCAATCCCGCCGGCCGTCTGCCCGTCACGTTCTACCGTTCCAACGAACAACTGCCGCCCTTCGAAGACTACCGGATGGAGGGCAGGACCTACCGGTATTTCACCGGCGAACCGCTTTTTCCGTTCGGATTCGGACTGAGTTACACGGCTTTCGAGTATGCCGGGCTTGAAGTGCCGAAAACAGCGGTGCCCGCTGGACAGAATGCCGGTATTTCGGTGTCGGTGCGCAACACAGGGAAGGTGCCGGGAGACGAAGTGGTCCAGCTGTATCTGAAGGATATCGAAGCCAGCACACCGAGGCCCATCCGGTCCCTGAAGGGATTCCGCCGCGTGCATCTGAATCCCGGCGAGTCGAAAACCGTCTCCTTTGCGATCACACCCGAGGATCTGTCCATGATCGACGATTCCGGCGTGTGGACCGTGGAGCCAGGCGTTTTCGAAGCGGCTGTCGGACCTTCCTCCGCGGACCTGCGGCTCAAAGCCGCATTCACGATCGGGGGGTGACTGCGGCGGCCGGGCCCGGCCGAGGGAAAATCGGGATCGGACATTGAACCGAACAGCCGCCCCGGACGCTTCGCAGGCGGTTGTTTTTCCGGCCTGAAATCCGTTGCGTCTTTCAGGCGCGTTGTTTATATTGATGCCGGGCCATCCCGAAGATGCTCTCCGTACCGGATCGTTTCATCCAACAAAGAAAAGGAAATCCCATGAACGCCAAACGGCTCATCGCGCTCGTCTTTCTCTGCGCCGCGTCCCTTTTCGGCGGAGAACGGAATGTGTTCTATCTGCACACAGGCACTTCCATGCCTCTGTCGCCCGAGGCTTTCAAGGACGCCTACTCCCAGGGCTTCAACGTCGGTCTGGCCGCCGGACGGCGTCTGACCCGCAGTTTCGAAGTCCAGACCATGCTTCAACTGAACAACGCCGCCTTCGACAACCGGGGTTACATGAACGCGGATCCGGACATCGTCGTTTTTACGGACGCCAACGGAAAGGATCCCGAAGTGGACATCGAAGGCGGCGACGCCAAGGTCTGGACCCTGACGTTCAACGCCAAGTTGGCTTTTCCGTCCGGCAGCGGCGGCAAGGCGGAGCCCTATATCATGGCCGGAGCCGGCCTGTTCGGCCTGCGCAAGGGGAAGATCGAGATCAACGATTACCAGAACCAGATTTCGACCACGGGCCGCCTGGTCCGGCCCGCCGCGAACGAGACGGTGTTCGGCGTCACCGCCGGCTTCGGCGTGGAAGTGATGCTCGACCGTCGTTCGAATTTCTTCTTCGAACTGGCGCCCTGCATCGGATTCACGTCCGGGGATCCGACCGTCCTGTTACCCGTGAAGTTCGGAATCTCGGTCCATGGCAAAACCGCGGTCGGCATCCAGGTGACGAATCCGGATTACCCGTAATCCGGGCTGTCTCTGTCCAGGTCCCGTCAAACAAGAGGGAAACGCATGTCGAAGAAAACAGCGCTCGTCGCGGCCATTCTGTTCATGGCTGTTTCCGCAGTCGGCCAGACCCGCCTGACCTGCGTGGGCAACAGCATCACCGAAGGAGCCGGTTTGAGCAATCCCGCGACCGACGCCTACCCCTCCCAGGCCGCGGCCATGCTCGGATCCGGCTGGTCCGTGAAAAACGCGGGTGTCTCAGGAAGGACGATGCTGAAACAGGGTGATTTTCCGCTCTGGGTCGAGAACAAATTCAAGCAGGGCCTCGATTTCAATCCGGACACGGTCACCATCTGCCTTGGGACCAATGACAGCAAGCCGTACAACTGGGTCTACAAGGAAAAGTTCATCGCTGATTATGAGGCGATGATCGACACGTTCCGGGCTTTGCCCAGCCATCCTCTCGTTTATGCCTGCATTCCGCCGCCGGCATTCAGTTCGGCATACGATATCAGCGACTCGGTCATCATAAACGACATCATCCCCATGATCCGGCAGGTCGCGGCGGACAAGGACTGCCCGATCATCGATTTTCGAACGCCGCTGCTCGACCGCCCGGACCTTCTGCCCGACGGGATACATCCCAATATCGAGGGATCCGGGCTCATGGCCAAGGTGCTCTGGGAAACGATGACCGGGAGGACCGTTGTGCGGGTGACGGACGAGGACGCGGCCGCGGGACGGCCCGTCGCCGCAAGCAGCTCCGTCGATGCGGCGTTGTACGGCCCTGCCAACCTGGTCGACGGCGACGACCGGTCATTCTGGGTCGCGACCGGATTTCCCTCCCAGGTCGTCGTGGACCTGGGCGCCGTTCTGACCGTCGATCTGTTCCGTGTGGGATTCGGATCCGCCTCGACAGCAGGGTATCAGTATTCCGTCGAGACCGCGGTCGCATCGGGCGTCTGGTCCGCGGCCGTTGACCGCTCCCAGCGGTCAGACACCGCTGCCGTGGCCCTCGACATGACCGCGCCGGTGCAGGCCCGGTATGTGCGGCTCACCGTGACCGGCGCATCCAACCCGGACGGCGACACGGTCCGCGTCGCGGATTTCAGGATTCTGAAGGAGAATGGAAGCGGCCATGCGCCGGTTTTCACGGTCCGCAGGACGTCCGTGACCGCCACGACGATGAAATTCGACGTAAACTATATCTGGCCGAAAGGAGCTCCCGGACTCGGCATGTTCTTCAAGCAGGCGGGGGAGGACGCGCCCTACACGGCGCTTTGGGGATTCAAGACAGGGGCCGACTACCGTTACCGGGACACGATCCGGCTCGGTAAAAGGAACGGGTATGTCGCGATTTCTTTCCGCGACGGCGTGGAGGTTGTTTCGGACACGGCTTGGGCGGATGCCCGTACGACCGGCGTGGAGGAGAGCCGGGAGAGCGCGAAGCCGTCCCGATGCGTTCTGGCTGATGCGTATCCCAATCCCTTCAATCCCAGCACCGCGCTCGAGTACGAAACGTCGCGCCGGACCCATGCCTCACTCGCTGTGTACGACGTACGCGGCCGGTTCGTGAAGTCCCTGGCGGACGGTCCGGTCGATGCCGGTTCCCACCGCGCGGTGTGGAACGGGACGGATGCGGCCGGAAACGTCGTGCCGGGCGGCGTCTATATCGTCCGCCTCGAAGCGGAGGGTTCCGCTTCGAGCCGTAAAGTCGTGCTGGTGAAGTGAAACGCAGAGCGCAGAGCGCAGAGCAGTGATCCCAACTTGGTGGTCGTGAGATCATAAGAGGGTGGGGGCGTTTCAAATATGAACGGCCCGGATCCGGTGTCCACCGGATCCGGGCCGTGCTGTCTGCGGCTATCGCAATCTATGACACGACCGGAGAAATCCGGATCATGGAACAACCCCGTTCCAGTATCCATTTCCGTGTCTTTTTTTTCGTGGTGGTTTAATTGACATTTGAATCACCACGGATTGCGCCGCCTGAAAACCGAATTTCTGCATCACTCTCGAAGTCTCACCTCGCCGTTTTCCCGATCACCCGGAAATTGAACTCGTACGAGAGACTGCGGCTCCAGTTTTCATCGAACAGCGTGTTGAACCGCGTCCCGTCATTGGGGCCCACGGGCTTGCCGTACGTGAAGAACCAGTTGACCACCGGGCTTCCGGAGTAGCACAACACCATCCAGTACCTTCCGGCCGCCAGTTCAGGGGCGCGTCCTGAAAAAGCGAAATCCATCCAGTCGTAGCCGGCCGCCGGTTTCATGGATCCGACAGGGATCAGGTCGCTCGTCTCGATGAGGCCGCCGGGTTTCCCCGCTCCGTCATCCCGAAGCACTTCGAGCCAGAGACTTCCCGATCCCCCGAACGGGTGCAGGGCGAGTCCGATCTGTTCGATCCGCATGGGCCGGCTCAGAAGGAACGTCTGGGCGTACCGCTCTCCGCGTCCGGTGACGTATTCCGCGGTTTCCACCACAAAGCTC
The DNA here is from genome assembly GCA_964577095.1 of uncultured bacterium. Taxonomy (GTDB): domain Bacteria; phylum Zhuqueibacterota; class QNDG01; order QNDG01; family DTFT01; genus JAFGAX01. Next base: position 55 of record CAZNXX010000142.1, on the reverse strand, counting down.
CGGTTCAGGGTGAACTCATCGTCCGTGCCGGAACCCCGGGCCTGCCGGAATCCGG
>CAZNXX010000141.1:0-7477 GCA_964577095.1 uncultured bacterium | reverse complement strand
CCGCGCCTCACGCAGGCTTTCGTCGTGTCCCTCCTGGGGCTCGCCACAGCGGCCACGCTGGTGATTCTTGTTTTTGTCATCGTTTTCATACTGCGAAAGGGCCTGCCGGCCATTGACGCGGAGTTCCTGTTCACCAAGCCCCAGGACATGGGCCGCGCGGGCGGCATTCTGCCCACCATTGTCGCGTCCGTACTCCTGCCCCTGATCGCGGTCGCCATCGCGGGCCCGCTCGGGGTTTCCACCGCGGTCTACCTCACCGAATACACGCGGGAATCGCGGCTGACCCGGATAATCCGCTTCGGCGCGGACTGTCTCGCCGGAATCCCCTCCATCCTCTTCGGACTTTTCGGCTTCATCTTTTTCGTCACCATCCTCCACATGGGCTGGTCCCTGCTGTCCGGCGGACTGACGCTCGCCCTGATGATACTGCCGACCATTATCCGGACCACGGAAGAGGCGATCCGGGCGGTCCCGAATTCCTACCGCGAGGTGAGCACGTCACTCGGCGCCACGCGTTTCCGGACGACGGCGAAGGTCGTGCTGCCGAACGCCCTTCCGGGAATCGTCACGGGAATCATGCTGGGCGTGGGACGCTCGATCGGCGAAACAGCGGCCGTTATTTTCACGGCTGGTTCCTCCCTGCGCATGCCGTCCACAATATTCGATTCCGCCAGAACCATGTCCGTGCACTTCTACATCCTGGCGCGCGAGGGCCTGTCCTCGGAAAAGGCCTACGGAACGGCCGCAGTTCTGATTCTGTCGGTTCTGGCCATCAACCTGGTTGCGTACGGACTGATGAACCGTTTCATCCGGAAACGGTCATGACGCGGTCCGGACGCGGATGGAAAGACGCTTTTCCGGGGACACCATGGATCCGATGCCGGTGAAATTTTCCATTCAGCAGCTCAGCACCTATTACGGATCCGTTCAGGCCCTCCGGTCGCTGTCCATGGAGGTGGCGCCCAACCGGATTCTCGGCATCATCGGTCCTGCGGGATCCGGGAAAACCTCCTTTCTCCGGACGCTCAACCGGCTGAACGATCTGCTTCCAGATTTCCGGCCGGAAGGCCGGGTTCTCCTGGACGGCTCGGACATCTACGGAGCGGACACGGATCCCGTCCTCCTCCGCCGCAGGGTCGGCATGGTCTTCGCGATGCCCGTTCCCCTTCCCATGAGCATCTATGAAAACCTTGTTTACGGACCGAAGCTGACCGGCATCAGGGACTATCAGCGGCTCGGTGAAATCGTGGAAAAGAGCCTGCGCGCCGCTTATCTGTGGGATGAAGTCAAGGACCGTCTGAATCTGCCCGCGCTCCGGCTGTCCGGAGGCCAGCAGCAGCGGCTCTGTCTGGCCCGCACACTGGCCCTGAGCCCCGAGGTCATTCTGCTCGACGAACCGAGTTCGGGGCTCGACCCGATCTCCACGGCGCGCATCGAGGAAGCCCTGGTCGAATTAAAAACGGCCTACACGATCATCCTTGTCACCAACAATACCAAGCAGGCCTCGCGCGTGGCGGACGAGACGGCCTTCTTTCTCATGGGCGAGCTGATCGAAATCGGTCCCACCGAAAAGATATTCACGGCCCCGAAGGACCGCCGGACCGAAGACTACGTGACCGGACGTTTCGGATGACGGAATCCAAGATCGACATTCGCGGCCTCAACCTCTGGTACGGCTCCTTCCACGCGCTCAAGAACGTTTCCCTGGCCGTGCCGCCGGCCCGCATCACCGCCCTGATCGGACCGTCCGGGTGCGGCAAATCAACGCTTCTGCGCAGTCTGAACCGCATGAACGACCTGATTCCCGGAGTCCGGATCACAGGGACCGTCCTGCTCGACGGCGAAGACGTGTTCTCGGGCGGCATACGTGTGGATCGTCTCCGCAAACGCGTGGGCATGGTTTTTCAGAGGCCCAATCCCTTTCCGCTCTCGATTCTGGACAATGTGGTATACGGCCTGAAAGTCGCTGGCATTCACAACCGGGGGATTCTGCGGGACACGGCAGAGAAGTGCCTTCGCGGCGCATGGCTGTGGGACAACGTGAAGGACAAGCTGAATCACGACGCGCTCGAACTGCCGCTGGACCAGCAGCAGCGCCTCTGCGTGGCCCGGCTCCTCGCCGTGGAGCCCGAGGTGATTCTCATGGACGAGCCCTGCTCCGCGCTGGACCCCATCGCCACGGCCAAGATCGAGGAGCTGATGGCCGTCCTGAAATCGGACTACACCATCGTCATCGTGACGCACAACATGCAGCAGGCCGCGCGCGTCTCGGACTTCTCCGGCTGCATGCTGCTCGGCGAAATGATCGAGTTCGCCGACACGCAGACGATGTTCACGCATCCGGGCGACAAGCGGACGGAGGATTACATCACGGGGCGGTACGGGTGACCGTTCCGGACGATTCGCACACTTCAAAACGACATAGCCCCGGATCGGAGTCCGGGGCTATGTTCGAGGAAATCAGACCGGGCTGTCCAAAAAGTCCATTTTACTCACGCCCTGATCCCTTGATCAAGTCGAGGGTAAACTCCGTCGAAGGGCGCTAAGTGACAAATTTACAGCTCGCCTCGACGGAGTTTAGCCTGAGCGAAGCGAAGGGCTCGGCGAGCGGATTGTCGCTAAAACCGACTTTTTGGACAGCCCCGTTTGACGATGCGGATCGGATCAGGTTCCGACCACCTCCAGCGCCTGTTGCAGACCCTGTTCCCCGAAAATCATGCTCATGTAGAATTTACGGTCCGGGTAGCGGGCTTTCATGGCCTTCAGGTTGGCCCACGGGTCGAAGTCGCCGAAGCGGATGTCCACCCCCACGCATTCCGGCATCAGATGCGCCAGTTTCCGCGACATCCAGGCTTCGAGTATGACCTGCATGCCGTTCCGATCCGCGAATTCCATCATGGCATCCAGGTTCCGGTTCGCCTCGGCGATGCGGCTGTCGCTTTCGACGTTCATCGAGACCGGCTGGGTGATGATGAACGCGGCGCCGGCCTGACGCTTGCGTTCCAGTTTCTCCATCTCCTCCAGGGCAGGCTCGTACTGGTTGAAGGCGACCCCGCAGGTGAACCGGCCGGGGTAGGCGATTCGGATGTACTCCATCAACTGGACGGACGTCACCCGCAGGACCGCCTTCGGATCGAATCCCAGATCCTGCGGCTCCAGGCTGGGGAACTTGTCGCTGCCGTCGCCGGACACGCAGAGCAGGGTACGGATACCCAGATGCAGCGCGTGCCCGAGGAGGATGTCCAGATCCTGTTCGTTCTGCTCCTTCCCCGGCTGGAACCGGGCATCGGTTTTGCGATGGAAGGTGTTGAGATGGACGATGACGTTTTCCGGCCGGACGGGAAGCCCCAGGATGTCGATCATTTCCGACGCCATGAAGGAGAGGTGGCTCATGGGATTGTCGGTGATGCTGATCACCGTGTCATGACCGAGAAACAACCGGTACCGTTCCTCGAATTTCGCGAAATCGCCGTCCAGGTCCTGCGTGCTCTGCCTGGGCGCGATGAGCTCAATGAATTGCCTGTCGATCAAAGTTGAAGCCATGAAGGATTCCTCCGTCTCGGGGCCGGATGAACGGGCGGGTCGCCTCTCCGGACCGTCCGATCCCGCTTTTCATGAGTAGAATTCCTGGATCCGGCCGATGGAGTCGAAACCGCCGAGTCGGAGGCAGTCCTCCAGGCAGACCAGGGCGGGATGCGATGCGTCCAGAATTTCATACTTTCTCGCCATGGAGCCGACGATCATATCCAGCCCCAGCGGCATGGCTTTGGTCAGGAAAGCGCTCTCCAACGCGCTTTTCACCGGTGATCCGTCCGGTCGCTTCGACGGAAGCATGACCGTGAAATTGCTCAGGCCGACCGACATATGGATGCCGGCCAGTCCCGGATCGGCATGGATGAGCGCCATGCCGTCGAGGAGGCGCTTCAGCAGGCCCTCCATGTCCGTGCCGATTGGCGCGATTCCGGGGTCAACAATGCACTGGCCCGGGGGGATTTGAAGCCCGCGTCGACGGATGGTCTCGAATATTTCCCGGGTGATCGCGTGGATTTCTTCCGCCGAACCGGAGGGCGCGGGCTGTCCGTTCTTCACATGCTCGGACACCAGGAGAATGGGCATGAACGGCTGATTCGCGTACAGATCGAACATTTCCGTGCGGAGGAGGGAGATCGAATTCAGGATGGGCAACCGACCGCCGGCCCGGACCGGGTCATAGGCTCTCAGCCCGGCTTCCGCGATCAGGAGATCCGGCGAGTCGATGGAGAGGGGCTTGGCCGTAACCGACTGGATCTCCCGGACCATCCGGGCCATGAATTCCGGAGGCCTGCGGCCCACATTGACGTCGATATAGGCGGCGCCTTTCAGGTCCTGCGACCGGGCGAGCTCCTTCAGGCCCTCCATGTCCTCCGCGTCGAACAGTTTCTGCGTGGACGGAACCGAATCATTGATGGATTCTCCGATGATGGTCAGACCCCGTATGCTCATCTCTTTGCCTCCGCGACATCTGATGAAAAACCGTTGACACCGGCTCCGGTCCGGAGTGGAAGACACCCGTGGAACCGTCTCGGTTCCGGGTCCCGTTCCGCCTCGCCCGGAGGGGGCGGCAGCCGGATCGCCTGTTCTACAAACCGCTGAACTGCACGTCCTCGAATCGCATCGAAGGCGTCCGCCATCCGCTGTAGGGGTACGGGTCGCTTCCGATCTCGGACAGGTTCATCCACAGCGTTTTCGCGTTCCCGGTGATGTTCATTTCGTTCACCGCCTGAGTGACCGCGCCGTTTTCAATCAACGCGCCCATGATGCCGAAAGAGAAGTCGCCGGTCGTGGAATTCGAATTGCCGCCGATGAAGCCGTTCACGAGTATGCCCCTCTGAACGGAACGGATCATCCCGTCACATGTCCTCTCGCCGGGTTTGAACACCAGGTTCGAGACCGACCCCGAGTTCGGATCCCACCCCATCTTGCGGCCGTAATAGGTGTCGATGTAATAGCCCCTCAATACGCCCGCTTCGATTACGGTGCGTTTGACCGCCGCGAGCCCCTCGCCGTCGAACCACCGCGATCCGAATCCCTTCGGAATCAGGGGATCGTCCGTCATGGTCAGCAGGCCGGACGCGACGGGTTTTCCGATCATCCCGTCGAGAAAGGAACTCTTCTGGTTGACGGACTGCGCGGTCATGGACTGGGTCAGGACGGACAGCACGCGCCGGACCGCCCGGTTCTCGACGAGCATGACGTATTTCCCGGTGTCGATCTTCCTCTGCCCCAGCTTGGCCAGGGCCCGACGGGCCGCCTCGATGCCGACGGATTCGGGGGACGGCAGTTCGGAGTAGAACCGGGACCCCGCGGACGCCCAGTCCTCGGGCCTTCCGCCGGCCGGGTCCTCCAGCGTCACTTCGGCGCTGATCCAGAAATCCGTCAGTTCACGTTCCCCGGAAAAACCGGTGCTGTGGCACCGGCTGGTTTCCCAGCAGGAATCGGAATACGAGGCGGTGGCGCTGATGATACGGCCGCTCTGGCCCATGGCGGCCGCTTCCGCCCCGGCCGCCAGCCGGATGCGGGCCGCCGGATCCACGGCGTCGAATTTCGGGTCCCGGATCCTCAGGTCGGGGGGCGCCCCTTTCGGATAGAACTTCGGATCGGGCAGCATCCGGTTCGGGTCCGGCGACAGCAGGGACGTGGAGGCGACCGCGTCCCGGATGAACGCCTGGAGTTCCCTTTTCCGGAGATCGTTCGTGCTTTGGCTGGAATACCGCCCCCGGACATACAGTGTCAGCCCCAGCGTCTGCCGGGTCGCCTCGGCGAGTTTGTCGGTTTTGCCCCCGCGGACTTCGATTTCCGTCTCCCGTCCGGTTGAAACCACGGCATCCGACTGGTCGGCTCCGCATTTCAGCGCGTGGACGGCCGCCCATTCGGCCAGTTCGCTTCTCTCTTTCCGATTCATGGATTTCGTTCTCCTGGTCTCGCTTGCGGGTGATTAAACGCCGCCCACGGTGATCTTCGACACCTTCACGGTGGGCAGTCCCAGCGACACGGGCGCGCTCTGGCCGTTCTTGCCGCACGTCCATCCGCCCTCGTCCATCTTGAAATCGTTTCCGACCATCACGATGTCGGCCAGGACGCGCGGGCCGTTCCCGATGATGTTCACGTCCTTCACGGGCCGGGTCAGCCGGCCGTCCTCGATCAGGCACCCGGATTTCACGTAGAACGTGAAATCGCCGGCGCCGATGGCGACCTCGCCGTTGGTGAACGATTCCGCGTACAGACCCTTTTTCACGCTCCAGATGATTTCCTCGCGGTCGTGGGGCCCGTTCGGCATCACGGTGCAACGCATGCGAGGCAGGGGCACGCTTCGGAACGACTCGCGCCGGCCGTTCCCCGTGGGCGGAACGCCGTAGTGACGGGCGCTGATGCGGTCGTGCATGTAGCTTTTCAGGACGCCGTTTTCCACGAGAAAGGTCTTCTGCGTGTCATTGCCTTCATCGTCGACGTTCAGGCTGCCCCGCGCGTTCGGCACGGTTCCGTCGTCCACGATGGAGACGAAGGGCTCTGCCACCGGCTTTCCGATCAGGTCCGCGAAAATGGAAATCCCCTTCCGGTTGAAATCCGCCTCCATGCCGTGGCCGATGGCTTCGTGCAGCAGAATGCCGGAACTGCCCGGCGCGAGCACCACTTCCATCTCTCCGCCGGAGGGCTTCTCCGCCTCGAACAGCGCCAGGGTGCGCCGCACGGCCTCGGAGGCGATCCGCTCCCGGTTGTCCGGGCCGAACAGCTCGAACCCGCTGCGGCCGAATACGCCGTACCCGTTTTCCTCCCGCCGGCCGTTTTTCTCCGCCGTGCACGAGACGTTGACACCGGTCATAACGCGCGAGTCCGTGACCATCCGACCCTCGGAAGTGGCGATGAGCACATGGGACGTCTCGTCGATGAACCGGATCCGGCACTTGACGACGGCCGGATCCAGGGCGAAGACCCGGTCGTTGATCTCCTGGAGCACCGGCATTTTCCGGCCGATGGCCATGCCCTCCCAGGGGATTTCGACCGCGGCGTATTCCGGGCGCGACCGCGCCTCGAGCGAAACGGGCGCCTTTCCGGCGGGTCCTTCCGCGACGGCCGCGGCCGTGCGGGCGGCGAGCTTCATGGCCTGGGGAGTGATGGCTTCGGTGAAGGAATACCCGGTCTGGTCCCCCTTGAGTACGCGGATCCCGACCCCGTAGGCGACGTCGCCGTACGCCCGGTTGACCTCCTTGTCCTCCAGGCCGATGGAGTGGCCGATTGTGTGCTGGAAGTAAAGGTCGCAGTAATCCCCTCCCCGGGACAGGGCCTCGGCCATGACTTCACGGATCATCGCCTCGGTGACCTGAAAGCGCTCCAGAAATCCGGCCATGCCGGCGGGTGCCGCGGCGGAGGCCCAGGCGTTTCCGGACGCGGATTTCAGGAAGGCTGGAACGACAAAAGTCCCCGCGAGCCCGGTCAGTCC
>CAZNXX010000140.1:0-7493 GCA_964577095.1 uncultured bacterium | reverse complement strand
CGGAACACGGAACCCGTAACCCGGAACCGTTATTTGACGATCGCGAACTTTCCGATCCTCTGCCCGGTCTTCCCGGCGTCGACGTGGAAGACGTACACGCCATAGGCGACGTCGAGGTTGTCCTTCGTCTGCATGTCCCAGATCTCGGTGCCGTCCGCGATGGCCGGGGTGTCGTGATCGAGCACCCGGATGAGCTGGCCCCGCACGTTGAAGATCTTGATCGTGCACACCGCCGGCAGATGGGTGAAGTGGATCTCGCGCGGTCCGCGTCCGTTTGCGTAGGGGTTCTGGGGTTCCCAGGAGTTGGCCACCACGTAGGGATTCGGCACCACCTGGATGCGGCCCATCGCATCCTTCGCCGCCTCCCCGTCGATCGATTCGCTTTTCATGGTGAATTCGAAAACATCGGCCGCGAGGAAAGGCTTGTTGAGACGCACGGCCAGGGTGTCCCCATCCGTGGGATTCGTCCGGACCGAATCGTCCGCGCTGACCGCGAGCTTGATGACCCAGCCGGGCAGGAGGGCGCCTTCCGTGTCCCGGCTCAGAACCGTGATCTCGTCCGTCGCGTTTTTCACGGTATATCCGCTGAAAAACCCGTCGTTCCCGTCCGCTTCGTAGAAACCGAACGGCATGCGCTCGTGCGTCTCCGCGTCCAGGACCGTGAAATTGACCGGTTTCCCGGCCAGGTCCCGCCCCCTTCTGAAAAATGTCCGGGAGGAATCAAAACCGGCGAATCCGCCGAACACCACGTCGAAGTCACGGGCCAGCGGCCCTTCCTTCTCCTCCCGATAGGCGTAGGGCGTCACCGTGAACGCGTAGAGCCCCTCGCGGCTCCATCCGCTGAGGGACGAATCGAACGCCAGGGAAGCTTCGTTCCGGAGGGTGAGCTCGAAACCGTCGATCACGGGAAGGGTCATGTCCAGCCCCGCCCAGTCCTCGGGACCGAATACGACGGACCCGGCCGTGACATCGGTGAGCGTCACCCGCTTCGTGTACAGCGTGTCTGCGAAGCTCTTGACGACTTTGAGGCTTTCCTCGAAAGCGACGCGGTAGAGGTGGCCGCCTTTGACGAGGCCGGGATCGATCACCCGCATCTCGACGGTCCCGCTCGTCGTCCCGCCGGGCAGCAGACGCATGATGTCCGGTCCGCTGGCCTGATATCCGGCGGAGGGCGCCTCGGGTCGGACAATGACCACGTTCTTCCCCTTGTCGATCGCGCCGTCCTGGGAGATGGAGATGTATTTCGAGCATTCCGTCGGGGCGACGCCCAGGGAATCGGATCCGCTGTCGTAGGATGTCACGGCGTAATAGTATTTCTGGCCGTTCCGGACCGATTCATCCGTCCAGACGTGCTGGAGGCCGGTGTCCTCGCCCAGCCAGAAGTGGACCCCGCGGACGTGCACTGCCGAGAATCCCGCGATGCCGTCGTCGAGGTCGAACTGGGCGACCGGTTTCCGGTACGACGCGGATCCGAATCCGTCCGTGATCGACGTCATGTCGTTGAATCCGGGATCCGTGGACCGGTAGATCCGGTAGCCCTGGAAATCCCTTCCGGTGATGGGGTCGAGCGACCCTTCCGCCACGTCGTCCCAGTACAGCGTCACCCGCCCGTCTCCGGCCACGGCGGTGACGGCCGGAATGTACGGCGCCTTCGAGAAGTTGTAGTTCTCGTCGTAGGTTTTCTGCGCGTAATGCTTGTTCCGGAACAGGTCTTCCAGACTGCTGGAAAACACCACGCCGATGGAGAACCGCTCGGTCTGCGCGACCTTGAGCGGAAAATACCCGGAACCGACGAGGATGTCGGTGTCGCCGATCTGGCCGATGGCGTTCAGGTAGCCGGGCGCGATGGCCGTCCAGAGTTTCTCATCATCGGAGAGCGGATACAGCGTCCAGGGCGTGTAGATGTTGAAAGCCGTCAGACCGATCATGTCGGACTCATGGATGTCGGTCACGTCGATATGAGGCTCGCCGGGCAGGAGCGTCCCGCGCCCGGAAGTCGGGATGCCGTCGTTCTCCCCCGTATCGCCGGACCGCGCGAGGCCGTCCATGCCCACGTCGTCGGTGAGGATGTCCCAGTCCCCGTCGTTGTCGATGCCGTCGTCACGCTGTTCGTCGATGAGCGGATTGGCGCGGCCGTCCCCGGTGAAATAATCAACGTATTTCAGCCCCTCGTACAGGAACCGGACGACGGCCGCGTCGCCCTCGCCGAACGTGGAGCCGTTGTTCTCGTCGATGATGCCGTTCAGGTTGTCGTCGAACAGGTTGTTCGGCGTCTCGGCGAGATCGACTCCCGCGTCGACGTGGACGACCCTTCCCTGAAACGGGATGTCCAGGCCCGCGGCGGGCATGGTCGCGACGGACCTGGCGAACGTGACGTAGTCGATCACGATCACGTTGTCGCCGGTTTGGACAGGACGCGGGTCGAACAGACCCTGGGTGACGACCGGACCGGGACCGTTCATCCCGTCTCCGTCGTTGTCGATGCCGTCATAGGGATTGCCCGGGCTCTCGAAAAAAGCCTGACCCAGGAATCCCACGTTCCATCCGCCGTACCCGAGGTTGTCCTGGTCGAGGTGGTAGCCGATCTCCATCTCGAGGTCATAGGCGCCGCCGTCGTCCGAACCCTCGCTTCCGCCCCCGGTCGCCGTGTTGCCCATGATCGGCCCGGACATGATGCCGAAATTCATCTTGGTCAGGTCCCGGGTGCCGATGTTCTTCACGTCGTACAGGAGGAACAGGATGTCCTCCACCAGCACGTTGGACCACTGGAATCCCCGCACCTGCGCGCGGAGCCCCAGGCCGCGCCGCTGGAGATCCGTGGAATCGGGATAGTACGAAAATTCCCGGTTGTTGTAGTCGTCCATGTAATACATGCTTTCCTGGTCCGCGTTCATCACGCCCTTCCCGAAATACCCGTTCCAGGCGCCCGGCCATCCCGGGTCCAGGGCATCCTCGGTCTTGTCGGGCCAGCTGGACGGCCAGGACCAGTCCCAATGGCTCATGGCGATCCGGGGTTTGGCGCTCTTTTCCGGCGGCGGCTGGGGATTGTGGAATCCGGGAAGCGGCGTCATCGAATACCACTCGCCGTTGGGGCCCGAATCCCCCGAGTCGGCGTTGTTGGAGTTGCCCGCCGTGCATCCGTTCCCCTCGGAAAGGATATGGATGGTGCTGCCTTCCTCATTCTTGACCTCGGCCCCGACGAACATGACCTGCTGGTTGATGTAGACATGGCCCGAATTGATCGGCCATTCGCCTCCGATGTCGGTGACGGCCACGTACCGCTTGCCGACCAGTCCGTCATTGTAAAAGCTGGCCTTGATCTGGTTGCCCGAGTGCAGGCCGCTGACGCTGTTGTCCTCGTCGCCGTGCAGCCGGGCCATTGAGTCCTGAGCGACGGCCCGGACGGCGACACCCAGGAACAGGGCCGCGATCCAGCCGATGGTGGTCTTTTTCATGTCGTGCTCCTTATCCGCGGACGATTAGAATTCAACCGTGAAACCGGCCTGGACATGCCTCGGGGCGATGAACCAGTTCGGCTGGCGCAGGAAATCCTCCACCGTTCCCACCCGCGCCGCATCGACCGGAATGGTCTTCGGATCGATATTGGCGCTGTAACGGGCCGAACCGGTCTCGGTGTAGACGTAGGTTTCGCCCCTCTGGTCGAACAGATTGTACACGGTGACCAGGAATCCGACGTTCGCGGTTCCGACGCTGAACCGTTTGTGGAGCATCAGGTCGAACTGGCTCGTGTTCGGAAGGCGGCCGCTGTTGTCCCGGAGGCCGCTGTAGGTGGACTCGCCGACGAACGATCCGCTCGCGTATGACGGCGTGTAGGGGCGGCCCGACCTCAGCTTGTACTGAAGGGTGGCGATCCAGCCCGCAAATCCGGTCGTTGCCGTGCCCGTGAGCGTGTGCCGCTGGTCCCAGTTCAGGGGGATCATCGCCAGCCGGGGTTCCTGCAGGTTCTGAAGGGCATTGAAAGCGTCCGTGGGATTGGAATAGGTCCCCTCCGCGATCTGGAAGGCGTACGCGACTCCGGCCCCGAAATGGCCCTGGAACCGCCTGTCCAGGTTCAGCGTCAGACCGTACACGTTCGCGTAATCCTTGTTCTCGTACAGCGCGTAGGACACGCTGGGTTTCAGGGTCTCGATCACGGGGCCCGTGCCCACCCAGTCCCGGATGTCCTTGTAGAACAGAGTCATGTCAATGGCGACCTGGTCGGACATCTGCTGCTGAAATCCGATTTCATACTCCACGGTTTTCTGGGGTTTCAGGCCCGCGTTGCCGAGTATGTTCCGGCCGCCGCCGACGATCAGCTTGAAGTCGGGATTCGCGTACAGGTACTGGAATTCGGGAATCTGGAAGAAGTGCCCGTATGAAAAATGGATCACGCCGCGGTCCGTGATCGGATAGGCGACGCCGAGCCGGGGGGAAAGGTGGGTTTTCGCGTCCACCTTCTTCTGCATGAAGGCCCGCCGCTGGTCAGGCGTGTATTCCACGAGCGAGTCGGCCGCGGGATTCACGTAGAGGAACCGGTCCTGAAACGGCGTATAGATGCTGGGGTCCCGCGGATCGGCCGGCATCGAGGCGTTGGCATCGAAGAAGTCGAACCGCAGGCCGATGTTCACGATCATGTCCTTCAATTCGATCTTGTCCTGGATATAGGCCGAGAACTCGCGCGGCTGGCGCGTGTACAGATTGTGGTAGATGTTGGACGACGGCGGCACCCAGGGCTGATAAGGCACGATGGGTTCGTCCTTGCCCTCCTTCCGCGCCGGCTGCAGGGTGTAATTGTCGTATTTCAGCTCGTGCAGCCGCATTTCGAAACCGGCCTTGAACTGATGGATGGAATTGAGCTGGCTGGTCAGATCGATCTTGGCGATCCAGTAAGACGTGGTCCGGTTCGACCGGCCGCTCTGGGTGCCGGCGCGCCAGTAGCTGTAGGAAGCGGGATCCCTCAGCGAATCGGGGTGCACATACCCTTCGCGGGATCCGGCATCGGGGACGTAGGTGAACGACCGGCCCTCGATCTTCAGCGCCTCGAGCGCCGAGTCGGCCGCGGCCGTGTTGAGATCGAACGGCAGTATCTCCGCCGGCTGGGTTTCATTGCCGATCACGTAGATGCGGTACGTCGGAGCCAGCGTCGGGTTTTCGTAGAGATAGTTGCGATAGCTGTTCAGCACGCGCGAAACACGGGCCTCGTAAAAGGTTTTGGAGGACAGCACATGGTTCCACGAGAACAGGTGGGTGTTCCCCCAGCCCCTCCCTCCGGCGGTCCCGTCGGGATTGTACTTGAAGGCGTGATCGTAGTAGTGTTCGGAACGGTTGCGGTTGAGGAACAGGCTGTAACTCGTCTTGATCCCCGAACTCAACCGGTAGCTCAGCTTGGCCATGCCGGAGGAGGATTCGTACGGGCTGAGCGGGACAAGCGCGCTGTCTCCGCGGAGCCCCTGGGGGGTGAACCAGCGGCGCCCGTAGAGGAATCCCTCCTGCGAGAAATAGCGCCCGTTCACGAGCAGGGACATTTTCCGGTTGGTGAAAGGAACCGGTCCGCTCAGGTTGAGCTCGGCGTTCATCGTCGGGTTGAAATTCCGGAGCGGATTCTCGAGTCGTTCCACCGCTTCCGTTTTCTGCTCCGCCGCGTTCCATCGCGACCCGACGCCCTTCAGCACGGAATACGCCTTGTCGTCGCTCAGGTAATCGCCGGAGTAGACGTTCAGCTGTCCCTCCCATTTCGGACCGCCCTCTTTGGTGATCAGGTTGACGATGCCCGACATGGCGTTGCCGTATTCGGCGTTGAACGTGCCGCTGACCACCTGCATCTCCTGAACCGCGGACCGCTCGACCGTGACGGCGTTTCCGCCGCCGTACACTTCGTTGGTGGCAACGCCGTCCACCCAGTAGGACACCTCCCCCGCACGGCCTCCGCGGATGTGGAAATCGTTTCCACTCCGCACGACTCCGGCCTGCAGTTCGAGTACATCGCTCATGCTCTGAACCGGGAGGTTCCTGATTTCATCGCTGCTTACGGAGACGAGCGACGACGTCTTGTCCATCTGGACCAGCGGCTTCTCGGCCGTGATGGTCACGGTCTCGCCGGACTCGAGCGTGGTGGGTTGAAGGGCCGCATTGAGCGCGGTCGTGAGGTCCGCGGACACCCGGACATTCTGGACGATCATCGTCCGATATCCTATCATGCTGGCCTTGACCCGGTAAGTGCCGGGCGGAACGTTCAGAATGGCGAAACGACCTTCCAGGTCCGCCACGGCCCCGATCGCGGTGCCTTCAATGATGACGTTTGCTCCGGGAAGCCCGGCGCGGCCGCCGGCGTCCGAAACAACACCGGAGATCTTTCCCGTGCTGCCCGCGAATGCCATGGTCGCGGCAAAAACCAGGCACAGACCGCTCCATTGGAGACGATCCAAGAATCCTTGCGCCCGCATGACTGCCTCCTTGTGAAAATTAACCGCCAAAGTAATGGATTACTTAAACGCTGATGCAAATATAAACAATTGACCATCCCCTGTTTTGGGTTTTTCCTTCGATCAAAATGAGTAAACGGGAATTATGGATTGTGAATACGGCAATAAAATAAAACAAGCGGGCCAAAAAAGAAAGCCAAAAATTGCAAATCTTTAACCAATTTGCGCAGCCTGGCCGAAATCCCGCATCCGGACCTTCAGTGGCCCGCGACCGGGGCTGTCAGGCGATCTGCACTCCCCGCCCCGTTCCCATGGCTCAATTTCAAGTTCCAGGCGGACGGCCCCAATCGCGCCACGCAACCGGCGGACGGCGGTTCCGCCCGATGGACCCTGCTCAGCCAACCCTCGATACGATATCCGTACCCAACCGGTCCGCAAGCATCCCGGCAATGCCATCCAACTCTCTGTGACTCTCACGTTGCGCGACAAACGGACCGTTCCACGCAGCCGCGAGCGCTGGATCGAACCGCCCCGCGGCCAGCGCGATTCCATTCCAGTTTCCGGCTTTGACGTTGAGCCCGTCGACCAGCACGCGGTCCGCGTGCTTCTCCAGAACCGGGAGCAAAGTGTCCAACGACTCTAGCGTCAACCCGGGCAGAACAGGCGCGATGAACACCCAGGTGGCGATGCCCGCGTCATGCAGGGCGGCCAGGGCCCCGAGTCTGTCGGACACGGCCGGTGCGCCTGGTTCGAAGGCCTTTCGCACAGCCTCATCCGCGGTGTTGACGCTGAAACCGACTTCGATCCGTTCCGCTCCGAACCGTTTCAGGATGTCGAGGTCGCGGAGCACCAGTCCGGATTTCGTGAGTATGGAAACCGTGAAATCGGAATCCGCAAGCCGGATGAGAATTTCGCGCGTCAAGCCGTATTTCTCTTCAGCGGCCTGATAGGGATCCGTGACCGTGGAAAGAGAAACCAGTCCGGGCGGCCGTTTGCGGATTTCCTTTTCGAGCACGGCGGCCGCGTTGATCTTGACATCGCAGAAAGTCCCCCACTCCATGCCGTGCGCCG
>CAZNXX010000139.1:0-7553 GCA_964577095.1 uncultured bacterium | reverse complement strand
CCGAATGGCGCGATCAGTTCAAGGCCGTTCTGTATCTCACCGGCTCCCGCGCCTGCCGGGATCTCCACAGGCCGGGTGTGCTCCGGGCCGCCAAGGCGGCGTCATGAAGCTGAATCCCCGCATGCTGGACATTCTCGCCCGGATCGAGATACCGATCTCGGGCCGGTTCTCGGGCCGTTCGCCTCGGGAACTCTACGAACCCATGGCCTACCTGCTCGAAGCGGGCGGCAAACGCATACGCCCGCTGCTGCTGGCGCTCTCCTGCGAAGCCGTCGGGGGGAGCCTCGCCTCCTGCCTGGACGCGGCCGTGGCCGTGGAGCTCCTCCACACGTTCACGCTGGTGCATGACGACATCATGGACCGCGACGGCCTGCGCCGCGGCCGGCCGACCGTGCACGTCAAATGGGACGAACCCACGGCCATACTCGCGGGAGACGGGCTCGTCACCGCCGCCTACGAGAGCCTCATCCGCGCATCGCATCCGAACGCGGCCGTCGTGATCCGCCGGTTCACCGACAGCCTGACGGGCCTGTGCGAGGGCCAGGCCCTGGATAAGCTGTTCGAATCCCGACCCTCGGTGACGCCCGCAGAATACCTGGACATGATCGAGAAGAAAACGGGGCGGCTCATCGAAGCCTCCTGCGGCATCGGGGCCCTGCTGGGCGGTGGATCGGACGAGGAAACCGCCTGCCTGGAGCGTTTCGGCGCGGGCCTGGGACGGGCTTTCCAGATTCAGGACGATTTGCTCGACGTGGCCGCGGACGGCGGACTGCTGGGCAAGCCATTGTGCAGCGACATTCTCGCGGGCAAGAAGACCTTCCTGACCGTGCATTTCGCGTCCTGCGCGGGCCCGGTGATGAAGAAGAGGCTGGAATCGTTCAGGGGAAAGGAAAACTGGACGGAAACGGATACAACGGATGTCCGGGGTCTCCTGGCCTCCGCGGGATCCTTTGACGCGGCCCGAAAAGCCGCGGCCGAGAGCACGGATCAGGCGCTCGAGGCTCTGGCCCGGATACGGCCTTGCCGCAGCCGCGACGATTTGAGGGAGCTTGCGCTCTCTCTGGTGGACAGGGTTTCCTGAGGCAGCGCACGGCCCCGGATTCAATTACGTTCATCGAATTGAGAATCCCCGCGACGTCCGCCGCGGGGATTTTTTTTCTCAGAACCGGATTCGAATCGACCCCGATCCGTTACCGGAAGAATAAACGTTTTCGCAGATGGTCTAAAACAGCGCGTAGATGAAAGTGGCCAGCGCCGATCCCTCGGTGGCCACGATCAGCGCGCCGAGCAGTACGAGAAAAACCACGATCGGCGTCAGCCACCACTTCTTCCGCACTTTCAGAAACTGCCAGAATTCCTTCAGAATGGAAGTTTTGGACATGGGTTCCCCGTTCAGAATTGGTTGTCAAAGGACGCGGGATCCTCGAATTTTTTCCCGCGGGTGATCCAGTAGGTGGACGCCTTCGGATCGGGCGACATCGGCATGGGCCCCCGTCCCAGAAGTCTGCGGATCAGGGCGATGGGCGTCAGCACCGCGTAGAACAGGGCCGCGAGCAACACCCGCGTCGAGATCCATCCCAGTATTTCCCCGAGGACCAGAAACACCATGAACAGAGGCTTCAGCGCAACCGGAAACGCGAGCCCCAATCCCGCGGAAACAGCCGCCGCAGCCAGGAAAACCGGCGCGGCCGGCCGGCCCTTCAGCAGTTGAATCGCAGCCACGGCGCAGAGAATGATGCCCAGTCCGATCCCGAACTTGCGCCATTCCCTGCGGTTGTTGAACTTGGTTTTATCCATACGCCTTGGTTTGTGAGTCCTTATAAACAACACCACGGAAACAGACACGGAAATTACACGGAAAAAATGGTTCAATGGGGTTATGGAAGCTCCCCGCGGCCCGCTGCGCGGGATCAAGCTATTATATATCTTCTTGTTGAAGACAAGCCCCGGGGAATGCGCTCGCTGTCAGATTCAGTGATCCCGATTTTTCCATCCAGCACCGAAAGCCCACGTGGAAACAAATGAATCCATTACCCTATTCCCCCGCTCTTTCCGTGCCTCTCCGTGTTCTTGTCCGTGAAGATTCTTTCTTCTCAATCCAGCGCGAACCGCTTCCGCCAGTCCGGGTCGTCCTCGAAAGCGGGCTGTCCGGACTTGTCGAGCAGGCAGTCGCCCAGCACCAGCGCGTCCATGTCCGTCCGCATGAAGCACGCGTAGGCATCGGACGGCGAACAGACCAGGGGTTCTCCCCGCACGTTGAACGACGTGTTGACCAGCACCGGGCATCCCGTCAGCCGGTTGAACTCGGTCAGCAGGCCATGAAAGCGAGGGTTCGTCTCCGCGTTCACGGTCTGGAGCCGGGCCGAATAGTCGACGTGGGTGACGGCCGGGATGACGGAACGGACCGCGTTCAGCCGGTCGATGCCGAACCGGGCCGACTCCTCGTCCGTCTCCGGTTTCCGGAGTTCCTTCCGAACGTCCGCGACCAGGAGCATGTAGGGGCTCGCACTTTCGATTTCGAAGTACTTCCCGGCCTCCGTTTCGAGCACGGCCGGCGCGAACGGCCGGAACGATTCCCTGAACTTGATCTTGAGGTTCATCACTTTCTGCATCACAGGGGAGCGGGGATCGCCCAGAATACTGCGGCATCCCAGGGCGCGCGGCCCGAATTCCATGCGGCCGCTGAACCAGCCCACCACCTTCCCGGCCGCGAGGCGTTCCGCGGTTTCGCGGATCAGGGTCTCCTCTCCGGGCGCCCGGTACAGCGCGCCGCGGCCGTCCAGAAATGCGCGTATCTCCGCTCCGTCCGGAGCGGGCCCCAGCAGGGATCCGGACTGTCTGTCCCGGACACCGTCCGCTTCACGGGATTTCCCGTGATACTCATGCCAGACCGCCAGGGCCGCGCCGAGAGCGCCTCCCGCGTCTCCGGACGCGGGCTGTATCCAGATATCCTTGAATATGTTTTCACGGAGAATCCGGCCGTTGGCCACACAGTTCAGGGCCACACCTCCTGCCAGGCACAACCGGTCCGATCCTGTCTCTTTTTTCGCGAAACGCGCCAGATACAGCATGGCGGTTTCAACCACGTCCTGCACGGACCGGGCCAGGTCCATGTCGCGCTGGGTCAGGGGCGTCTCCGGCCTGCGCGGCGGGCCTCCGAACAGGCGGTGAAACCGGGAGTGCGTCATGGTGAGCCCGGCGCAGTAATTGAAGTATTTCATATTCAGGCGGAAGGAGCCGTCCGGCTTCAGGTCGATGAGATGGTCGAGAATTTTGCGGAGATACACCGGCCTGCCATAGGGGGCGAGCCCCATGACCTTGTATTCCCCGGAGTTGACCTTGAACCCGGTGTAGTAGGTGAACGCGGAATACAGCATGCCGAGGGAATGCGGAAAATGAATCTCCTTCAGCAGAGTGATCCGGTTGTCCCGTCCGAGCCCCACGCTCGTGGTGGCCCATTCACCCACGCCGTCCGCCGTGACCACGGCCGCCTCGCGGAACGGCGACGGGAAAAACGCGGAGGCCGCGTGGGCCTGGTGATGCTCAGTGAACAGCACGCGGCCCTTGTATCCCTCCAGCGCTTCCTCGATCAGGCTCTTCATCCACATCTTGCGCTTGATCCACAGGGGCATGGAGGCGATGAAGGACCGGATTCCGGCCGGCGCCGTGGCCATGTAAGTCTCGAGAATGCGTTCGAATTTCAGGAAAGGCTTGTCGTAGAAGACAACGGCGTCCAGGTCGCTGGCCCGGATGCCGGCCTCCCGCAGGCAGGCGTCGACCGCACGTGCGGGAAAACGCCAGTCATGCTTGACCCTGGAGAAACGCTCCTCCTGGCAGGCGGCGATCACGGCGCCGTCGCGGACCAGGGCCGCGGCGCTGTCATGGTAAAAGGCGGAAATGCCGAGTATATGCATGGTTTTTTTCCGTCCGGTGAGGATCAGCGGCCGTCCGCGGCCGCGATGGCCCGGTTCAGGATTGCCAGTCCCGGATGACCGGGCCGGATCTGTTCCACTGCCCGGGCCGCGGCCCCGGCACGGCCGGTGTCTCCGGACGCCGCGTATGCGAGTCCGAGATGGATCAACACTTCGGGATTGTTCGGCGACAGCCGCGCCGCGGCTTCGAGATGCGGCACCGCGTCATCGGGCCTGCGAAGTTCCAGGTCGATCCGTCCCATCCAGAAATGGGCTTCTGCGGATTCGCGTATCGAGAGCGATCTTTCAACCGCGTTCCGGGCGCCTGCCCAGTCGCGGCGTTCAAAAAGAACCCGCGCTTCGCGGAGGAGATCCGCGGCCTCGGATGGAATGGCGGACGGCCGCGATGGATCGCGGGCGTTTCCGGGTCCCCGGAGTGGGATTCCCGCCCTGCGGAGAAACGGCAGGGCCTCCTCGTGTCTTCCCAGCGTCAGAAGCAGGCGTCCGATACGCCCGTCGTCGGACGCGGATTCCCGAAAACCGCGCAGGAAAAGCAGCAGGGAGAGCGCCAGGTCCGGCCGATTCGCGGCCGAGGCCGCCCGGAGCCCGGCTTCCTCGAAATCCTTCTCGTGCGGAATGATGGCGGCCAGCGCCCGGTATTCGGCGAATGCCTGTGTCCACTCTCCGGACCGCTCGTACCGTCGGGCCATGAGAACGTGCCCCACTTCCAGCGTCTTCTTCCGCAGGGAGACGATTTCCACGGCCAAGGACTCGGCCACGGTTACCGGACGGACGCCGGCCAGACCGGTGTGTGCCGCGGTCTTGGGCCTGAACGGCCAGCCGTTTTTCAGATAGCGGATGCCCATGTCCGCGTATGCGGAATCGAGGCTCGTCATCCCCCAATTTCTCCGCCACTCCGCCGAGGAGCGGCCCTCCTCCCATTTTTCCGCGAACATCCGGTTTCGCTTCAGGGTTTCGAAAAATGCGTCGGCCATGAGGAAATAGCCGTCCGCGTTCGGATGCAGATGGTCGGCCATGAGAACGTCGCCGATCAGGCCGTTCGGCGAAGCGGATTCGAAAACTTCCTTCATCTCGACGACCGGGTATCCGGATCCTTCGGCCACGGAACGGATGATGGTATTCCATTCCTCCGAGGCCCGGAACCGGACCGCATCCCTGTCCTTTGCGTTCAGGTACGCTTCTTTCGCCTCGACAAACCGGCCCAGGGATTCGAACCGCCGGCCCTGTCTAAAGGCCCGTTCAGCGGACAGGGCCGTGTCCGTTTCAATCGAAGCGAACGGCTTCTGGTCCCGGACATTGGATACCAGTTCGGACAGCAACACGGGCACGCCGGCCCCGGAGGCATTGCGGACCAAAGCCCGCAGGTTCGATTCGAACTGCCTCCGGCCCTTTTCATACAGGGGGCCTTTATAGGGAATTTCCTCATCCGCGACGATTCGCTCCATGAGCGTGATGTTCTGCTCCGGAAGCGCGTCTTTCCGGTTCTTGAGAATCATCCGGACGCGTATCTTTCCGATCAGGTCCCGGAGGGCCAGGAAAATCTTGAATCGTTCGAGTTTCAGATAGGTCCGGACCAGACCGGGATTCCGGCCCAGGGATTCCATGGACGCCACGGCCATGGCACCGTAGAACTCGTTGTGCCCGGCGTACACGAGAATCGCGTCCGGCTTCTGCCGCAGGAGTTCGGGCATGAAGTCGTTCATGGCATACGTGCTGATCGCCGACATGCCGAGGTTCACGACTTCGACGCGCCGGTCCGGAAGCGCTTCGGCGAGCCGCGCGTGCAGGATGCGCGAGAACGTGAGGTTGTTGCCGTAGGGAAAACCCGCGGCCGACGATTCGCCCAGCACGAACATCCTCAGTCCGTTTTCCGGCTTGGTCTTGAGGAACAGGTCCTTGGGCGCGGCCGGGAGGACGGACTGCATGTAGAAAAAACGCCTGGCCACCTTCGGATTCACGCGGAAATACTGCGGGAGTTCGTCCGCGGCAGTGATGAAAAGCCGCGTGTCTTCCCCGTACCCGAAGGTCCTCAGTCCGGCTTCGACCAGTCCGAGTATCAGAAAAGGGATGAGGACGAGCAGGATTGAAAACAGGATTCTCCTGGGCCGCGTGATCGGAGCGTTTGGCCGTCCGGTTTTTTCAACTTCGGAACCGTGTGCGACGGACTTTTTGTGATGTATTCGAGACAACGCAACTCCTTGAAAATACAAGTCATAAATTTACGACTTTTTCAGGCGGGAGTCAATGGGAAAGTTCAGAGAGAACAGTTCATTATTCATGGTTCATAGTTGAGACTTCTGAAAAATCGCATGAAAGACGGTAGCCCCAAGCTTCAGCTTGCGCGATGTTCATCCTTCGAAAAGAGTGCCTTCCCAACAGTCGCCCATTTGTACGATTTTTCAGAAGTCTCTAGTTAGAAGATGGATCTTGAAGCACTACAATCCCATATTTAAACTATGAACTTATGAACCATGAACGATGAACGAACTCCTCACTTTACCAGGGTTATCTTCCGGACGTCCATCCGGTCAAGTGTCCGCAGCTTGCAGAAGTACACGCCGCCGGTAAGTCCGGCCGCATCGAACGTGACCTCATGCGCACCGCGGGGTTGATATCCGTCCACCGGCACCGCGACTTCGCGTCCCGAGACGCTGTAAACCGAAAGCCTCGTCCAGCCGCCGGTCGGAATCCGGTATTTGATCGTGGTGACTGGATTGAACGGATTCGGAAACGCTGCTTCCAGACCGAAGTCGACGATTCCTCCCGATTCCCGATTCTTGAGTCCGCTGCAGATGTCCCGATTGACTTTTACGGGGGTCCTCGGGTAATTCCTCTTGTCGATGAGCCACCGGGGGGAGAGATAGGCAGTTCCCCATGCGGAGGTGTTGTTCCATGAAGAATCGCCGACTTCCGCCCACCACTTGGATACGGATTCACGTGCCGAACCGTCGTTGTCGTTCATCTGGGCTTCGAAGCCGAATTCGGCCATGGAGAAGGCTTCCAACTGAAGGTTGGCTAGGGGGATCTTCACTTCGAGGTTCCAGCCAAGATCCGTGTCCAGATTGACGAATTCGATGTCCGACGCGGCTGTGGCAACCACGCCCCCACCGTCGATCTCGGTGTCCGCGGCGGCCCAATGGCCGAAACGCAACTGTATGTCGTTGACACTGTCGTACGACTCGCACTTGCTGTTGTCGCCGTCAAAGAAAAACTCGAAGCTGTCGCGCTGATACGTGTCATCATGAACGTCCCGGATGATGTCATCCCAGGCTTCGGCGAAAATGTAAAGGTTCTCATAGTCGAAGGCGATCCAGAACCGGCCGAAACTGTCCTCGTAGCTGTCCGGCCAGGTGCCGGGGGTGCCGTGGTTGTCGAAGGAGTTGATCTGGAACGGAACCGCGTATTCCCAAACGTCGGCTTCCCAGACCCCATCGATCACCGGAGCCCTTTGGGTGAAGGAAATTTCCAGGGTCTCGCCGATCAGACGATCGGTCAGGATGGCCGTGCCGAACGTGGAGGCATCGTTCCACGACGGGTCGCCTGCAGCCACCCACCACTTGGAGGTGGATTCGCGGGCTTCGCCGTCATTGTCGTTCTGCTGAAGCTCGAAGCCGATCTGCG
>CAZNXX010000138.1:0-7628 GCA_964577095.1 uncultured bacterium | reverse complement strand
CCAGGCTTTGCATCCTGCCGAACAAGACGCATTTCGTGTTTGATGAATATGACGAAAATATTGCGGATATTTTTATCAGGTTTTTAAAAGAGGCGAATCAATCCGCTGGATAAGAAAAACTGAGAAGGTGCTGTAACCTTTAGTCGGGGCAGAGCCCTGGGGCGATCAAGGAATAAAGAGAAGAAAAGACTGGATCCCCGCTTTCGCGGGGATGACATCAATTAAAAACTTTCTTCTATCTCATCTCCACACATTCCACATCTATCCCCATCCAATCCTTTTTGTCCTGCAGGCGGAAAGACCCTTTCAGGAAATCCTCAACAGAAAACTTGACGCCAGCCGTCAATTCGATTGTCCAAATCTCGCCGCCCGACGTTCTTGAAATCGTCAGAGATTTCAGTATCTTTTTTTTCAAGGCAGGTCCGGAGAACGTGAATGTCTGGTTTCCGTCGGACGGGCCCGTGCGTGTGGCGGACAGGCCTTTCGAGCGAAAATAGTCCGAAGCATCGAATGGGAATGTGGAGAGGATGCGGAAGCGGAAGTTTGCAGGCTCAGCCTGAACCTCCCCTCTTAATACTCCCGTACTCCCCAGCAGGCGGTTCACCTCAGCCAGCCGATCCTGATCCGACAACAAATCCCTGAGCGCTGGCAGCCCATCCGGCCTCCACCTTAGTGTCAGAATCTCCTCGCCCCACAGCCAGGCCGGATTTTCCCTGGACTGCCAGAAGGATTCCGCAAATCCGAAATAATTGGGAATCAGGGAGGCGTCCGTACGCATCAAGGCGGAGGAAACAGCGGACGCGAGCAGGCTTCTGTCCACGCCGCGGAAATTCCGGCCGGCGCGGACGGATACACGGATTTCGATGACGGATTTGCGAACAGCAGTCACGCGCCGGTCCAGGTCTTCCACGAATCGGCCGGGTATCGGAATACGGCCGGGATGGGGAATGTCAGGGCAGGCCGCGCAATCGTCGCAGGATCCGGCCGGCGGATCCGGACTGCCGCAGGGACGCGTCTCGATGAAGTCCCGGTTTTTCTCCCATCGGGCCGCAAGGGAATCGTATGATACTCCGGTTTCAATCAGGCGCCAGGGTTTATGCCGCCCTTCTTCCCTGGAATGACCTTTTAAAAGGGAATTCGGATCAATGCCAGCGGCTGTCAGGCGCGCTCTGAATTCGGAAACGAACCGCGCCGGAACGCTTCGAAAATACAGCCGCTCCGTTTCGAGCGCGGCCGCTTTCAATATCTCCCCGATTCGACTGTCCCCGGGACGGACGAGAACCTGGGACAGCCAGTATTCCTCGGGCGACGCGGACTCCCTGAACTCGAAACCCTTCAAGGTCACCAATCCGCCGATCTTCCGGACCTTTTCCGAAACCGTTTCCATGGAGGGGGCGTCTTCGAACTCGAGCGGGGTCCATGGAAACCGGACCAGCGGCGTGACCGAGAATTGCACGCCCGGCCTGCGCCCTGTTTTCGTCTGAATCGAACGGAGCCGGTTCAGAAAGTTTTCGAATTCCGTGTAATCGTCCTCAGATTCCATGCCTGTGGCGATCAGGAAAATCTTGAGGCTGCGGAGGGGGACCTTGTGGATTTCGGCAAGGCTGGAGAAAAGCCGTTCGTCGTCGATCTGCTTGTTCAGGTAGCGCCGGATGCGTCCGGAAATGCCCTCCAGGCCGCAGGTCAGGTTGGTTTTTCCGACCGCATGGAGAAGGGGGGCGAGGCCGGATTCCGAGGCGAAACGGTCGAAACGCTGGCTTTTCAGCCGCACACGGTCGAAACGATCCGCGGCCCGGCTGATCAGGGAAGCAAACCCGCGATGGGCGTTGAAATTGAAGGCCGCGAGTTCGATCTGGGACAATCCCATTCCGGCCTTGAGTCTGTCCATTTCGCGGGACAGAGTTTCCTCCGGATACTCCCGGTAGGGTTTCAAGGCCCAGGATTCCGCGCAGAACGAGCAGGATGAGGGGCATCCCTCGCTGATCCACAGCGGCGCGCATCCGGCCTGGGATTCTCCCGGAAGCACGGGCGCGGCCGCGGCCGTTGAAATCCCGTCCGTTTCCCGGGAAAGGGAAGACTGCCGGCTGATGATTGTCCTGCGGGGACGATTTGGTTGAATGAAACCGGTCACTGATTCCAGGGATTCGAGCATGTCCCTCTTGGAAAGTCCCTTTTGCACACCCTCGCGGCACAACCGGAAGACATCAGCCACAGGCCCGGTTCCGCTCCCGATGAACACGCCGTCCACAAGCGGATCGTTTGACCAGTACACAGAGGAGTGAAGGCTGTTCGCGCCTCCGAGCAGGACCAGTGGCACGTCCGGTCGGTCCATGCGTTCCGATTTTGAAAGAGGAATGCCGCTCCTGGACATCAGAACCGGCAGGTTGATCAATTCCTGAACGCACGAGTTGGACACGGCAAGCAGGTGAAAATCCAATGGGCCGCGTTTTGAGGATATTCCAAGCCACCAGGGCAGACTGGCCTGTTTGAAAATTGGAAGGTCGTTGGGCGGCGGGAGGAAAGCCATATCCGGAAAAGTCGTCGTGTCGGAAGCTGCGATTGCGTACAGCAGGCGGTGCGTCCATGAATCCACAGCGTCGTAGTAGGAGGAAAGTCTTGCGATGAGCAGGCGGAAAGGCCGGGTTTCCCGCGCTTCCGGGGGCAGGATGTTCCAGCCGCACCCGCGAAGCCAGACTCCGCCGCCGGTCAGGCGGTGGCCGGATATTTCGTACCAGGGGGTGAAGTCCATGAGTGTCCGGTTCAACAAATTTGGGGTTGTCCAAAAGTCCAATTTACCCGCGCCCTGAGCCCCTCGATCAAGTCGAGGGGTAAACTCCGTCGAAGGGCGCTAAGTGACGGATTTACAGCTCGCCTCGACTCCGCTCGGCGAGCGAATTATAGCTCAAATGGACTTTTGGGACAGCCCAATCAAGGCAAAAGTTTGTCACGGGGACGGATTACCCGTAGGCCCGTGCCTGCGTCCCAGCCGAAGTCCGATTTCAAGAAGAACACACAATCCGACCCAGACGGGCGCGAACGCGACAATATCTCCAGCCCAGAACAGGCCGAATCCGAAATCATGATACGAGAAGGGGAAGAGCCAGAAATTGTTGCCGGTCACCTGCTTCTGAAAACAGTCCAGGAAAAAATGGAAAAGGCCGCCTGCAACCAGAAATCGGAACGCCGTTGGCCGGAAAGGTTTCTCGAATCGCGAAGCCAGAAGCCCGGAAGCGGCGAGAAGCCCGGCCGGTGTGTGGAAAGCGACCACCCAGTCGTGCACACCCGGGAAGAGGATGTAAAGGGGGCGGCTGAGAATGTCCGGCAGGATGACACCGAGAAAGAACAGCACGCGTTTCGAAGCGTCGTCACTGGAGGGCTTCAGTATCTCAACCGGCCTGCGGATCAGGTAACCGATGGCCGCGTGCGTGACCAGATCAGGCACGGTTCCTCCGCTCGAATATCAATCTCCGGAAATCGAAGGGAAACCGCATCAGGAAAAGAAAGACAATAAGAGCCGCCGGGATCAGGGAAATGATCATTTTCTCCCTGCGGCCCCGGGCGACGACAAATTGCATGGCCTCGAGGGACCCGTCCTCGAGCAGGACCGCCCGGAGACCGACGTACTCTCCGGACTTCAGGCCGGCCGTGTCCGCATGGACGAAAACGGGTTTCTCCCCTCGCTGGAGCAGGGTGAATCCGTCCGGTCCGATCGGACCGATCATCGGCTCACGGAAGGACTCGATCACGCGCCCCCTGCAGCGGCCCGGATCCCGCGCGCATTCCCTGTAGGAAGTCCAGGGATGATGGAATCTGCCGTAAACGGACAGGCCCGCGAGCAGAATGAGCCACAACGGTGTCATTCCGAATCGGAAGGTTTTCAAGCCGTCTCTCCGGGTGTGACGTTCATCGTTTTCACGCCCGATAATATAGGTCGTTTACAGGGCGGAAGCAATGCTTTTCCGTTGACATTGGAGTGAAAAAAAACTACTTTTAAACCATGCGTCTGCCCATCCAGAACCAGACCGGCTTCGAGCACAGCCTTTTCAGTAGGGGACGGAACGGTTTTTTCTGTCTGTTAATGTTGCTGGCGGCCGAACGATCCGTATCACAGATTCCGGGCGGTCCGTTCATACTTGACGATTTTCAGGTGAACGAGAACACAGGCCTGGGTTACTCGAATCAGACGGCTCCCGGCGTAGCGGTTTTCGGGAACGGCGAGTTCTGCGCCTCCTGGGTGGACAATCGAAGCAGCAGGGAAGACGTGTTTATTCAGTTTTTCTCGGCGGATGGCGGCAGTCTCGGCCCAACAATGAGGGCAAACGATGTTTTCTCGGAAAATGGATGCAGTCAGCCATCCATCGCCTGTGACCGGTCCGGTCGGGCGGCCGTGGTGTGGAGACAGGATGACGCAGTTTACGGGCGCCTATTCACCCTGAACCCGCAGGCGCCGATCGGGGGTGTTTTCCCAGTCAGCGGGAAATTGCCCGGCGTTATCAACTACCGTCCGGCCGTCGCGATGAATGAGAACGGAGAAATGTTCGTCTCCTGGATGTCCAGCGATGCATCGAAATATTCGATTGTGGTGAGATATTTCAGCACAGACGGGGTTCCGTCCGGAGATCCCATAATAGTCGCTCCTGTTGAACACCCGATTGCCGTTATACCCGGACCCTCGACAGCCTACGATGACAGCGGACATGCGGCGGTTGCATGGTTCACAGGCGCGGATCTGGCCATCCGTCTGTATTCGGGTCAGGAGGACCGCATCGGAGAGCGATTTCTGATCTGTTCGGACACTCTTGGGCTGATCGGAAGCTGTCCCATGATCCGGATGAACAGCCGCGGCGAGGGGATTGCGGTATGGCAGGACATGCGGAACCTCAACTCGGATATCGTTGGCCGGAGATTTTCGGCAGGCAGCGGCATGACGGGCGACGATTTCTTAGTGAATGATGACCTGGAATTCGGCGACTCTCAGAGGTACCCGGCGGTCGCCATAGGCGGAGACGGGCGTTTCAGCGTGGTGTGGACCGGGAAATCCCGCATTGTCGCGCAGTCTTTCGACGGCCAGGGACGCCGGTCGGGCGCCAACACCGTCCTGATCGATTCGCTGCGGTATCCGCCGTTTGTGACATCGAGCATCGGCATGGACGATGAAGGTCGCGTCATTCTGACCTGGACAGACGGCATGGAGGCGTACCCCGTGTCCAGAATAAAGGGACGCGTCTTTCGGCCGGACGGTCCCCCAGTCACGGACGTGTTGGATATCGGTCCGGACCCGGGCGCCTGCGATCAGGGCGGCCCGGTCATCCGAACGGGCGGTTCGGGTGGTTTTACAATTGCATGGGGTGACGACCGAACGATGGCGTGGCAGCCTTACTTCCGGGTTTTCGGGGACAATGGCATTGCCTTGAACGGGGACATTGCGGCGAATGACGATTTCTCAGGGCGAATAGAGAATGGGCCTCTTCTGAGTCTGAATGAGGACGGCGAATGCATCCTGACTTGGTCGGAACGGAGAGCCCCACACGGGTATTCGGCTGTGGTTGCGCGCTGCTTTTCGGGCGATGGATCGCCGGCGGGTCCTGTTTTTCAAGTCAGTGATCCTGTTTCAGAAGTCAGCCAGACGGTTTTTCACGTAGGCGCCGTGGAAGACGGCACTTTTCTGGTCGTCTGGAGAGACGCGTGGCCTTTGGACAGTACTCTTCGGATGCAGCATGTCGGCGCGGACGGACAGTTGATCGGTGACTGCATTGCGTTCGGGTTCCTGGACTCCATAAGCGACGAACCATGCGCGGCAAGCGACGCATCGGGTAATCTGGCCGTGGCCTGGGTGGAACGACCGGAACAGATTCTCCGAATCCGGTTTTTCGACGCGTCCGGAGACTCCCTCGGTGACAGCATCGCCGTCAATGGGACGGGCATGGAGCCATCCAGTCCCCGTATCTCCATGTCGGATGACGGGGCCTGTGTCGTCGCATGGACCGGATCACTGGGCGGTGATTTGTACCTCATGGCCCGGGCTTTCGATTCGAATCATCTGCCGATAGGCGGCAACATCATCGTGTCGGATTTCACCCTCTACCGCGAACAGCTGGTCGATGCGGCGGTATCGATGGCAAATTCGGGGCGATTCATCATCGCCTGGACCCGAGGTTTGGAGGACGTCGGTTTTTATACGTATTACATATTCGCGAAGAACTTTACCGCCTCCGGTGTCCCCGAAGGCGCGGCGTACCTTCTTTCGAATCCCGCTCGACACAGGCAATCGTCTCCAAACATCTCGATACGAGACGGAAAGTTGTATTCAGCGTGGGTGGATTTTCGCGGAGAGGGGACCAAATCGGATATCTGGGCGAACGTCCGGCTGATTCCGGACTCCGACGGGGTGGAAGCCGATCCGTCATCGGCCCGGCCGGAACAGCCGTGGATTCTGGCGAATTATCCCAATCCGTTCAACGCTTCCACAACGATTTACGTCTCGACGGCCAATTCTTGCAGCGCCTATCTGGCTGTTTATGACCTTTCCGGACGCAGAGTCGGGACTCTGCTGGACGGGACTCTGGAGCAGGGGGAACGCCGGATCACATGGTCGGCCGAAGGGTGCGCCTCAGGCATCTATCGGATTGTCCTGGACACGGTAAGCGGAAAAGTAGTCCGTAAGGCGGTGCTGCAGAGATGAATATTCGTCTGGCGCCGCTCCAGTCCGCATCAAATAATGGTATGATCATCTGTCACGCATGGAGTCTCTCATGAAAATCGGCATTCTTTCTGATTCACACGACAACCTTCCCGCGATCGCCAAGGCAGTGAGCATATTCAACGACATGGAGGTCACCCACGTTCTGCACGCGGGAGACCTGGTGTCGCCTTTCACGTCCATTCCCCTGAAGACCCTCAATATGGAATTCACGGCCGTGTTCGGCAACAACGACGGCGAGCGGGTCGGGCTGTCGAACGTGTTCCGCGGCCGCATCCACCGGGCCCCGCATGCACTCGAAATCGGCGGCAAGAAGATACTTCTGATGCACGAGCCGGACGCGCTCGAGGCTCTGGTCGCGAGCGGGCATTATGACGCCGTGATCTACGGCCATACCCATGAGCCGGTCATCCGGCGAGGCAAGACTCTGGTGATCAACCCGGGCGAGTCGTGCGGCTGGCTCAAGGGAAACCGCACCATCGCGATCTGGGATCTCAAGACGGGAGAGGCGGATATCATGCCGCTGGCTTGAAATCAGTTCCGGGTTCCGGGTTAGGAGTTCCGCGTTAAACAGCTTCCACTCCGCCCTGGATTCCCGCTGAAAGATTGCGGGAATGGCACCATCTCCCCATGTAACCATTCAGCCCGGAACTCGAATTGTCCGATAGCCTCGCTGAGAACATGCTCGGCATATCGGACCTACAACTCGGAATTCGGAACTCGGAACCCGGAACTCGGAACCCGGAACTTAAAAAAAGCCCCCGGCACCACGCCGAGGGCTTTTCGTTTTCATGACAGAGAAACCAGCGAAGATCCCGTCCGTTCACCTCACCAGCATCATCCGCTGAACCTTTTTCCACCCTTCCGCTTCGATGACCGCGAAGTAGAGGCCGGAGGCCTCACCGTCCGTCCTCCAGGTCACCTCGAA
>CAZNXX010000137.1:0-7674 GCA_964577095.1 uncultured bacterium | reverse complement strand
GAGCAGGTCCGGGTTCGGATTGGCCTTGACCGCGTAATAGACGAGGATGGAGGGATCGAGCCAGTTCCGGAGCCGCTCCGCGCGCTCCTGCATCAGGCCCAGGTCGTACAGATAGAAGGGCCTTTCAGCGGAAGCGAGCAGTCCGGCGAAAGCGTCCGTCTCCCAGAACGGGATCCGGCCCGTTGCCGGTTCAGGATTTCCGTTTCGCATCCGAATGCTCCCTGACGGTCCGGTTGCGGTCGATCTTCCCGTTCGCGGTCAGCGGGAAGGCGGACAGCACGACCACGTCGTCCGGCACCAGGTAGAAGGGGAAATTCCGTTTACAAAGGCCGATCACGGTTTCGGCCGTCGCGTCCGGCGAGGACAGGGTCATGAAAACGCGGAGCCTGATCTCGTCCTCCTCCTCGTACGCCGCGGCCACGCATTCCGCGACGCCCGGTATGGCCGTGACGCGCTCCTCCACCTCGGTCGGGCTGACGCGGTATCCCTTGGTCTTGATCATGGCGTCGCGCCGGCCCACATAATACAGAAAACCTTCGGCGTCGCGCTTCACGATGTCGCCGGAGAAGACCACGGTTTCCAGGTGGCGGTTGGACGGATCGAGCAGGGGATTCGGACGGAACACGTCCGCCGTCTTTTCCGGATTGTTCCAGTATCCGCGGGTGATGAGGGCTCCGCGGTGCACGAGTTCGCCCTCTTCGCCCGGGCCGCATTCGCGTCCCTGGCCGTCCACCACGAAAACCTCGACTCCGGGGATGGCCTTGCCGATCGAATCGGGCCTGCGGTCGATCTCGTCCGGATCGAGAAAGGTGGAGCGGAAGGCCTCCGTGAGGCCGTACATAAGAAAGATCCGCGTGGCCGGAAAAAGGCCGCGCAGTTTCGCGACCACGGGCACCGGCACCTTGCCGCCCGAATTCGTGATCACCCGGAGGCGCGAGAAATCGTGCGGCTTCGACGTGTCGCAGAGCCTGGGGTTGAAAATCTTGAGCCACACGGGCGGCATGCCGGCGAACACCGTGATCGCCCGGGTCTCGAGCGTGCGGAGCAGGTCGTTCGGCATGAAGAACTGGTGCAGAACAAAGGTGCCGCCGAGCAGGACCGCGTCCATGAGCTGGTTGAACCCGTAGTCGAAGTTGAGGGGAAGCAGGCCGAGTATCCGGTCCTCCCCGGACAGCCTGGTGTACGCGCTTACGATTTTCGCTCCGTCAATGGAATTGCGGTGCGTCACCACGATGCCCTTGGGCAGTCCGGTGGAGCCGGACGTGTAGATGATGTGCGAAACGTCGTCCGTGATCCGTCCCGGTTCGACTGCCTCGGCCGGCATGTCTTCGGGTCTGAAGGCGCGTTTGAACGCCGCTTCCGGGCCGCGGTCCGCGTGTCCGGTGTCCCGCTGGCCGCCGACCGGAGAACCGGGGTTCTTCGCCCCGCCGCCGAAGGTCACCGCAGCCGTGATGCCCGCCTCCATCCACCGGGCCGGCGCGATGCGGTCCCGGCCGCGTCCGTCCGGCGTCAGCATGTCCCGCGAAACGGCCAGCGTCCGGATGCCGCAGTCCTTCACGATGTGCAGCACCTGGTCCTCGGCCAGAATGGGGTTGAGGATCACCACCACGCCGCCCGCCATCCACACGCCGAACATGGCCAGCACCTGATCGATGGTCTTGTCCATGTAAATGCCTGCGGCCGCGCCCGGCTCCAGGCCGGCTTCGATGAGCGCGGCAGCCGTGCGTCTGGCCCCTTCGACTGTTGCCGCGTAGGTCAGCGTCCGTCCCGGCTCCTCGAGGCAGGGCCTGTCCGGAACGCGGCTCGCGCTGTCCTCCAGGAGATGATGGTTCAGCCAGGGTCTCATCCGTCCGTCCGCGTGTTCCGGAGCACCAGTTCGGCCACGGATTGAATCGTGGAAAACTGGGCTTCCGTAACGTCTTCAATGCCAATGGCCGCCCCGAACCGGGTCTCCAGGAATGTCAGAAATTCGACCACTCCGAACGAATCCAGCGCGCCCTTGTCGAACAGGTTGTCCGAATCCGAGGGTTCGAATCCGACCGTGGTTTTGAAATGACCGCGAAGCTCCTGCTTGATTTCGTCAATATTCGGCATGAAAGCCCTTTTCATTACAATTGGGACCGCTGATGGGACGGATTATTCGCTGTCCGCCTAAATAATTGAAATTAAAGTGTTTTCTTCACTTTTTAATGATCCGAAAAAGCTTTCCTGTCTTCCCTGCCAGGCTTTTCCGGAACCATTCCAGCTCGCTCCTGTCGAAAAGGCCGAACGCCGTGATCAGAACGGCGTACAGGGGAAGCAGTATCGCGCATTGAATCACAGGATGAACCCCGTTGACAAGCCAGTATACAGGGGCCATCAAAGTCAATGCAGCAAAAGGTTTGCCGAGTACTGCGAGCTGGGAGCGAACGACAAATCCGGCCTTTTCAAGAATTCTCCAGTACAGGATGACGATGAAAACGTCCGTCATGGCCGTGGCCGCGGCCGCGCCGATGATGCCGTAGCGCCGGATGAGGATGATATTGACCGCGATGTTGAAAACGCTCCTGGCCGCGGATGCCGCGATTTCACGCGTCTGCAGGTTCACCGCGATCAGGGTGTTTCCGAACAGGTAGCGCAGGTAAGCCGGAACCACGGCCAGGCCGAGCACCGCGAGCGCAACGCCGCCCTCCCTGTATTCAGGGCCGAACCACCCCATCACGGTTCCGGCCATCAGCACGGTTCCCACGGCCACGGCGAACGCCGCGGCCGTCAGGTACCGTATCGCGCGTCCGAGCAGGGTCCGGACCAGATCTTTGGACACGAGCGTGCGGCCCGCGATTTCCGGATAGGTCGCCTCGGTGAGCACATTCGGCACCAGCCAGAGGCTTTCCAGAATTTTCCGCGCGACGCCGTAAACGCCGGCCGGTCCGAACCCGATGGTCAGCAGGGACACCAGCACGGTGTCGATGTAGTCGTACACGCGCCAGAGCGCGGACTGGGCCACGTATATCCACGATTCCGAGAGCAGGGAAGCCGATACATTCACGCTCGGCCGGCTGTATCCGTCCGGGCAGAGGCGCCGGACCGCGAAGAACAGCCAGACAAAACTGATCAGGCGCGAGGCCGCGAATACCCAGGCCGCGGCGAAAACGCCCCGGCCCCCGATCAGCAGTCCGCCGCCGATGACGAGCAGAACCACGCGTTCCGCGTTCATGGCCACGGTGTCGTGGTGAAATCCGCCGAGCGCCTTGACCGCGGCGCGCAGGGTCAACGTCCAGCTCTTGAGCGATTCGGCCGCGAACACCACGAGCAGGAGCAGACGGAACGACAGTGTGTACTTTTCGCGGAACACCAGGGCCGCGCCGTAGCACAGGCCCAGCGTCACCACCGTGAGCCCCGCCTGGAGCCAGAGAGCGTTCGAAACATACACGCCCGCTTCCCGCGGCCGCCGGACAATGACCTTGGTGATCGAGTACGAAAAACCGAACAGGATCAGCATCGCGAACAGGCCGGTGAAGCCCATGGCGGTGTTGAACTGGCCCCAGACATCCTTGCCGAGCCGGTTGGCCGCGAGAAAGAAGAAGGCGGCCGTGAACAGCATGCTCAACTCCGAGAAGGCGCTGAACACGGTGTTCCAGACAATGCGCCGCGGCGGGGAAACCCGTCCCGCGGCCCCGTCTTCGCTCACGCGTCCCTCCTTGCGTTCCCGATCAGGGACTCGAAGCCCCGGGCCATGCGTTCGACCGAAAACCGCTCGACCGCGGTGATCCGGCCGGCCGCCGAAAGCCGCGAGGCGAGGCGATCGTCCCGGAGGATCCGGATCAGGGCCTCGGCCAGGCCGCCGGCATCCGCCGGAGCGAAGAGAAGCCCGTTCTCTCCGTCGCGGATGATCTCGGGTATTCCGCCGACCGCGGGCGCGGCCACGGGCACGCCGGCCGCCATCATCTCGATGAGCGCGATGCCGTGCGTTTCCATGCGCGAGCAGAGCAGGCCCGCGTCGAGAAGCGGAATCAGTTCCCGCACGTCGCTGCGGTATCCGAGAAACCGGACCGCGGACGAAATCCCGAGCGATTCCGCGAGCGCCCGGAGTTCGGACTTGAGCGGTCCCTCGCCGATGAGCAGGAATCGCGCGCGGGGCACGGCCCTGAGGACAACCGGCACAGCCTCGAGCAGGAGCCTGTGGTTTTTCACCGGAACCAGGTTGGCGGTGATGCCGACCAGCCTGTCCTTCGGGCCATAGCCGAGGCTTGCGGCCGGGCCGGGCTGCGGACGGACGGACCGGAACCGCGACAGGTCGATGCCGTTGGGAATCACGTCGATGCGTCCGGGCCGTGCGCCGAGGCCGCGGACAATGATGTTTTTCAGGAAAGAGGACGGAACCACGATGCGGTCCGTGTCTTTCAGAAGGAGTCGGTCCGCGGGCCGGAGCAGCCCGGGATAAAGGCCTTCGAGCACCGTGTCCTGTGCCCGTACGACGGCCGGCACGCCCGCGAGCCGAGCCGCGGCCGGACCCGCGAAGGTGCCGGGGCCGAGGGCGAAGTACAGCATGACGTCCGGCCGCATGCGGCGGAGCGCCGAAGCCGATCGCGCGATCGCGGTGCCGTCGAAGCGGCCCTGCATGGGGATTTCAACGGTTTCGGTTCCCGGCCATTGAAAAAAAGCCCGCTGTCGGACGCGGACAGCTTCGTCCGTGCGGCGGGCCTTGTAACCCGGGTAGAGGAGAATGACGGACGGCCGGACGCGCCTGCGGTCCAGGTGCCGCATCAGAAGATCCAGCTTGGTCTCGAATCCCCCGATGTCGTGGCACGCGACCAGAAAAGCGGCCCGGACCGGCCCGCGGTTCACGGGACCCCGGCCGGGAACAGCCGGGCCATGGCTTCATCGAGCCGGCCGAGCCGGTTCTCCCAGAGGAACTCTTTCTTCAGCGCCTCGAAATCCACGCCGTCCACGGGCCGGTTCTCCTTCAGGATTCGGACGATCGCTTCGGGGAATTCTTCGATCGGGCACACCGTGAGCCGGGAAAATCGGCGCGGCACGGACCGGGCGCCGGTTTCCGTGGCCACGACCGGCTTGCCGCAGGCCAGGGATTCGACGACCTTGGTCGGCATGCCCCAGCCGCCGGTCATGGGCGAAATCACGACGTCGGCCCGCCGGATGAGGTCGGCCACGGATTCCACGAATCCCGTGAATTCGAAAGCCGGATGGCTGAGTTCAAGCGGCGGATGCGCGCCCGCGAATAGAAAGCGGACGCGGGGATTCGCCTTCAGAACCCGATCCGCGATGCGGTCGCGCACCGCGGCCACAGCCTCCCGGTTCGTGGAAATCGCGTAATTGCCGAAGAACAGCACGATTTTCGGGTCGTTCTTCTTCGGCTTATACCGGGGATTGAGAACCTTTTCGTCAAAGCCCTGCGGCACGACCGTGATCTTGTCCGGCGAGGTCCACCGGCTGTAGAATGCCGCGTCCTCCTCCGAGATCGCGACGAGCAGGCGGCATTGCTTCACGGCCTTTTTCTCCGCGGACCGGACCAGCGGCACGAGCGGCCATCGCCTGGGGTCGGACTTCGCCTTGCCGAGATACTGCCGGTACTCGATGTTGTGCGACGCATACACGAAAGGCACGCTGAAGCGCTTCGAAAGTTTCACCCCGTATTTGCCGGCCAGGCCGTAATCGCAGAAGACCAGATCGTAGCGGTTCTTTTCGAGAAGACGGGCCGCCGCCTTGTACAGGGGCTTGCTGAATAGAAAGTATCCCTTCTGTGAAAAGGGGATCGCGATTTTTTCTCCGACCCCTTTCAGCCGGTTCCCGTATTTTTCCTCCAGAACCGGGTCGCCGGGATGCCCGGATCCGGTCATGTACACAAGGTCCACCGCGTGCCGGCGGGCGAGAAAATTGACGAACTCGCCGCCCCGCGCGCCCGCGCCCGTGTACGGCACGGCCGGGTCATACATGGAGAGATAGAGGATGCGTTTGGAGTGCGGGGACCACAGGTGCCCGGGTTGTCCGGTCCGCATTGAGGATGTCGTTTTGGAGTGGGGCGACAGAGTCGCGGCTATTTGCCTCACCGCCTGTTCTTCCCTCCCTGCGGAGGGTCCCGATTTGCGTTGACGGACCACCTTCGCCGGCACGCCGGCCGCTATGGCGTAATCAGCCACGCCGCGATTGACCACCGAACCCGCGCCGATCACCGCGTGCCTGCCCACGGACACGCCGTCGAACACGGTGACATGAGCGCCGATCCACCCGCCGGGCCCGATCCGGATGCCTTTGGACTCCCGGCCCTGGTTCAGCACCGGCATGGACGGATCGTCGAACCGGTGCGTGCCGCCGACCAGGTACACATAGGCGGCCAGCAGCTCCTCCGCGCCCACAACCACTTCGCTCGCGCTGAAAATGGTGCAGTTCGACCCGATATTGGCGCGGTCCTCCAGGACGATGTCGCCGTTCTTGCAGTTGAGGATCGTGTTCCGTCCAAGAAAGACGCCGGCGCCGATCCGGATGCCGTTGTTGTCCTGTCCCTTGGCATCGAGCACGCATCCGTCGTCGATCACAGCGCCGTCGCCGATTTCGATCTTTCGGGGATGCCGCAGGACCACGCCGCGGCCGAATGTCACGCCCCGGCCCGTCCGGCCCAGCAGTTTCGGGTAGAGCTTCGAACGCAGGAGCAGTCCGGCCGCGCCCGGCATGGAGCCGCAGAGCGCGGTGACGGCCTCGTACCGGATCAGCTTCAGCAGGCTCCGCTCGCCCAGGATGAGGTCCTGGTATTTCGCGAGCTTTCCGCCGCCGGAGGCGAATTCCTTCTGGATTTCGATGGTTTCGGTCTTGGGCATCGGATCATCCGTTCGTGCTGACGATGGGGACACAGAAAAACAACATCTCAGATCAACGATTGCAGAGCTCAGATCTCAGATCGATTACGGGGATCACCGTCGGATCGGGAGTTCCATTCCTCTCAATCTGAAATCTTCAATCGTTAATCTGATATCTGATATCATTTTTCCGTTATTCATAATCCTCTTCACAGCAGCCCCTGCTCCTTGTACCACGCCCCTGTCCTCGCGAGCCCCTCGGCCAGATCGATCTTCGGATCGTACCCGAGAACGCGTTTCGCCTTGGCGATGTCGAACGCCCTGTCCTTGACGAAAAATTCCACGCGCCTGGGGTATATCGGCGGGGAAATGCGGAGGGGACGGCAGACCTTCTCACAGACCGATGCCGCCGCAAGGAACGGCCCCACGGGAATGTGGACGCGGGACGGCTTCGTCTCCAGCGCGGCCGCGATCGCGGTGTAGAGTTCGTTGAGCGTCGTGTAACGCGGGCCGGCCAGGGTGAAGATCTGGCCCTCGATACCCGCAGTCTCCCCGACGAGGCGTATCCCCTCGACCAGATCGTCGATATAGGTCAGGTGGTAGAGCACGTTTCCGGACCCGATCATGGGCTTGGTCACGTTCCGGAACAGCTTCAGGAAGCGCGTGTCGCCGGGACCGTAAATGCCCACCGGCCGGAACACGGCGATGGGCGCGCCCTTTTCCCTGAAATACTTGAGCGCGAGAAGCTCGCCCTCCATCTTGGATTCCTGGTAATGGTCGCCTGGATTGTACGGCGCCTCTTCAGTCGCGGGCGGGTTGGAGATGTCTCCCTGCACGCCGACCGTGCTGCAGTGCACGAAGCGCTTCACCCCGCGCCGCATCG
>CAZNXX010000136.1:0-7740 GCA_964577095.1 uncultured bacterium | reverse complement strand
AGCGTGTAGGCGACGCGGGTGGAGGCGTTGAAGGGATTGGGCCAGTTCCCCTCGAGCCGGAACGCGAGCGGGCCGGCGCGCCGCGAGGCGACGCCCCGCGACTCCGACGGAAGCCCGGTCTCGGACATCAGCGCCTCGATTCCGAACAGCACGTACACCAGGGGCGCGTTCCAGTTGATGCAGTTCTCGTTCGAGGCGTAGCTGGCCTGCATGTCCGAATAGGACTTGGCCGGGAGATTGCTCGTGTAGACCGCGCCGTCCTTCTTGTCCTCCTGGTTCGGATTCGGTCCGCCCGCGAGAATGCCGGGCACCGGGTCCGCGATTCCGTCCGAGCCGGACTGCCGGTGGTGAATGCGCATCGGGGTCTTGTCCCCGTGGCCGGTGACGAAGGAATACCCGGTCGCGTTCCGGCCCAGGCAGTAGTCGAGATTCGAGAGCGCGGCGTCCAGGTAGTCCGCCTGGTCCGTCAGGGAATGCGCGACGAGCAGGCAGAGGGCCTGGTTGGCCGCGACGCTGTTCGAGCCCCACCCGAAATTATTCGAGGCCGCCCCCATGACCACGCCGTACGCGGACAGGTCCCGGCTGCGCACCAGCCCGTCGCAATACGACAGAAATCGGGTTTTAAGGGACGCCGCGTCCACTCCGGGCGTCGCGGCGTGTTCCGCGGCCATCAGCAGGGAGACGACCCCGAGCGTGGCCACGTTGGGCCAGGAGGGGATTCGGATGTCCGGGCTTCCGAACGGATCCGCTTCCGCCAGATACCCGGCTTCGCCGGTCGTCAGGTACATCTCTGCCGCGGCCCAGTCGAATTCGTCCGCCGCGCTTCCGTCGCCGTAGGCGCCCGTGTTGATGTCCGGGTCGAAAGCGGTGTTCATGGCGGTCTGGTTGTACAGGAGTCCGGGATTGTTCGAAGCCCACGCCCAGGCGTCTTCGGCCGCGAACAGGCAGGAATCGGCCAGGCCGGGAAGCGCCGGGTCGTACGCCCTCAAAACCCGGGCGGCCTGCGCCATGACGGCCGCGAAATCCAGTGTGGCCGTGACGCTCTTCTGCACCACGTACCGCTGGGTCCGGGCCTGGTTCGGCATCACGAATCCGTCGAAATTCGGGTTGGTGCACTTGTGGTAAACACCCCCGTCCTCCGGGTCCTGCATGGTCAGCATCCAGCGCAGGTTCCAGAGAATCTCGTCGAGCAGGTCCGGGATGCCGTTTCCCGATTCGGGAATGTCCGTTCGGAACGCGGCCGCGTATTCCGGAAAATGCTCCTGCACCGCCAGCAGGGTCCACATGGTGATGCCCGAATTCACGATGTACTTGTTGTAATCGCCCGCGTCGTACCAGCCCCTCGGCGACCGGATCACCGTTTTCTCCGGCCGCGTTTCAGTGGCCGCGGAAGCGTGCACCCACACGGACGTGTCCGGGTGACCCGCGGCCCTCTTCCACTTGCCGGCCCAGGCCTCGTCCAAAGGCATGGACGCGCGCTGGTAATAGAAACTCTTGAGAGCGGCCGCGGCCACAGTCTCGTGCACGAAAGCGCCGATCTCGAACGGCCAGCTGGAGCCGATGCCCTCGACTCGGACCCGGAACACGCCGGTCCCCTCGAACCCCGAGAAATCCGCGATCGCCGCGTTTTCCCCGGAAAGGGACCAGACCGAGGCCGGGCCGAGCGTCCCGGTGTAAACCGCGCTCCCGTCCGTTTCGCTGACAATGGAGAAAGCGGAGGAAGCCGGATCGATGACAACCGCGGTCTTCGGGCCCTGCGGATAGTAACCGATCTGGTTCACGCGTATGCGCTCGGTCGCGTCGTCGGCCAGCACGGCCGCCGCGCAACCCAGCATCAGGAACACGGCTGATCTTTTCATGGTCGTTCTCCTTGAGGGTACCGCCGCCCGCGAAGCGGGCGGCCTTGATCAGCGGATGAGCGCCATCCGGCAGAAGGACGAACGGTTTCCCGCGGTCACGCGGCCGATGTACATCCCGCTCGGCAGGCCGCCCGCCTCGATCGTGATTTCATGCGATCCCGGCACCGGCCGCCCGATGTTCCGCCGCAGAACCTCCCGGCCGGTCGAATCGAAAACCGACAGTTGCGTGTCCGCGGCCCGGTCTGTCGCGCAGCGGATCCGGGCTGTGGAATTGAAGGGATTCGGATAAACCCCTTGTATCCCGAAACGCGCCGGAACGTCCCGCTCCGGCCGGGCTGACGAGGCCGCCCGCGCTTCGAACACCGCGTACCCCCAGGCGGGCAGGCTGAGTACGGATCCGTCCCCGAGCGTTGTTTCTTCGGCGGTGAATACGTTTCTGTAAACCCCGTCGTGAGAGGTCCCGGACAGGGTCGCGTTCAGGCTGTCGCCGGACAGGTTCAAGACGGCCAGAACCCGGTCCCCGTCCTTCTCCCTGAGAAACGCGAAGACCCGTTTTGAGTCCTGCGTCCGGATCCGCGCGAGGGATCCGGCCGGGTCGCCGTTCCGGAGCGCCCGATTCTCCCGCTTCAGGCCGAGGAGCGCCGCGAACAGGTCCGTCTCCGACAGGTCGCTCCAGTCGATTTCATCCTTGTCGAAAAATGCCAGCCTGGCGTTCAGCCCGGCCTCCTGGCCGCCGTAGACCAGGGGCATGCCGTTGAACGTGGCCGTGAGCACGGTAAACGCGTCCGCTGCAGGGCCGAAAAGTTCAGACGGCGTTCCGTGCCACGCGTTCTCGTCGTGGTTGGATGTGAAATACATCCGGTACGCGTCGGCCGGAAAACGCCGCCTTTCCCCGGACACGTGCGCGTTCAAGTCGTCCGCGTCCGCGGTGCCGTCCGCTATCCTTTTCAGTACGCCCGCCCGGAAACCGTACAGGCCCCACCCGTACGTCATGTCGAACCCGGCCGTGTGCCATTCCGGCCCGTCGGCTTCCGCCAGCAGGAACAGGCCGGGCTTGGCGGATTTCAGTTCCGCTGCCGCGTCCCGCCAGAAATCGGCGGGGACCATGGACACCGCGTCGCATCGGAACCCGTCCACGCCGACGTCCATGACCCAGAACTTCATGGCATCGATCATCCAGCCGCGGAGGTCCGGATTCGTATAGTCCAGCTCGATCACGTCGGTCCAGTTGGTCCCCGGGGGCTGGATGAATCGGCCCTGGCTGTCACGGACATACCATTCCGGGTGCTCGACGGTCAGGTCATTGTCCCAGGCCGTGTGATTGGCGACCCAGTCGATGATCACGAACATGCCGCGGTCGTGGATGTCCGCAACGAGTTCGCGAAAATCGTCGAGATCCCCGAATTCCGGGTTGACGTCCAGGTAATCCCGAACCGAATATGGACTGCCGAGACTGCCGAGACGATTTTCAACGCCGATGGGGTGTATCGGCATGAACCAGAGTATGCCCGCGCCCAGCTCCTGCAGACGGGGCAGTTCGGCCCTGAAGGCTCCGAACGTTCCTTCGTCCGAGTAGGCGCGGACATTGACCTCGTAGATGGAGAGCCCGGCGCTCCAGTCCCGATGATCGGTGCCGGAGGCTGGAACCGTTGAAGCGGGAATTATAAATAAGGAAAGGACAGTGAGTGCGGTGCGCATCAGACAACGTTCCTATCGGGTGATGACCCTGAGGCACAGGCGTGGCAGGTTGAGGCCAATGACCCGGATCCGGGAAGGCGTTTCTGGAAAAAGGCCCGGACCCTGCGGCTGGCCGACAGACTGTGGTTAATATACGGTTTTTTATAGTCATGGTAAAGGAAAAACAGGACATCCGCGAAAGGCCGTGGCGATCCTCCTGTTTTTCAGTGCGGAAGTGACAAATTATTACATTTACCCATGAGTGTCCGGTTAAAATTAACCGATTCGTTTGGATAGGACGGTTTCAATTGACTTTACATCCGGAGAATCATAAATCGGCTTCAAATCCCATAGGAAGGATTTCTTTGTAGAAAAATAAGTGGCTGTCTTCGCGAGGGACTCCACGATGTGGAGTCCCGAAGAGATCTTGTTTTTTTTTATGAGATTGCCGCGCCCCGCGGAGCCTGCCCCGGACTTGATCCGGGGCGGGGCTCGCAATGACATGCAGGCGAATTGGTATATTCTGAAAATTTAACCGGACACTGGCGACATTTACTGCTGATTCGGACCGCCGCGTCCTCCCGGCCGACCGGGGCATTTTTCGCTTGAATTTGCCGTGAAAAATGTCAATATTTTCATGACACGCCGCAGCGGGTCCGTCACCCGCGGACCGTGAGAAGTTCCCTCTCTCACCATCGACCGGAGGACACATGGGCACCAAATTCCGCCTCAGTATCATGATGTTCCTGGAATTCTTCGTCTGGGGGGCCTGGTACGTCACCGTGGCCAATTACATGGGCGAACTGGGGATGTCCAAATACGTCTATCTGGCCTTCACCGTCGGTCCGATCGGAGCCATTGTGTCACCCTTCTTCCTGGGCATGGTCGCGGACCGCTTTTTCCCCACCGAACGCGTACTCGGCGTTTTGCATGTCCTCGGCGGTGCCGCCATGTTCTGCGCGCCGTTCGTCATCTCATCACCGGCCGCGTTCATCGGCATGCTGCTGATCCACATGCTGTGCTACCAGCCCACGCTCGGACTGGTCAACACGCTCGCGTTCCACCACATCCGCTCCCAGGAGAAGGAATTCCCCCTGATCCGGGCCTTCGGAACCATCGGCTGGATCGTCGCCGGCGTGCTGGTCAGCGGCATACTGGCCGCGGACAAGACCGCGATTCCCCTGCACGTGGCCGGTGTTGCCGGAATTCTCATGGGGATATACAGTTTCACCCTCCCCCATACGCCGCCGCCCGCGGCCGGCCGTAAAACCTCGTTCCGCGAGATCGTCGGCATTGACGCGATCAGCCGGCTGAGCAGCCGCTCCTTCAACGTGTTCATCCTGAGTTCGCTTCTGATCTGCATTCCGCTGGCGGCGTATTACTCCTACGCGCAGATGTTCGTGGCCCACGCCGGTTTCGCCAAGCCCGGATTCAG
The DNA here is from genome assembly GCA_964577095.1 of uncultured bacterium. Taxonomy (GTDB): domain Bacteria; phylum Zhuqueibacterota; class QNDG01; order QNDG01; family DTFT01; genus JAFGAX01. Next base: position 2,769 of record CAZNXX010000136.1, on the reverse strand, counting down.
CCTGTCCTTCGGCCAGATGTCCGAGGCTGTGTTCATCGTCCTCCTGCCGTTCTTCTTCCGCTTCCTGAAGGTGAAGTGGACCCTGTTCGTGGGCATGCTGGCCTGGGTGCTGCGCTACGTGCTATTCGCCCTGGGCGCGCCGGACGCGGTCGTGTGGATGATCTACGGCGGCATTTTGCTGCACGGCATCTGCTATGATTTCTTCTTCGTCACGGGGCAGATCTATGTGGACAAGAAAGCCTCCGCGGACATCCGCGGTCAGGCGCAGGGATTCATCATCCTGGTCACCTACGGCCTCGGCATGCTGATCGGCGCGCAGGTCACGGGCTGGATATTCAACGCCACGGTCACGGAAACCGGGGCCGCGGCGCTTCCGCAGTGGCAGTCGTTCTGGTGGATTCCGGCCGGTTTCGCGGCCGCTGTGCTGGTCCTTTTCGGACTCTTGTTCAGGGATGATTCGGGATCGCCCATCCCCAAAAAAGGAGGACGCTCATGAGACCCGTTTCCCGCGCCGCTGTTTCAATGCTCGCGGCCGCTTTCCTGCTCCCCGCCGCGCTCTTATCCGCACCGAAAGCGAAACCGGCCTGTTCCTGCGCGGGCGGGTATGAAAACGTCCGCGTCAAGGAATTCAAGATCGCCATGCAGTGCTGGACGTTCCACAAATTCACGTTCGACGAGGCCGTCGAGAGAACCAAAGCGCTCGGGATACGGTATCTCGAGGCGTACCCGGGACAGCCCCTGTCTCCTTCCATGCCCGGAGCGGTGTTCGACCACAAAATGAGCGGGGAACAGAAAAACTGGGTTCGGAACCGTCTGAAGGAAGCCGGCATCCGGCTCGTGGCCTACGGTGTGGTGTCCTTCGGCCCGACGGAGCCGGAAACCCGCGAAGTGTTCGACTTCTGCCGCGACATGGGCATCGAGGTGATCAACACCGAGCCGGCCTGGGAAGACTGGTCCGTTCTCGACAAACTGGTGAAAGAGACCGGGATCCGGGTTTCCATTCACAACCATCCCACGGGGTCGGACTGGAGCCGGTTCGGCCTGCCGCAAACCGTTCTCGACAAGGTCAAGGGATTGGACGAGCGCATCGGTTCGGGCGCGGACATCGGCCACTGGATGCGCTCGGGTGTGGACCCGCTGGAAGCCCTTCGACTGCTCCGCGGCCGCATCGCGCACTGCCACCTGAAGGATCTGGACGCGTTCGGGAAAAAAGACGCCCGGGACGTTCCCTTCGGTTCCGGCAAGGCGGACATCCGGAGCATCCTGGCCGAATTGACGCTCCAGGATTACGACGGATACCTCTCCATCGAGCACGAGAATGAGGCCGAACTGGCGAACCCGTCACCCTCGATCGAAAAGGGACTGCGGTTCATCGACGGCGTCATGTATTATAAAGGCTGGATTCCCCTGGTCAAGCGGTGGAACGGATCGTACAACCTGCACGGCTGGAACCACTACGGCCCCGGCTACTTTCTCGTCGATCCGAAGACCGGCGTGCTCACGACCCAGGACGGCATGGGGCTCCTCTGGTACAGCGAGAAGATGTTCGGCGATTTCACGCTCGAGCTGGACTACAAGGTCTCGGAAGTGTTCTCGAATTCCGGCATTTTTCTCCGCGTGCCCGAAATGCCGTCAAGCGATGACTACATCTATAAATGCTTCGAGATCCAGATCGACGACGCAAGCACCGGCATCCACAACACGGCGGCGGTGTACGACGCCAAGGCCCCCTCGGCCCGGGCCTTCAACGGCCCCCGGGAGTGGAATCATTATAAAATCACGTTCCAGGGCAAACGCATCACAGTGGAGCTCAACGGCGTCCAGGTCGTGGATTGGCAGGCCGTACCCGCGGGCAAGATCCGCTCGGTCGCGGACCGCGGCTACATCGGCCTGCAGAACCACGACTCCCGCGCGCCGGTTTATTTCAAGAATATCTATGTGAAAGAATTGTAGACCGGCGGACACGCTCTTGCGGGGCCGGCGCGGAGGCGGGAGCCTCCGCGCGGAGATGGGTTATTCGCGGGGGTGTCATCCCCGATTTCTTCTATCGGGGATCCAGGGCGAGGTGGAATCTCTCCCTGCAGGCCTTCAATATTTTTCCCCGCAGGGGCACCAGACCCTGCGGCGCGGTATACAGGGACCTGTCATTGCGAGCCCCGCTACGCGGTACCGAGCGATCCTATGTCTTCTGGTTGAAGGCAAACTCCGCGGGGCGTGGCAATCTCGGTTTATTATAGAGATCGCGTCGGGACTCCGCAAGGCGAAGTCCCTCGCGATGACAACATGTTCCTCCCCGCAGGGGCTCCCGCCCCTGCGGTTCCGGCGCGGAGGCGGGAGCCTCTGCACGGAGATGGGTTATTCGCGGGGGTGTCATCCCCGATTTCTTCTATCGGGGATCCAGGGCGGGGTAGAATCTCTCCCTGCCTCCGCGCGGAAGCGAACGACGAACCGGGGAACAACAGCGGGAGACTGAATTGAGCGTTCTGGGCAACCTGGTCTGGATGGTCTGCGGCGGGATACTGGTCTTCATCGGTTACCTGATCGGCGGCCTTATCCTCTGCCTCACGGTTATCGGCATCCCCTTCGGCGTGCAGTGCATCAAACTGTCCCTGCTGGCGCTGTTTCCGTTCGGCAAGAAAGTGATCGAAAAACGCGAACCGCCGACCCTGCTCTCGATCCTCATGAACATCCTCTGGATCCTGGTCGGCGGCATCTGGATCGCGGTCTGCCACCTGGTCTTCGCGCTTCTGCTGGCCATCACCGTGATCG
>CAZNXX010000135.1:0-7798 GCA_964577095.1 uncultured bacterium | reverse complement strand
CAATCAGTAAAAATCGTATTGCCTGGTCCCGCGAAGCGGGGGAATGCGCTCGCTGACAGATTAAAAAACAGACCCGCGTCAGGGCCTCATCCGGAGCGGCCGGTCCCGCCGGAGATCCGCTCGATCAGATTGGACAGCGAAGCCTTGGCATCGCCGAAAAGGAGAATGACCCTGTCCATTTGATAGAGGGGGTTGGCGATGCCCGAATAGCCCGGTCTTTCGTCGAGGTTGCAGACGATCACCTTGCCTGCCTCGTGGGCCAGAAGAATGGGCATGCCCGAGATCGGGGTGTCCTCCACGGTGATCGCCGCCGGATTGACCACATCGCTGGCGCCGATGACAATCGCGAGATCGGTGCGGTTGAACTCCGGATTGATATCATCCATTTCGAAAAGCTTGTCGTAGGGGAGCTCCGCCTCCGCGAGGAGCACGTTCATGTGTCCGGGCATTCTGCCGGCCACCGGGTGGACGGCGAATTTGACCTCTTTGCCCGTCTTCTCGAGAAGGGCGGCCAGCTCAACGACGAGGAACTGGGCCTGGGCGAGGGCCATGCCGTAGCCCGGGATAAAGATGACCGACCCTGCCTCCCGGACGGCCTCGACCGCTTCGGCGAGGGGATCGCCCTTGACGCGCGGCGGCGCCGGGGGCCGCTCCCCGGCCGCCGGGGCCGGGCTCTGACCGTCATCGGCCGGCCCCTCTGCCGGGGCGGCCTGGAGTTTCCCGCCCGCGCGCCTGCGCTGGAAGCCGAAGAAGACGCTGAAGAGGTCGCGGTTCATCGCCTTGCACATGACGTGAGTCAGAATCGACCCGGAGGCGGCCACGGTCGCCCCGCAGGCGATCAGCAGGCGGTTCCCGATGATGACGCCGCAGAGGGCGGCCGCCAGACCCGCGGTCGCGTTGAGGAAGGAGATCAGCACCGGCATGTCGGCGCCGCCGATGCGGATCGAGAAGACCAGCCCGAGCAGGACCGATAACGCGATGAGGAGCAGGAGCCAGAAGACCAGGCCCGCGCCCTGAGCCCCGCCGGCGATGAGGCCGCAGACGGCGAGCAGAACGATCAGCCCGATGGTCAGCCAGCTGTGTTTGGGCAGGACCACCGGCGGCTGCTTGATGCGATTGGCGAGCTTGCCGCCGGCGATCATGCTTCCGCTGAAGGTGACCGCTCCGATGATGAGCCCGAGAATGCCCGACACCTTGGCCGTCCCCGGCTCCGCGAGCCTGGTGAGTTCCACGAAGGAAACCAGAAAGGCGGCGACGCCCCCCGCGCCGTGCTGAAAGGCCACCATGGCGGGGATCTGTATCATATTAACGCGCACGGCCACCAGCCAGCCGGCCAGCGAGCCCGCGGCCAGGGCGATCAGGACGATCTCGGGCCGCAGGATGGGGTGCCGCAGGATGACCGCCCCCACGGCCAGGATGAGAGCGAAGGCCGCCAGGAGATTGCCGCCGCGCGCCCCCCTGGGGGTCCTGAAAAGCCGGAATCCCGCCAGAAATACCAGAATGATGGCGAGATCGATGAGCAGTTCGGGATTGAAACCCATCGGGTCCTCTATCTGTTCTTGAAGAGTTTGAGCATCCGTTCCGTGATCACAAATCCGCCGACGACGTTGAACACGGCCAGCGCGATCGCCAGCGCGCCCAGAAACCGGTCCGTGACCGTGGTCGTAACCGCGAATACGAGCAGGGCGCCGAGCAGGGTCACCGCCGATATGGCATTGGTCATGGACATCAGCGGCGTGTGCAGCAGGGGCGGTACGCGTGAGATCAGGAGGTACCCGATGATGATGGAAGCGATAAAAACCGACAGCATGATCAATAACGCATTCATGGAACGGCCCGCCTCAATTAATGAGCTTCACCGAGCGCTTTGAGCGTCCCCGCGTGGACAATCCGGCCTTCATGGGTGACGAGGGTGTTCCTGACGATCTCGTCCTCGAAATCGATCACGCCCGGGCCTTTTTTAAAGAGATTTTCCACGTAGTGGAGCATGTTGTTGGCGTAGAGCCAGGTGGAATGGACCGCCATGCGGCCGGGGATGTTCTTCATCCCATTGATGGTGACTCCGTTGCTGCAGACCACCTTGCCGGCATCGGTGACAGCGCAGTTGCCGCCCTGGTCAATGGCCACATCCACGATCACGGAGCCGGGCTTCATCGAGGCGACCATCTCGCCGGTGATCAGGATCGGGGCGACCTCTCCGGGCACAAGGGCGCTGAGGATGACGATATCCGCATCCCGGATCAGCGGCTTGAGCAGTTCGCGCTCCTGGTTGAGCCAGTCGGCGGACAGGGCCCTGGCATAGCCCCCTTTGCCGGTGGAGACCTCTTCCGGCACATCAAAGCCCTCGATCTTGGCGCCGAGGCTCATGGCCTCTTCCCTGGCCTTGGCGCGGATATCGACGGCCGACACGATGCCGCCGAGTCTTTTGGCCGTGGCCAACGACTGCAGACCGACCACGCCGACGCCGACGATGAGGAATTTGGCCGGTTTGACGGTGCCGATGGCGGTGGCGATCATGGGCACGAACCTGGCCAGGTGGTTGGCGGCGAGCAGGACCGACTTGTAGCCCGTCACCGTGCTCATCGAGGTCAGGGCATCCATTTTCTGGGCCCTGGAGGTGCGCGGAATCCCGTCCATGGTGAGGGAAGTGATGCCTTTGTCGCTGATCATCCTGATGTTCTTGTGGTTGGATGGCGCGGCCGGATGGAGGAAGGTAACCAGGATGCACTTGTCCTTCATCATCTCGACCTCGTGCTTCCCCAGCTTTTCGTTGAATTGCGGCTCCTTGACCTTGAGAACGATATCGGCCCTGGCATAGAGCGCCCGCGCGTCAACGACGATCTCGGCTCCGGCATTTTTGTAATCTTCATCGCTGAAAAAAACCCCGTCTCCCGCGGTTGATTCGACAGCCACTTGGTAGCCCATTTTGACCAGCTTTGCCACAGTCTCCGGAATAGCCGCGACTCTCTTTTCTTCCGGCATGATTTCCCTGGGGATCGCGACGAGCATGGCGGACTCCTTGATTTTCTGATGGACGGACAAATTCGATGAACGCTGAACCTGCTTCAGGAACGTACGAAAGCCCCGCCCCTTCAGGGACTCGGCATTTCGGACCTGCAACCGGTCTATTCATGAAAAACGGAGATGTCCGATAGCGCCGCAAAAAAATGCGGCGCATATCGGACCTACAACTCGGAACCGTATTACAGCTCCAAACCGAACTGTATAAGCAGAGAAACGCAACCTACGGGTTGCGGCTACCAAACGATTTCAACACCGTTTCAACTCGGAACCCGGAACTCGGAACCGTTTTTAAAACTCCAGCCCGTACGCCGTGAACGTGTCGCCCTGGCTCAGGTCGCCGGTCTTGAAGCCCCTCTCGAACCACATGCGGCGCTGTTCGGATGTGCCGTGCGTGAACGCGTCGGGCACGACCGTGCCCCGCGTGCGCTTCTGGATGCGGTCGTCGCCCACGGCCGAGGCCGCGTTCAGCGCCTCCTCCAGGTCGCCCTCCTCGAGCACGTTGTTCAGCTTCTGGTCGTAATGGGCCCAGATGCCGGAGTAGAAATCGGCCTGAAGCTCCATGGCCACGCTGTATTTGTTGTAGGTCCGCTGGTCGGCCCGCTCGCGGATCGCCATGACCTTGTCATTGACGCCTGTCAGATTCTGGATGTGGTGGCCCACCTCGTGCGCGATCACGTAGGCCATGGCGAAGTCGCCCGGCGCCTGAAAGCGCGTCTGCAGATCGCGATAGAAGGAGAGGTCGATGTACACCTTGCTGTCGCCCGGGCAGTAGAACGGCCCTGTGGCCGCGCTGCCGTAGCCGCACGCGGACTGCACCATGTCGGTGTACAGCACGAGCACGGGCGGCTGGTATTGGCTGCCCGCCTGCTGGAACAGCTTGCCCCAGATGTCCTCGGTGTCTGCCATCACGACCTTGGCGAACTGCGCCAGCTCGTTGTCCTCCTGGCTCGTGGACTGCGGAACCATGCCCGTCTCCGCCTCGGGCATGTTCTGCAGGAGCTCCAGGGGGTTGCCGCCGAGCAGCAGCACGATGATCACGATGATCAAAGTGCCGAGGCCGCCGCCGACCATGGTCTTGGGCGACATGCCCCTTCTGTCCTCGACGTTATCGCTCTGCCTTCTTCCGATCCAGCGCATGCCTGATTCTCCCAATTGATTGGATGCTTAAAAAAGTTCCAACAACCTCCCGCGGGTTTGTACAAACCCGCGGGAGGTTATCCGTACTCCGGGTTACGCTCCGGGAACCGCAGCAGGCTCCGGGAGGTTTTAAACCTCCCGGAGCCTAAAAGTTCATTTTCCCTCGAACTCCTCGGCCGTCGTGTCGTCCTGGCGGTAATTGCCCTCCTCCAGGCCGTCGAGCGTCAGTGTGGCTTCGATCCACTGGTTCGGCCCGGGCGCGGACAGCTCGAACCCCTCGCCTTTGCCGTAGCGGTACTCGGTGGAATCGGACCCGAACCGGATCAGCTCCACGTATTTCCCGTTCGGAAGGCGCACTGTCCCGTTCCCGCCGGCCGGAATCTCGAGGGACGCGGCCGTCGTATCCTGAGGCAGGACGCGGATGCGCACCGACGTGAAAACGTCCGTGTTGTTTTCGATGGTGAGCGAATGCATCGCTGATTTGGGCTGTTCCTCCGCCCGGACGGGATCGGACACCGCGGCCGGTACGGCCGTGGAATCGGCCGTCTGTCCGCTCGCGGCGCCCGCCGCGGCGATGCAGAACACCAGGACCGGAAACATGCGGAAACGGTTCATGTCAACCCTCCTTGCGGGAAACGGCCGCCGGAACGACGGGCGGCTCCGGTTCAAATTAGCCTCCGGTTCGGAAAAAATCAAGCCCTTTCTCCCATTCCACGGAACCGAAGTTTATTACATCCTTTTACTTGCCGGACATGAGCGTGGTGCGTATATTATCCCCTGTCTTGAAAGGGAAACCGTTCATCCCATTTGACCTGGAGATCCGATGCGCCCGACCCCGCCGATCCTGCCCGTTCCGGCCGCTCTGCTGACGGCCGCGGGCTTTTTCGCAGCCGCATTCCCGCTTTCCGGCCTGGCCCCGGACACCTCCGGCCAGAACCGTTTCGGCCGCGTGTACCCGGTGCGCGTGTACGAGACCCGGCGCTTTCAGTCGCCTGCTCCCGTGATCGACGGAAAACTGGACGACGCCTGCTGGGCCGAGGGCGACTGGCACGGCGATTTTCTCATGCAGATTCCCACGGAGAACGCGCCGCCCACCGCGAAAACCGAGATGAACATCCTGTACGACGACGACAATGTGTATTTCGCGTTCCGGGCCTTCGACAACCCGGCCCTCATGCACCGGTTCGTGTCGCGGCGCGACGAGATGTCGGGCGACGTCGTGGGCATCTGCTTCGACAGCTACGGGTCGAAACGCCAGGGCTTCGAATTCGACCTCACGGCCGGGGGCGGCAAGATCGATCTTCTGCTGATGAACGCGGAGCGCGACTGCCAGTGGGACATGAACTGGGACGCGGTCTGGGAGGGAAAGGTCGGCACCGAGGACTCGGCGTGGACCGCCGAGTTCCGCATTCCCCTGAGCCAGCTACGCTACGGCCCGCAGGAGGAGCAGGTCTGGGGCATGCATGCCTGGCGCTGGCTCGACCGGAACCAGGAGGAGGACCAGTGGAACCTCATCCCGCGGAACAACAACGGCCGGTTCTACCACATCGGCGAACTGCGCGGCATCCGGGGCCTGAAACCCTCGCGCCGCGTCGAGATTCTGCCCTACGGCCTGGGCCGGATCGACGCGAAACCGGCCGCGGCCGGCGACCCCTTCCGTGACGGGACGGACGCGTCGGGCCTGCTGGGCCTGGACGCTAAAATCGGGCTCACCACGGACATCACGCTCGACGCCGCGTTCAACCCGGACTTCGGCCAGGTCGAGGCGGATCCGTCTGTGATGAACCTTTCGGCCTTCGAGACCTTTTATTCCGAGAAGCGGCCCTTCTTTCTGGAGGGCCAGAACCTCATGACCTTCGACGCGGGCGGGGACGGCGCCGACCTGTTCTACTCGCGCCGCGTGGGGCACGCGCCGTCGTATACGCCCTTCGTTCCTGGCGGCTACGTGAAAATGCCTGAGAACACGACCATCCTGAATGCGGTGAAGGTCACGGGCAAGACCGCGGACGGGCTCTCGCTCGGCGTTCTGCAGAGCGTGACGCAGAGGGAAACGGCCCGGGTGTCGACCGGCGGACCGGGATCCAGGGAGGAGAAAACCGCGGTCGAACCTCTCACGAATTACGTCATGGCCAGGCTGAAAAAGGACTGGGACAAGGGCACCACAAGCCTCGGCGGCGTCGCGACGTCCGTGAACCGTTCCATCACCGATCCCCATCTCCGCTTCATGCCCCGAGCGGCCCAGACCGGCGGCCTCGAATTCAGCCATTATCTCGCAAACCGGAACTACCTGGCCGAGGCGCGCGTGTTCGCCAGCCGGCTGTCGGGCGACGCCGAAGCCATGCTCCGCAGCCAGACCGGGGCCGTCCATTACTACCAGAGGCCGGACGCGGACCACGTCAAGGTCGACTCCCTCGCGGAGTCGCTTTCCGGGCACGGCGGATACCTGTCATTCGGCCGGGTCGGAAACAGCAAGCTTCGGTATAAAGACGCGTTCCACTGGTACTCGCCGGGCCTCGATCTCAACGACATCGGCTGGCTGCAGCAGGCCGACATGCTTGCGAACAGCGCGTCCGTGGAGTACAGCCAGACCGACCCGGGAAAAATTCTGCGCTCCTGGTCCGTTTATTTCAGCCAGTGGAACCACTGGGACTTCGGCGGCCTCTCCACAAATGCCGGAACCGGCCTGTCGTTCGGCGGCACGTTCAACAACCGGTGGGGCTTCAACGCCGGCGCCAACCTTCTGCGGCCGTACGCGGACACGCGCATGCTCCGGGGCGGCCCCGCATTCCGCATGCCCGGGCTGGTGTGCGTCTCCGCCGGCCTGTCGAGCGACGCGGGCAAACCCTTCAGCGGCCGGATCTCTGATCACGCCCACTTCTTCGGCGGCGGCGCATCGGAACTGCACGAGCCCTCCGCCGGATTCTCGTGGCGCGCCACGGACCGCGTGTCATTGTCCGCGGACCTCAGCCATTCGCGGAACATCCAGAACCTGCAGTACGCGGCCGTGTCCACGGAAAGGTTCTCGGGCAAACCCGTTTACGTGCTCGGCCGCATCGACCAGAAAACCCTGTCCGCGACGTTCCGGCTCAACTGGTACGCGACTCCGGACCTGTCGGTGCAGTTCTACGGGAGCCCGTTCGTGTCCACAGGCCGGTATTCGGATTTCAAGCGGGTGCTGTCGCCCCTGGCCGTTTCCGAAGGGAAACGCTTCCGGACGATCGCAAAGGATGAAATCACGAAGCCGGAAGAATCCGGCGTCTGGCAGGCGGCCGAAACCGGCGGGCCGGAGTACCTGTTCGGCAACCCGGACTTCAGTTTCAGGGAATTCCGTTCGAACCTGGTGGTGAGATGGGAATACAGGCCGGGATCCGTGCTGTACGCGGTGTGGTCTCAGGGCCGGTCAAGCTGGACGAGCGCGTGGGAGCGGTCGGTGACGGAAAACCTCGACGCGCTCTCGTCCGCCCCCGCGGAGAACGTGTTTCTCGTGAAGGCGAGCTACTGGTTCACGCTTTAGGTTCCGAGTTCCGTGTTCCGAGTTCCGGGTAAAAAGCAGTTTCGGGTTTCGAGTTCTGAGTTCCGAGTTGAAAAAAATCGAGAGACAACCTTTTTAACCCGGAACTCAGAACTCGGAACACGG
>CAZNXX010000134.1:4456-7839 GCA_964577095.1 uncultured bacterium | reverse complement strand
CCCGCGGCCGCCTGCGGCCTGGCGGGCCTGGACATGCCGGTCATCGCGAGACCGGCCACGCCCGCCGCGGACGCGGCGAGAAAACTGCGGCGGTTCATGGGCATTGCGGCGCCGCCCTTGTCCGATCGATTCATGTCGGTCTCCTTTCGTCCTGTGGGTTCATTTTTTTCGCATCGTTTTCTTGTAGTTTTTGAGCATTTTTCCGAAAACCCTGTCCCGCCTGCGCCTGTCCTGAACGGACATCGCGTAAAAGGCCGCTTCCTTCCGGATCTTAAGATAATTTTCGTACCGGTCCGCGTCGACGCGCCCCTGCTCCACGGCCCCCCGCACCGCGCACCCGGCTTCGTGCACATGGGTGCAGTCGGCGAAACGGCATTGGACTCCGAGTGATACGATTTCATCGAAGGTCCCTTCGATGCCGGCATCCGCATCGAAATTGCCGAGTTCCCGCATGCCGGGCGTGTCGATGAACAGGCTGCCGGATTCCAGCCGGATCAACTGCCGCCGGGTGGTGGTGTGCCGGCCCTTGCCGTCCTTCTCCCGCACCTCACCCGTGTCGAACCGGTCCTCGCCCGCCAGTTGATTGAGCAGAGTGGTCTTTCCGACGCCGGAGGACCCCAGCAGGCAGTAGGTCCTGCCGGGCCGGAACGTTTCCCGCAGGGCCTGAATTCCTTCCCCGGTCAGATTGCTGATCGTCATAAACGGAGATTGGCCGCCGAGCCGTCCGATCTTCTCACGGATGTCCGCCAGCGCCTCCGCCGCCGCCAGGTCCGTCTTGGTCAGCACGATGACCGGCTTGATGCCGCTCTCGTGGACCATGACCAGGTACCGCTCCAGCCGGTTCACGCTGAAATCGGAATCCGCGGACTGCAGGATCAGGGCGTGATCGATGTTGGCCGCGATGAGCTGGAATTCGACTGCTTTGCCGGGATCCTTGCGTTTCAGAAGGGATTTGCGGGGAAGAACGTGATGGATGACCGCGGTCGAGCCTTCGAACACCTGGGCCGCGACCCAGTCGCCCACGGTCGGATAGTCGACGCTGTCTTCCGCGTTGAACAGAAACCGGCCGGAGCATTCGGCGAGCGTCTCGCGCCGGCCGTCGCTGATCCTGAAATGGTTCCTGCTGACCTCGGTGATTCTCGCGGCGGATAGGCCGTCCTTCAGCAAGTCCGCGCCACGGGACGCGAACCACTCGTCGAACCCCAGTTCCGCGAGCGCGGCGCTGAAGGGATGGTTCTGAACCTGTTTCTGTTGGTTATCGGAGGATTCCGTGACCGCCTTCGGATGGGTTTCCTGAGAAGACGCCATTTTGATCTCCATTGGATGATTGTGTCAATTCGGGCCGGGATGCATCTGTTCCGCAAACGGTTCCCGCAATCTCCGATTCAGTGCGTTTCATCCAATGGCCTCCTTTTTGGAAAAGATTATTTTCTTTTGAAGATGACTTCGAGAATGAGATCGTATTTCCCGTTCGAGACGGGTTTTTCCATTCTCAGGATCACATTGTTCTTGTTCAATCTGCTGAACCGCTGAACCAGCAGGCTGTCATGCCAGTTCAGGTACAGGTTTTCATCGTCGATGAAATCGCATGTGGCTTCCGAAAAACTGCCCGAACTTTCGAACCACCAGAACCGGTACGTGCCCGACCTGTCGTCCCACGCGAATATCGCGTGCGCCGATTCCTCCTCGTCGTTGATGTACGAGTCGTAGTCGAAATAGACGTATTTCCCGTCCAGTGCCCGCTTGAATTTCCCCTTGCCGGTGCCCTTCGCCGCCTCGCCGAAAGCGGTCTTCGGGATGTTGTACACCAGGTTCCAATCGCCGATGAGGAACTCGAACCGATCCATTCTGCCGTTTTCTTCCGCCATGGACGCTTTCCTGATTAGGGGTTGTTCCGGAGATGCGCCGCCCGCCCGGGAGGAGCCGCAGTCGTCCTGCGCCGCATCTTTCGTCGCAGGGACGGAAGGCCGGACCGTCCGCCCGACGGTTCAGGGTTTGTGCGCCTGAATGATGCCGTTCCGCCGCACAGCGTAACCGCAGGAGAAAAGACCGGCGTGGATCATGACTTCATACACCGCCTTTTCGCCCTGCTCATCGGCCTCGAAGGAGTGGATGGACTGGAACATGAAACTGCGCTTCTCGGAAACCACCTGTCCGTCGTACCGGACACGCTCCTTTCCGCTCCAGAGACTGGCCTGGATTTCGATTGCATGTCCGTTGACCCGGGTCTCGAATGTCATCTCTTCTCCTTGTCGTTCAGGTTTCGTTTCGCCTTGTCGCGGCGTCCGTGGCGCGCCCCCCGGCTGGGGGTGCCGGAATCCCCGTCCGCCCGGACTTTTCTACGGAGCCGTCTCGATCTCATACCAGTTGATTTTCCGCGTCAGGAACATCACGACCGCGAGTATGACGAACAGGCCGACACTGCCCATGATGAGCGCGTAATCCTCGAGCTGGAGGACGATGAACAGGTAGCCGTAGAGGAGGGCCAGTATCCCGGCGATCCACCACGCGAACCTCGAATGGGACAGAATCGCCCTCGCGTATCCGGTGATGATGAAAATGACGGACGCCGCGGACACGATGTAGGCCAGGTTGAAATGGACGTATTCGGAAAGCGACAGGACCAGCGTGTAAAAGATCAGAATGGCCAGTCCGACCAGGATATACTGCAGGGGATGAATTTTCCGTTTGCCGGTGATTTCGGAAAAGAAGAAGGCGGCAAACGTGAAGACGAGGAACAGGATGGCGTACTTGGCCAGCCGCATCGATTTCTGGTAGATGTCCGCGGTCTGTATCAGCTTCACGCCGAAGGCGGACGGGGCGACTTTATGCAGGCCGCCTTCCCAGAACTGCGGGTAACTCCGGTTCAGGTGCAGGATCTCCCAATTTGCGGTAAATCCGCCTTTAACCTGTTCGTGTGTGACCGGCAGGAAAGCGCCGTTGAAGCTCGGCGAAGGCCATTTCGAATGTACCCGGACGGTGTTGGATTCGGCGACCGGGATGAAACTGATCTGCTCACTGCCGTTCAGGTTCAGGTTGAAAGAGAAATCATTGGGCTCGTCCGGCCTGAGGGTTTTCACTGGGGCGCTGACCCCGGATTCCGCGAGATCGGTTGTCTTCAGCCCGGGATTGGCATCCATGACGGATTGATTGAAGGTGAAGACGATTTTTTCCTGTATGCCGCGCATGTCCGTGATTCCGAGCGAGAGGGAGGCTTGATCCCAGAGTACGGCGTCCGGATCGAGATTGAGACGGATCCTGTCCGGCAATCTGAAGTTCCCGGTGTATTTGAGATTCGCATTGTAGAGAACCGCTTCAAACAGGCTTCGACGGCGCACTTGAGGCGTGATTTCGCCGGAAATGTCCAGCTTTTCCGGAAGCAG
>CAZNXX010000134.1:0-4356 GCA_964577095.1 uncultured bacterium | reverse complement strand
ATGTCCGGATCACGGGTCATCGGTTTCCTCTTTCTTTATAGAGGGGGATCGCACGGGACAGGCGCTTGGGGTTTGGAGCCCCGGGACGCGCACGCGTCAGACGCGGGTTATTTCGGGTCCCCGGATCTGGTTGATTTCGAGAACAGGAGAACACTCAAAACCATGAATGTACAGCCCAGGACAAAAAATACGGCCCGCTTACCCAGGAGCCCGGCATAAAAGAAAAGCAGAGCGGCTGTCATGAAGCAGATGCCGCTGATGCGGAATCTTTTTATATTGTTCATTTTTATTCCCCTGATTTAATCCGTCTCAACATGGTTTGCGGGATTGATGGATCCGATGCGGTTGCGAATCATTGATGGCTGCTTGACCGCCGATGACGCCTAATTTCAGCAATAACAATGGTGCGGGTTTTTCTGACGCTATCAAATTAATACTTATAAATTTAAATAGCAATTGTTTTAGTGTATCCGCCGCCGGTAGGCGGAGTCAATGTCCAAAAGCAGCACGCGGAATTCACCGATGGGCCAGCGCGGTATGTGTAGCAGGCTTTTGAGGGAATTTTGCCTGACATACCGGAATGACGCTTCGCCGGAGCGATCTCCGCAGCCGGGTTCCGTTATTCCGGCATGATCGTCACGATGATTCTTGTGTACCTGGACAACGGAGGCGTTCCCTTGTCCGTGACCTTCAGGATAAAATGCGCTGTTTCGGGCCTGTCCACCCGGGGGGCCGTCACGAAGACACCGCGCGCATTCTCGGCTGACCCGATCGGGATCTCTTTCCGCCAGGAACCCGCTTCAGGGTAGTGAAACCACAGATAACCGGGATTGTCCCCGTCTGGATCGGTCGTGCCGCCTGCGTCCAGGGAAAATCCCTCTCCGGATCGGACGGTCATCCGGTCCGGATGCGTCAGGGCCGGAACCGGCGGATGGTTGGCTTCGCCAAAGGCCTTGACGCACCAGTCCGCGCGTGCCGCGAAATCGTTCTGGAAATCGTCCCTCCAGCGCCACAGGGTCGCCTTGTTGCCCGTGAACGCGGCCGTATCCTTCCTGACCGTACGGCCGTATTCGCTCGACGGATAGGGGAAGACGCGGTCGCTCGCGTCCGTCCAGACCGGCCGGGTCTCGGGTTCGAGGGGCACGCCCGATCCCACTCCGGCCGTGGCCCTGAACTCGGGAACGCGAAGCTCGTACCGGCCGCCCCAGCCTCCCCAGTCCGGCCGTTCCGGTTCATTCAGCCCGTTGGGGATCAGCGAAAGCCAGGAGGGCGTGTCGCCTTCCATGCCGTAGGCGACGTCCGGATAGCAGGCGCCGAGAGGGCCGTGCCCCTGCTGGATGTTCCGCGCCAGCCAGGCATTGCCGATGGTGCTGTTGTCGATGCCCGGGATGACACTGTTGATCGCGCTCCATGTGGCGT
Source organism: uncultured bacterium (assembly GCA_964577095.1). Taxonomy (GTDB): domain Bacteria; phylum Zhuqueibacterota; class QNDG01; order QNDG01; family DTFT01; genus JAFGAX01. Next base: position 2,937 of record CAZNXX010000134.1, on the reverse strand, counting down.
TTCCGTAATCATCGCCCGGGCTGACGATGGTGAACAGGTCCGGAAAGTGATTCCGGATCCAGATGCCGCTGTCGTCCTGGTCCGATATGGTGTACACCCGGAGTTTCGAGATCAGGGCCGCGGCTTCGGTTCCGGATCTCGTCTTCCTGATTTGATACAGCGCCTGCGCCAGCGTGTTGACGCCGCCCCACACGGAGATCCACAGCGGTCTGTCGTCCTGTCGCTCCAATTCCCGTAGTATCCATTCCGAGCCTTCCGAATCCTTGTCATCGCCCACGCCCTGCATGCCGTACACGGGCGGGCCCTGTTTGACTTTCACCAGAAGCGATTCCGCGTCGGGAAAGCCGTTTTCGTGCAGGGCCAGGTTGGGCCGCACGCGGCCGTAGGCCTGAATCAGTCTGATGATGGATTCAGGCGCCACCCGCGTCTTCTGCCAGACGGATGTCGTGGCGATGAGTCCCCGGATGTCGATCTCATTGGAATAGAGAAGCAGGCGGACCATGGATTGCGTGTCGTCCGGATCGGCCTCGATGTCGGTCAGGACGATAACCCGGTTTTTGGGGCTTGTCCGGGCATCCAGGGGTTGACCCGCGAGGATCAGGATCAGAATCACAAGAACACACACGGCTCTTTTCATGACGCGGCCTCATGCATGGGGGACGGTTCGGGGGATTCGGCTTCAGGAATAACCGGAATGGAACGATTTGTTTTCCGGATGCTCTTTGTTGACGTCGATGCGCGTACAGGAATGACCGCGATCGGATTGTATGTCCTCTCAGGGAGTGAAGGAGGGCGAGGGCGCCGCGCGCAATGGGAGCGGTCTCGAAACGGTCAACCGGCACAGCCGGATGCGGCTGTCGCCGATTGATTTTTAGTTTTGACGGATCCGCCTGCGGGGCGATTCATTGAGTGACCCGAATTCAGCAACGCTGTGCCCGTTTACAGCGTTTGTTTCGTTTCAAATTGTGAAGAGAACCGCTTGATCCCGCACCCGCCCGGCATTACCGGCGAATCGCCGGTGACGGGTCAAGTCTGAGCGTGTCTCTCCGTGCGCGCTATCTGGATTTCTTGAGAATTTTTGACAGAGCGTACAAACCGATCACGATTAAAAATGTCAGAATGTAGATTTTCATTTCAGAATCCTCCGAATGAGTCCGGCAGGGGGCGCATCTCCCGCGCACTGCGATATTCCGGCGACAATGGCTTCGGCGGTTTTACTGAACCAGCCAGTCCTTGGCTTCTTCGATTGTGGAGAACGGCACTCTTTTATTCCCGGATACTTTATTGACTACATCCAATAAGAATCTTCTAACCCCTTCGATTCCGATGATCGCCGCCTTTTTGGTGTATGGCGCGGATATTTTGCCTTTTGCTTTCGCCAGGTCGACAAAATCCTGGTTGATATGAGAATCCCGCACGTCGGATAACGTCAGATTGTCATGCAGGTTCGTGTCTACGAGCATTTGCGTCGCCCGTTCGATCTGTGCCAGTTGTTCGGAATATGATAATCCCGAATATTTGATGTACAGTATCTGTTTCCCTTTGTGGGTGATCCATTCGACGCTCATACAACCATCCTTTCCTTGTTGCCGGTGAATCACATCCGGCACAATCTCCGGATTCCGTCCTCGGGACGCACCACACGGATTGGCCGGGCTTCCTTGAAAATCAACCTGCGGTCAGAGATAACGGGTATAGGTGAAGGCGCCTCCCAGAACGGTTCCTGTCGGCCGATCCTGTGCGAACAACGGAACGTAAAACGCTTTCAATCCTGCGACACTTTTTGTGAGCCCGTCTTTTTGAAGCGCGAGCCCGGTTTGCCAGCTGACAATCGGGCCCATCGCGAAAAAGGATGCACCGCGATCAATCAGACTCGATCGATAATCCGGTCCGTAGTGAAGGCTGATACCGACACCAGGGCCTGTGGTCAGTCCGACATTGTCGGATACCTGTTTTTCGAATTCAAGCGTCGCTTCGGGCTCAAACTGGAGCATTTGAAAGGCCAAGCCGAACAGGATCGGGCGCATGAAGGGGAGATTGAACCTGAGGGAACGGTTTTTGTCGAAATGTTTCCGGGTGACCCACATGAAATCTGCGATGGGTCCTCCTTTGACCCCCGCGGGACTGCCGACGCACATTCGAAGGTTGTCATACCGGCCGCCTGCCATGAATAGAATGCCATGCGTCGTTTTCTTCTGTCCGGCGTCTTGACCGAATACGGACTGAAAACAGGTCAAAAGAATGCCGATGATCAGCGTTGATTTGTTCATGATTCAACCCCCATTTTCCGCAGCGATACAACCCCGATGACGATCCTTGAATGTCACCCATCCATGATGGAAAACCGGTTCGGACGGGCATGACGGGTATCGGATCGCATGGTCTGTCGAAGCCGCAACCGGACGGGGAACTGCCCCGTCTATGGCCTGATTTTTCTTCGGTGATTCCATTCCCTCTGCGAAAGCAACCATTGTATGGCTGGGTCTCTTTCGCTGAAAATCCGCAGTTCAAAACCCTGATTCACGCAGACGGTCTCGAGGAACCTGAAATGTCCGCGATGCCCAGGTTTGACGATTTCCGCGATCCGAATCCCCGCTATCGCGCCGATGAATTTCAGGATGTTCGGCCGCTCGTAAATGTCCACGAAGCTTCCGGTGACCGAATCCAGGCGGCTGTGGTCGAGGACCGCCCTTTTGATCCTGCGCTTGCGTATTTCATGCGTCAGGGCTTTCGCCATCGCGATCGAACTGTCCCTGTCGGCGATTCCGCCTGTCGAAATCTCGATGCGGTTGTCGTGTATTGTGATCGCCCATTCCATGAATGATCCTGAACGTTGAAAACGGTATGACGCGTGCCCCGCGGTTTCGGCTAAATTCATTTGGCGGATCGCGTCTTTCCGGATCCTGCGGTGATCGAATCCGCGAATTTGCGGTACTG
>CAZNXX010000133.1:0-8231 GCA_964577095.1 uncultured bacterium | reverse complement strand
GCGGATTTCGGCGTGCTCAAGGAGATCCAGAAGTTCTCGATCGGGCTCACGTTCTAGGAAGTTCCGGGTTCAGGGTTCCGGGTTCCGAGTTCAAAGAAAGAATCGGGTTATGGGGTTGGTTGTCATCTCCATAAAATGGACCCAGCGATCGTATCGGTGAATTATTGAAGGCCCGATGTTTTCTGTCGGGGATCCCGGGTGGGGTGGACAATCCTGTAAATGATTATGGAAAAAGCGCCGGTAAATCCCGGCGCTTTTTTTATACGATAGGCATGAAAGTTCTTACAGTACTTTCATGCCTTTTTGATTGAAACTCGGAACCCGGAACTCAGAACCCGGAACCGGATTTTCAAACCCCCGCCACCGCCCGGTTCCAGACTTGCCTGTCGGTTTCAGACAATGGAAATTCCAGCCTCAGTTCGACGACAGCGGGCGGGTCGCCCTTTACGTCCAGCTTGGTCATTCCCAGATGTTCGCCCCGCGACGTTCGCGGATCGACCGTGATGCCCCTCAAACCCTCCGCGCAGCTCTGCCGTTTCTGAAGGTAGTGGATGGTATCCGCCTCGGATATGGCGTGTACCGCCTCGACCAGCGACTCCGTGATATCGAAGCACGAGGTGCTCTGACTGCCGTGCGCCATGTTGGCTTCGCGTCTCAACCTGGAAAGCTCCGGATCGTTGAAAAAAATGACGAAATTCCGGTCGGAGGGGGGAAGGATGGGCACATGGTTGGTCGGATACTCGACCAGCAGGAGGGGTGAGAAACCGGAGGGATTCCCCCGGTGCCTCTCTTCGATGAAGGACAGGAGGGAAGCGACGACCATGGCGCGTGTATTGTAATTGATGGCCTGGGCGGTATCGCTGAGATTCGGTATGAACACCATGGTGGGCGATTCTTCCGCGATGAAGGACCGAAGGCGTTCCATCTCATTCGTATCGACGGACTGGGAGGTGTAAGTCCGGTCGGCCCTGAAATCAAAAAGCTGTTCGGTCTTGAATCCCAGCACACGCGCCCAGGAAACGGCTTCTTCCCATCGCAGACGGGTTTTTTCATCAATGGAGAGATCCTGGTCCACCCCGAGAAATCCCGGAGACATGATCACGATGCGGACTGTGTTCCTGCGGTTGAGCAGATGAAGCGAACCGCCGAAGTACCGGCCGTCGTCCGAGTGCGGCAGAAAGACCAGAATCCGCTGATTGTTCGGGAGCGCCTCTTCGGTTGCGATATAGGGAACCGGGGCCGGGGTCACGAAACGTTTGACGGGATAGAAAGGGTACGCCTGGTTCAATCGATCTCTCCATTTTCGGACGCGCGGTTCTTGGCCGCATCTCCCGGAGGAGCGAATTGAGCGCCTCCCGCGCAGATGCGAAACACCGGAAGGTTCCGATCGGCACCGTATAAGTTAGGGTTTTTTTTCAAATCAAGCAAATGAAAAAGCCCCGCCGATGACAGGGCGGGGCTTATAGCTGACCGGCTTAGCAAAAGCCGGAACGGGAGAACGGGTCAGAACGGGTTTTCCGTCGGATAGGGAAGGGATTTCGGCCGGTTGACGGAGATGTCCTCCACTCCGAGCATCCGGCATGCGTCGAACAGCGCCCTGCCTGCGTGCGCGAAGGCCATTGCCGTGTGATGCGGAAAACGCTTTTCAATGAGCACATGGCGGTAAAAGCGCCCCATCTCGGGTATGGCGATGACCCCGATGCCCCCGAAGGATTTGGGCTCGATGTCGAGGACTTCGCCCTGCGCCATGTACGCCCTCAGAACCGTGTCCGCAGTCGACTGGAGGCGGAATACGGTCACCGGGCCCGGCTTGAAGCGCCCTTCGAGCGTGCCGCGCGTGATGTCCGGCTCCTTTCCCGGTTCCTGCAGGCGGTGCATGATGAGCTGGTATTTCATCTCGTGCTTGACCAGGCAGCCGGAGGGCGTGTTGCCGCAGTGGAAACCCATGAACAGGTCATTCGGTTTGCGGCCAGAGGTTTTGGCCTTCTCGGATTCGATCATGTCGTACGGCACCGTGTTGTTGATGTCGAGCAGGGTGACGGGCAGATCGGTGGCGCACGCGGCCATGTATTCGCTCAGCGTGCCGTAAATGTCCACCTCGCATGAGACCGGAATGCCCCTCGACGCCAGGCGGGAATTGACATAGCAGGGGACGAATCCGAAATACTTTTCGAAAGAGGGCCAGCATTTGTTGGCAAAAATGCCGTACTGGGAGGCGCCGAGGTTTTTCGCCATGAAATCCGTGAGACCGGCCTCGTACTGGGCGAGTTTCTCCAGCAGGGAAGGATGCTTGTTTCCGGCCCCGAGTTCCTTGGCCATGTCCGCAGCGATCGCCGCGATTTCCGGCCGGCCCTTGGCGGAGAGGAACACGTCGTACAGGTCCAGTTCGCTGTTTTCCATGATCTCAACGCCGAGATCGTACAGGGGCTTGATCGGCGCGTTGCAGGCGAGAAAGTCCTGGGGCCGGGGGCCGAAGGAGAAAATCTTCAGTCCCTTCAGGCCGAGCAGAATGCGCGCCACGGGAACGAATCCGCGAATCATCTCCGCGATCTCGGCCGGAACGCCGACCGGGTATTCGGGTATGTAGGGGCGCAGTTTTCTCAACCCGATATTGTAGGAGGCGTTGAGCATGCCGCAGTACGCGTCGCCCCGTCCGTTGATCAGGTCGTTTCCGCTTTCTTCCGCCGCGCCGGCCACCATCACCGGGCCCCCGAAACGCTGGGCCAGGATGGTTTCCGGACCCTCCGGGCCGAAATTCCCGAGATAAACGACCAGCGCGTTGATTCCCTTGTTCCGCGCGTCCGCGAGCGCCTTCATCGCGTCCGTTTCATTCTCGATGACAGGCTCGACCGCCTGGACGGCCAGGTTCAGTTTGCGGCAGGCCTCCAGCACCGCGTCCCTGCGCTTCTGCGAGAGCTGGATGGGAAAGCAGTCCCGGCTGACCGCCGCGATCCCGAGTTTGACTTCAGGTATATTGTTCATCCGATTCGCTCCTTGTTCCCTCGGACGGCGCGGCGTCACGGGCGGAAATTCGGGCCCTTGCCGCGGCGCGACCGTCTTCGGGCGGTTATGGTTTCTGTCCGTAGGTGGCGTTTTTGCCGTGTTTCCTGTTGAAATGCCTGTCCACGAGCGTCTGATTCAGGCGCGGCGTACGCGGGTTGATTCCCAGCGTCAGGAATGCCATTTTCGCAAGTTCTTCCAGGATGACGGCATGGTACACGGCCTTTTCGGCGGTGGCGCCCCAGGTGAAGGGGCCGTGTCCGTGCACGAGCACCATCGGCACTGATTCCGGGGAGTTCGAACGGAAGGCCTTCACGATGGCGTTGCCTGTCTCGCGCTCGTAATCCCCGCGTATCGCCTTCGGGCTCATCGGCCGCGTGCAGGGGACGTCCCGGTCCAGGTGATCGGCGTGCGTGGTGCCAAGCGGCGGTATGGGACGGCCGGCCTGCGCCCAGGCGGTGGCATAAGTGGAATGCGTGTGCACGATGCCGCCGATCGAGGGGAATGACCTGTACAGAACAGCGTGGGTGGCGGTGTCCGACGAAGGGGAAAGACGGCCATCGACGACGCGGCCGTCCAGATCGACGACAATCATGTCCGAGGGCCGGAGCGCCGCGTACGGCACGCCGCTGGGCTTGATGGCGAAAACGCCACTGCCGCGGTCCATCGCGCTGGCGTTCCCGAACGCGTATTTGACCAGTCCCGAAGCGGGCAGCGTCAGGTTGGCCTCGTATGCGAGGCGCCTGAGTTCAGCGTAAGGGCCGGGCATCAGCCCGTCTCCGTGCCGCGGATGCGCGATTCCGTGAAGGCCCCGAAATCCAGGTACCGCCGGTACAGGGCGTCGTAGGCCGCGGACTTGGAACGGTCCGGCCGGTACACGGTTTCGAAACCGTTGGACATCGCGGTCTGCGCGTCGAGCAGGGAGGGATACAGCCCCGCGGCCGCGGCCGCGCACATGGCGGCCCCCAGGGCGCAGGCCTGTTCCGACCGGGCGACCCGGATGTCCATGCCCAGGATGTCGGTGACGGTCTGCATCACGAAGGGGGATTTTTTCGAAACGCCGCCGATCGCGATGACGCCGCGGATCGGGACGCCTTCGGACAGGAACCGGTCGTTGATCGCCCGGGCGCCGAATGCCGTGGCCTCCACCAGGGAGCGGAACACCCGCGGCGCGTCCGTGCCGAGGCTGAGCCCGGAGACCGCGGCCTTCAGGCGCTGGTCGGCGTCCGGCGTGCGGCGGCCGTTGAGCCAGTCGAGGGCAACCGGTCCGGCGGGATCCGGGGCGAGTTTGGACGCGGCTTTCGACAGCGCCGGGATCATCGCGTTGACGGTGTCCGACGCCAGCCTCGCCGCGGAAGCGGTCGACACGCTCTTCGTCTTCATGAGAACCGCTGAGAGGGGCCAGGCCAGCAGATCGCGGAACCACGCGTACACGTCCCCGAATGAGGATTGACCCGCTTCCATGCCCAGCATGCCCGGAATGATGGACCCGTCGACCTGGCCGCAGATGCCCCGCACCAGTTTGTCCCCGAACGCTTCCAGAGGGGCGACCAGCATGTCGCAGGTGGAGGTACCCATGATCTTGACCAGGTGATAGGGCTCGATGCCCGCGCCGACGGCGCCCATGTGCGCGTCGAAGGATCCGGTTCCGACCGTGACGGTTTCCGGGAGGCCCAGCCTCTTGGCCCATTCTTTGGAGAGGGTGCCGGCCGGAATGTCGGCGGTGAATGTTTTCTCGTACAACCGTTCCCGGAGAGCGCCGAACCGGGGATCGAGCCTGGAGAGGAAAGCGGCGGGCGGGAGCCCGTTCCAGGAGGCGTGCCACATGGCTTTGTGGCCCGCGGCGCACCGGCTCCTTTTGACGGACTTGGGATCCGTGCGGCCGGTCAGGAGCGCGGGGATCCAGTCGCAGTGTTCCACCCAGGACCAGGCGGCTTCGGCCACGGCCTTGTCCTCGCGGGTCACGTGAAGGATTTTGGACCAGAACCATTCCGAGGAGTACACGCCGCCTTCGTATTGCGTGTAATCCGTCCCGCCCCAGGAACGCGCAACGTGGTTGATCTCGTCCGCCTCTTCGATCGCGGTGTGGTCCTTCCAGAGAACGAACATCGCGTTCGGGTTTTTCGAAAACGCGGGCGTCAGACTGAGCGGTGTGCCGTTCCGATCGACTGCCACGGGCGTGGAACCCGTCGTGTCCACCGAAATGCCGGCGACATCGGCCCGTCCGCTTTTCGGGATTTTGGCGAGAACCGCGCGGATGGTGTGTTCCAGCCCTTCCACATAGTCGAGGGGATGCTGCCGGAAGAGGTTCCGGTTCGGAGCGCAGAAAAGGCCCTTTTTCCAACGGGGATACTCGAATACAGAGGAAGCGACGGTTTTACCCGATCGGGCGTCGACCAGAACGGATCGGACCGAATCGGTGCCGTAATCCACGCCGATGACATACGATTTTTGACTCATGAAGGCCTTTCACGCAGTTGAAATGAACGGGTTTCATCCCGTTTCTTGAAGTGAAATGAAAGTGCAATCCAACAAAAAAAAATTAAGGAAAAAATAAATTGAAGTCAAGCCACTTTTGTTTATAAAATAACCATTTGGCGCAATCACCGGCTTTCCTTTTGGGGGGAGGTCCCGCCCCATCGCAAGCGAGCGCCAATCCCGCATGTGAATCACCAGGCAATTGATTTCGAATTCGAACAGGGGCAGCACGATGCAGTCTAAGTATAAAATAAACAATAAACTAATACCACCCAGCCTTTTCGTCACCACATATAAACCTTGACTTTGGTGTTTTGAACAATTATATTCATGTACGTTCACGTATACAGAAAAGAATTCTTAAAATATACGTAGAGGTATACATGAAAAATAAAATCTATCTGCGTGACGAACTGGCCGCAAAATTCAGCATTCCCCGCGCCCGCTTTTCCGAGCTGGAGCGTCTCAAGCTGATCCGTCCGGCGGGAATGACCGAGGACCAGTCGCCGGTTTATACGGAGGAGGCGGTTCAGCAGATCGCCCACATCCAGAAGCTCCAGGAACTCGGGTACGGCCTCGAGGAAATCACCCGCATCGTCCGCAAAGTCGGGCTCCCGAAAACCGAGACGGGAAAAACGGCCAAGGGGAAGCCCGATCATTATCTCACCGTCGGCACCCTGGCCGAGAAAGCCGGGCTCAGCCCCCGCACGCTCAAGCACTGGGAGGAGATCGGCATCCTCACGCCCGAGATGAGAAGCGAGGGCGGCTTCCGGCTGTATCCAGACATCACGGTGTACCTGTGCCACCTGATCAAGGACCTCCAGCTGTTCGGATACTCGCTCGAAGAGATCAAGGGGTTCTCCGATTTTTTCCGCGAGTTTCTCGACATCAGCGACCGGCCCGAAACCGCATCGCGCAGGGATGTGCAGGAACGGCTCGATCTGATGCTGGGGGAGATCGACTCCCTTTCCGCGAAAATCCAGCTGTTTAAAAAAGGAATCGAACGCTGGGAGGACCTGATCAAGAAAAAACGCAAGGAAATACTCCAGCTCAGGAACAGGAATTCAAAGACCGGCGAACCCGAAGAAAGGGCCAGGCATGCCTAGCATCATGCTGATCGAACCGAAATCCCCCAATCTCCACATCTTTTCCAGGTTTCCGCTCCCCAGGCTGGGCGTGTTCATCCTGGGCGCCATCGCCAAGCGGGCCGGATGGGAGGTCGAAGTCATTCACGAGCAGAGCCAGCCGATCGATTTCGAGTCGATCCGGGGCACCGACCTGGTGGGCATTTCGACAATCACGTCAACGGCGCCGAGAGCCTACGCGATCGCGGACCGGTTCCGCGCCATGGGCGTGCCGGTCATCCTCGGCGGGCCGCATGTCACCTTTCTGGCGGACGAGGCGCTCGATCACGCCGAGTACGTGATCCGGGGCGAGGCGGAGGAGGCCATGGAACTGTTTCTCGCCGCGTGGACGGGGAACGGTGATCTGAACGCCGTCCCGGGGCTTTCACGGCGCGTGGACGGCAGGAACGTGCATCAGCCCCTGCGGCCGCGAACCCGGCCGCTGGACGAAATTCCGTTTCCCGATTTTTCGCTCATGAAGGCGAAACCCAGGCGTATCGCCGGCAAGGTGATCGTTCCGGTTCAGACCTCCCGGGGATGCCCCTTCCATTGTTCCTTCTGCTCCGTCACGGGCCTGTTCGGCAAGAAATACCGGTTCCGTTCCCCGGAAAACGTCATCGACGAGCTGAGGCAGTACGACCGCCGGAACCATTATGTTTTTTTCTACGACGATAATTTCACCGCCGATCCCCGCCGGGCCAAGGCGCTCCTGAAGCGGATGATCGAGGAGAAGTTCGCCTTCAAGTGGTCCACCCAGGTCCGCGCCGATGTGGCGCGCGACCCGGAGCTGGTGGACCTCATGAAAAAGGCCGGCTGTCACACGCTGTTCATCGGCATGGAATCCGTGAATCCCGCAAGCCTCGAATCCATGAAGAAGCAGCAGACCGTGGAGGACATGGCCCGGGCGGTGCGCGAATTGAGACGCAGGCGCATACACGTACACGGCATGTTTGTGTATGGATTCGATACGGATGACTGGAGGACGGTGAAGGAGACGGTGAGGTTCGCCAAGAAAGCGCGGTTGTCGTCCACGCAGTTCATGATTCTCACGCCCCTGCCCGGATCGGATTTCTACGAACAGGTGAAATGCGAGAACCGGATCCAGTTCAACGACTGGTCCCTGTACGACGCGCATCACGCCGTGTTCCGTCCCCGCCTGCTGTCCCTGTTCGACCTCCAGCGCGCTCAGATTTTCAGCCATGCACGGTTCTATTCCGTTTTCGAGATGATCCGGCGGGCGCTGACCTTCGCGTGGGACGAATTCGGGATCATTGTATACGCCCGGAAGTTGAACCGGAACTGGAAACATCAGAACCGGACCTTCCTGAAAGTGATGGATCTGTGCCGGCCCAAGAAAGAAGCCAGGATACTGATTGACTACCGGGAAAGCGTACTGCTGGATGACGAAACCGTCGGAGCGACGATATAACAATTTGTCATTATAGAAAAATGAGATGGAAACCCGCCGGAAGGCGGGTTTTTACGTGTCTTGGGTTGATTAATTGCATCAAGCGGTTCATTTTTGTTCTTGATAAATAACGCCCTTTTCCTTATATTAAATCCGTAATTATAAAATATTTGTCATAAAAATTCACCAACGTAATTCCATAATTCCATAATTCCATAATT
>CAZNXX010000132.1:5622-8292 GCA_964577095.1 uncultured bacterium | reverse complement strand
TGTCCGCGGACCCTGTTCTGCGCTCGAGAATGCGCGGCATCGGCGTGCTGGACGCGGAGACTGCGCGGAAAATGTGCGTGGTGGGACCGGTGGCCCGGGCTTCGGGTGTGGCCCTCGATGTCCGGAAAGACGACCCCTATTTCGCCTACCCGTGGGTGGACTGGAATCTGTCCCTCCGGGCCGAAGGAGATGTTCAGTCCAGGGCCGAGGTGCGGCTGGACGAAATGCGCGAATCACTCGACATCTGCGTCCAGTGCCTCGAACGGATGCGGCCTGGGCCCGTGCTTGCTGAAATGCCGCCGGTTCCGTCCGGAATGGCCATAGGCCGCGTCGAGGCGCCGCGCGGCGAGCTGTTCACCTGCGTGGTGAGCGACGGATCCTCGGCACCGGTGCGCCTTCAGATCCGGCCGCCCAGCGCGCCGAATCTGAAGGCGCTTGAAACCGTGTGCCCGGGAACGGATCTGGAGGACATTGCGATTGTGCTTGCCTCGACGGATCCCTGCACCGGCTGCGCCGAGCGGGTGACGGTCATCGACGCGGCCGGCCGGGAAGAGCCGGATCCGATTCCGCTCTCCCGCCGCAAAACCGCCCGGGGGCGGCCGGCATGAAGCGCTGGATGAAGATCCGGGACATCCGCGAGGCGCTGCGGTCTCTTTTTTCGATGCCGGTCACCACGGATTTTCCGAAAACGAGACGTCCGCCGGAAGATGGATTCAGGGGCAAGCCCCTGTTCGACGAAGCCGGATGCGTGGCGTGCGGTTCGTGCGCGCGTGTGTGCCCGTCCGGCGCCATCCGCGTCCATGACCCGAAACCAGGAGCGCCGGGCCGGAAGGCGCGGGCGGTGCGGCGCATGGAAGTGCGCTACGACGCCTGCCATTTCTGCGGGCTCTGCGAAGAACGCTGTATCACCGGAACGGGCATCCGGATGACGGAAGGGTTCGACCTCGCGCTCATCGACAGGACGCTGGCCTCCGATTCGATCGAAAAGGAGATGGCTTTCTGCGAAGGGTGCGGCCGCGGCGTCACCACGGCCCCCCACCTGTTGTGGATACGCGGCCGTCTCGGGGAAATGGCGTCCGCGAACCCGTCCCTGACCCGGATTCACCTGGAACACCGCCTGACGTTTCCGGCTTCGCCGGCGGCAACGCCCCCGGATCGGGGTGATGACGTTAAAATTCTCTGCCCGGACTGCAGAAGAAAAGTCCGGTCGGCCGGCGGGCTGTAACCGCCGGTATTCCCGTCCGCATTTCGTTGAAGGGAGTCCATCATGAAGAAAAAGGTCGTCCTGGCGCATGACATGGGAACCAGCGCGGACAAGGCCGTTCTGGTCACCGTGACGGGAGAGATACTCGACGCCGTCACCATGCATTATCCGCTTTCGCATCCCCAGCCCACCTGGGCCGAGCAGAACCCGGAGGACTGGTGGAATGCCGTGGGCGCGACGACCCGGGCCGTGCTCCGCAAGGCACGCGTGAAGCCCGAAGATGTGGTGGCCGTGATTTTTTCCTCCCAGACCCAGGTACTGGTTCCGCTGGACGGGAGCGGGAAACCTCTCCGGCCCGCGATGTCGTGGCTGGACAGCCGCAGCGCGGAAATCCTGAGGGAAGAGCTATGGACTGCGCCGAGGGTGATGGGCTACAATCTGCCCCGACTCCTGCGTTACATCCGCGTCACGGGCGGGAGCCCGGGACAGACGGGCAAGGACCAGATCGGCAAGATTCTCTGGCTGAAGCGGCATGAGCCGGACGTGTTCCGCCAGGCGGCCAAGTTCGTCGATGCCAAGGATTACATCAATTTCCGCCTGACCGGATCGCTGTGCACGTCCGTGGATATCGCCTATCTCTGGTGGTTCATGGACTCCCGCCGGATGCGAAACCGGTGGGACCCGAAACTGTGCCGGCTCGCGGGCATCGCGCCGGACCGGCTGGCCGAGATCCGCGAAAGCGTTGCCGTGGCCGGCCGGATCACCCGCGAGGCCGCCCGGCACACCGGCCTCGCCCAGGGGACACCCGTGGTGAACGGGTGCGGGGATCTGGCCGCTTCAGCGCTCGGTTCCGGCGCACTCGGTGACGGCGAGCTGTTTCTCAACCTCGGCACCAGCGGATGGGTCGCCGGGCACGTGTCCAGGCGGAAAATCGACATCCCGCATTATACGGGATGCATCGGCAGCGCCTGGCCGCAGAAATATTACCTCGGCATGGCGCACCAGGAAACGGCCGGCGTCTGCCTCGAATGGCTCAAGAACAAGGTGCTGTACCACGAGAAACAGCTCAAGAAGGAGAGCCGGGTCGGTTCCGTCTATGAGATCCTCGACCAGCTCGCCGAGAAGGCGGGGCCGGGCGCAGGCGGTCTGATGTTCACGCCCTGGATGTTCGGCGAGAGGTGCCCGATCGACGACGAATTCGCGCGCGCCGGATTGTATAACATCGGCCTCAACCATTCCCGGGAGCACATGGTCCGCGCGGTGTTCGAGGGCATCGCCTTCAATTCGCGCTGGGCCATGGAGACGATCGAGGCGATGTACGGCCGGGTCCCCAAGCTGAATTTCACGGGCGGCGTGGCGCAGAGTGACGTCTGGTGCCAGATCATTGCGGATGTGATGAACCGCGAAATTCAAAGGGTGTCGAACCCCCAGCAGGCGGGCGCCCGGGGCATCGCGCTTCTGGCGTC
>CAZNXX010000132.1:0-5522 GCA_964577095.1 uncultured bacterium | reverse complement strand
TCGTCTTTGTCGCGGGCTGGATCACGCTGATGGCCGCCTGGAAGGACGTGCTCCGGGAGATGACCCGGGACTTCACGGTCTATTACGTGGAAACGCGGGAAAAGATTTCCTCCGAGGTGACCGGTCGGGTTCCATACACGGTCGAGGCGCTCGGAAAGGATATCGACGCGATCGTCTCGCGCCTGTCGCCGGGTGACGGCCGGTACGTCCTGTTCGGAAGCTCCCTGGGCGCCACCGTGGTGCTCGACTGCATCCGGTTCATCCGAGTCCGGCCGAAATGCGTGGCCGTCGTGGGGCCGAACGCGGAGTTCCGGGTGCCGTGGTGGGGCATGATCGTGATCGCCCTGTTCTGGCCGCCGAGTTACGGCATCATGAAGCGTTTCGTCAAGTGGTACCTGCGGAATTTCCGTCTGGACGTGAACAGCGACCGGGCGCAGTACGAGAAATACTGCAACAACCTGGACGCCGCCGATCCCTGGAAGCTCAGGCGCGCGGCCTGGGCGTTCTCGTCCTACAAGATATGGGACCTTCTCCCGAATCTCGACCTGCCGGTCCTTCTGGTATCGGCTTCGAAGGACAAGCTTCACGAGCCGGAGAATCTGAAACGAATGGCAGGCTTGATTCCGAAATGCACGGTGCAGGACTTCGAGACCAACAAGGGAACGCACAGCTCGGAGATGGTTCGGGCGTTGAGGCGGTATCTGGAAACGGTTTGATCTGGATCACGTCGGCGATGCGGCGCTTCATCCGTTCCGCGCCGGTTCCGATTTTCCTGAAGAAAGAATAAAACCTCCCGCGGGTTTTTACCAACCCGCGGGAGGTTTTGTCGTTTTGCTGAGAACCTCCTGGAGGCTTCCAGCCCCCGGGAGGTTTTTGCTATTTCACCAGCAGCATTCTCTGCACGGCGCGGAAGCCGTCGGTCTGCATGACCGCGAAATACACGCCGCTCGCCAGGTTTGATGCATCCAGCAGGACGACATGTTCTCCCGCTGTCCGTTTGCCATCCACCAGGACAATCGCTTCCCGGCCCCGCACGTCATAGATTCTGAGCGTGACATGCTGATCCTTCGGCAGGGCGAACCTTATCCGTGTGGACGGATTGAACGGATTCGGATAGTTATGGAACAGGGCCGCGGTCCGGGGAGCCGTGTCCGCGATGCCCTGCGGAACGGCCGGATTTCCGGTCGTGGTCCATTTTGCGGCGCGACCGCCCGTGATCCCGTTTTCAAACCAGCCTTCGTTGGCGAAAGGTCCGAGCGCGGTGTCGACCGGGGTTACTGCGATCCAGTACGTGGTCCCCGGCTTGAGTCCGGTCAGATTGAACCGGGTCACGTCCCCGACGGTCACTCCCTGCAGGGGCCTGACGGCCGGAGCGAAGCGGGTGGAATCTTCCGAGTAATAGATATGGTACTGGTTCGCAGACGGCGCCTTTTCCCACGCCACCTGCACAGTCGAGTCATTCAGTGTGAGGAAATGAACCGGCTGAGGCGCCACTCCCGCGGCGACATCCGCCCAATCCATCGCTGATGCGTAATCACCCGCGAAGAACGAAGCATAGGCCCTCTGCAGGCGGACCCGGACCGAATCGTGGTCCGCCGGGCGTAGCGCCAGCGCCCGTTCCGCCTGCATCAGGTGCAATGGCACGACCAGCCCGAGATCTGACGCGCCCTTCCAGCCCGCGCCGGCGGCCTTCCAGAGCCGAGCCTGGTCGCGGGTGAAGCGGACGAAGCGGTGACCGTGCTCGAGAGAAGCCTCGATCTCCGTGCCGCGGTTGAAGTCGTTCCAGGACTGAATCATCACCCACGGCATGGGCAGGGTTTCGCCTGCCTCCAGGGCTTTGCGCCAGGTCTGGATGTAGACCGCGGAATCGGACCGGTTCATGAAGCGATCCTGGCCCTCGACCCAGTTTCGGTCATCGAAGCCGGGCCAGACGCCACCGATCGCGAAGGTGAGCCGGTCATTGTCCATCAGCCGGCGGGCCCTGGCGTAACTCGTGTCGAGGTAAGCTTCGCCCCAATCCGCGCCTTCCATTTCCCACCGGCCGCTGGACGTCCGGACCCGCGGGAATGCGGCTTCCGCGGCTCCGAAACCTGTGGTGTCGAGCCGGTTCCAGACGACAAAGGCGTCCTCCGGAAGAATGGCGTTCGCGGTCACCCGGAAGCGGGCCAGAGAATCCGGCAGGTCCGCTTCCACGAACAGGGGCCGGCGGGTCAGGGAACGCTGTCCCCAGTATGCCGGATGTTCCATGATGGAATCCGCCAGGAACACCAGGTTCGAATCCCGCCGTCCGGAGGCATCCTTTCCGTAGGACGCGGTGATGCTGAAGCGGAAGCCCTGCGGCTCGTGTTCGGTGTTCAGACGCTCCGCCTCGTCGAGCAGCACCTTAAGTGCCCTGTTCTCGACCGAGTACGGCCCTTTCCAGTCGAGAACGAAGCCGTCGATGCCGGCCGCCCAGGCCGACAGAATGTGGCGCCGGGCGGTGACCGGGTCGGATCCGTCATACCATCCGGCCAGGGCCGTGTCCGCGGTTCCGCCGCGGTTTTCCGGAGCCCAGAAACGAAGCGTTTCGGAGGTGTATCCGGCACTGTATCCGGCCAGGATGGCGCGTCGGTCCGTGCCCCAGGGCCGGACGGTTTTAAACCCGAAGTCAGCGTTCGTGACCGAGCCCGATCCCGGAAGGAAGAACGCGAACGGCAGATTACGGGTCGTACCGGTGTACCCGGGCGGCACGGTCGAGGCGTCAATTGTGATTTCCCAGTCGCCGGGAGCGACTTCGTCAAACCGGTAGGAACCGTCCGGTCCGGTGACCGCGGTCGCGATCGTGATGCCGGAGGCCGACAACCGAACCGTAACGCCAGGCAGGCCGGGTTCTCCGCTGTCCGGACGGCCGTTTCCGTTGCGGTCGTTCCAGACCAGGTCGCCCGCGCTTCCCGGAACGGCTTCCCATGGATAGGCGAATCCGAAATTGGCGTTCATGACATGTTCGCCCGCGCCCAGTCGGATGAAAATCCGATCCGGCGTGGTGATGCGCCAGACGCCGGACGGATCCGGTCCGTACTGGCTCGCCTGGATTACATATTCGCCGGCAGGAAGATCGGCGAACACGAAATTACCGAAATAATTGGACTTCACGCTGTCCACCGGTACCTCGGCCTGCGCGGAGGGCCTGATGCCTTGAGCGGAACCGCGGACAGCCATGTCGATGCGGTTGTCCTCGCGTCCCATGCTCAATGGCTGATTCTGGATCACTTGGAACAGCCGCACAGCCACGTACGGCAGCATGCCTTCCGTCGCACTCTTGGTCCGGTCCCAGTTGGAATCGTGCCAAGTGAAGAAGCCGATGGAGCCCAGGCCGTTTTCATTGGACGCGAAGCCGAAATCGATCGTGCGGACGATGTCCTCGGGAAGCACGACGATCCTCGCCGGATGGTTGCCCGTGGTGCTGAAGGGACTGCCCGGCATGGCCGGGTCGGTCAGATCCGCGGACACATAATACACGCCAGGCGCAAGTCCAGTAAACGAGAAGTTACCCGAAGCATCGGTTGAATCCTCGGCCACGACATTCCCCAAGGAATCCGAGATGACGACGGTGACGTACGGAAGAACCGATTCTCCTCCGTTCCGGCTCGCATTCTTGTCCGCGTCGTTCCAGATGTTGCCCGTGATCGACGCCAGAACATGGGTTCCCGTGAAGTTGACGTTGGGCTTGTCCTCGGTGATGCCCGTGAAACTGGAATCCGCCGGTCCGAAGGTGTAGCCGGGCTTGGAGGGCGTCACGGTTTCGTCGGAGCCGTAGGGCACTTCACGGTCCCATGTTCCGTCTGAACCCGTGATAACGGTGTCGCCGTCCGTGAAGGTGATAACCACGCCCGGGATCGGATTGCCGCCCGGATCCTTCACGATGCCCGACAGGAGATGCCGGTTGAGCGTGCATGTGAAGTTCTGCAGAAGATGAGAACGTGAAATGCTCTCCAGTAACCGCTCAGGGGGCGTCCATCCGCCGTAACCCGTTTTCGCCGCGGTGATTGTCGTCGTGGTGCCGTGCTGGATGAGCGTGGAGTAGAACCCGAGCGCGTTGGTTGTCTCGGTGCGTCCGTCATGAGAGAAAGTGACGGTGACACCGGGAAGCGGCCGCCCGTCGCATGTCACGAATCCGGAGACCACATAGTTGCGGAGGGTGGCGGTGAAGTCCTGGATCTTGTCGGACTGCACGTTCATCCACATTTTCGTGAGCGGCGAGAAAATATGGCCTTCTTTCATGGGCGTGATAACAACCGTGGCGCCTTTGTTCACCGTTTTGGAATAGGTTCCGGTCGAATCCGTCACGACGGAACCGCCGCCGCCTCCGACAAACATGACCGTCACCCCGGGCACGGGCACGCCGTCCAGGGTGATGGTTCCGGACAGGATGAAAGTGGTGCGCGCCGCGGTGAAATTCTGAACCTGATCTGCGGTGATGCCGGTCCAGCTCTTCGAGACCGGCGTGAAGGCGTATCCGGTCATCGTCGGAGTGACCGTCAGATTGGAGCCGTATGCGACGGATTTGGAGTATGTACCGTCCGCGCCGGTGGTCATGGATGTGCCGTCCGAGAAGCTGACCAGGACACCGGCCAGCGGAACGCCGCCGGATGTAATCGTTCCGGAGACGAGTTTGGTGTCGAGGGTGCCCGTGAAGTTGACGTTGGGCTTGTCTTCGGTGATGTTCGTGAAACTGGAGTCCGCGGGCCCGAATGTGTAGCCGGGTTTGGAGGGCGTCACGGTTTCGTCGGAGCCGTAGGGCGCCTCATGGTCCCATGAGCCGTCAGAACCCGTGATGACCGTGTCGCCGTCCGAGAATGTGATGACGACTCCCGGAATCGGGTTGCCGCCCGGATCCTTCACGACGCCGGAGAGCAGAAGCTGAATGCGGACCATGCCCGCGTCCCAGGTCGAATTCGATTCACCCGGGGAGAGGGAGAATGTGACTGTTCTGCCGGTTGACACGTCTGCGTCACTGTCAACGGCATCGTCTCCTCCCTGGTCTTGGCTGCTGAATGCGTACCCTGCGGGCAGGATGAATTCGATCCCGTACATTCCGGCCTGCAGATCCGGGAAACTGTATCGGCCTGAAGCATCGGTTGTCGTTGACCGGAAGAACCCGACGACCGCGGCAGGCGACGCGATTCTGGATTTGCCTGTCGGACTGCCGCCGCCGGCCAGGTAAAGATTGACGGTGACACCCGGAATCCCGGGCTCGGAAAGGTCCTGAATTCCATCCTTGTCCAGATCGTTCCAGACAAAGTCACCGACACTGGACGGCATGGCAGTCCACTGAGCATACAGCGTAGCTCCGGATTCGACTGAGTAGGTCGCGCCAGCGGCATAGGCAGTGCCTGAACCATCAGCAGCCGTGTTCCAGCCGGAGAACGTGTACCCGGTCTTGACCAGGGTTCCCTGGTCAGAGAGCGTCAGGTCAACGCCATAGGTCTTGGTCTGGTCGGCAGGATCGGTTCCACCTGTCGAGCCGTTGCCTTCGAACGTGA
>CAZNXX010000131.1:0-8356 GCA_964577095.1 uncultured bacterium | reverse complement strand
ATCCGGAAAGGCCGGAACATCTGGGCCGTCGACCGGCCGGCCGCGGAAAAACGCATTCTCCGCAACCCATTCGTCGAACGCGTCACCGTGTACCGCGGATTCCCGGACGTGGTCCGTGTGCGCGTCACCGAGCGGAAACCCTTCGTTCTGCTGAAAACCGGGGGCCGGTTCCACACGCTCGACCGGAATCGGGTTCTGATGCCGGCGCCTCCGGGCCGCTGCTACACCCTCCCGATCCTTTCCGTGGACGAGATGCCGGAAACCGAGCCGGGCGGCACGGTTGAGGATCCGCGGGTGTCCGAGGGCCTGGCTTTTCTCGAGTCGATGCTCCGGGACCGGCCCGGCCTGTACGGCCGGATCTCGGAAATCCGGCCCGACCCCCGGGAAGGCGTCGTTCTCACCACTTCGAACGGGGGCATTCCGGTGCGGATCGGCCGCAACGGGTATGAATGGAAGGTGCGGTACCTCGAGGCCATCCTCAACGAACTGGAAACCCATCCCGCGTTAACCCATGCCGCGTACATCGACCTTCGTTTCGAGGGTCAGGTGTTCGTGGGCTTCGGAGCCTGAACCATGATGCGATCCACCCCGTCACGCGCAAACGAGGACCGGCGTATCATCGCGGGTCTCGACATCGGAACCAGCAAAATCGCCCTGATCATCGGGGAACTGGAGCCGGACGGCGGCGTGTCCGTGCTCGGCGTGGGCACGAGCCCCTCGGTCGGCCTGCGGCAGGGCGTGGTGATCAATCTCGACCAGACCGTGGAATCGATTCAGCGCGCGGTCCAGGAGGCCCAGCTGACCGCGGGATTCGAGATCCGCGAGGCGGTGGTCGGCATTTCCGGGGACCACATCCAGGGCGTCAACAGCCGGGGCGTGGTGGCCGTATCGGGCGCGGACCATGAGATCGGCCAGGGTGACGTCGATCGGGTGCTCGAAGCCGCCACGGCGTTCAATCTCCCGAAGGACCGTCAGGTTCTGCATGTGCTCCGTCAGGAATTCCTGGTGGACAGCCAGGCCGGGATCAAGAATCCCATTGGCATTTCAGGCGTCCGCCTCGAAGCGGAGGTTCATATCGTCACCGGCTCGAGCACGATTTCGGAGAACATCATCAAGGCCGTGGAAAAGGCCGGCATCACCGTCACGGATCTGGTGCTCGAGCCCCTGGCCTCCGGCGAGGCGGTGCTCGACGCGAACGAGAGACAGCTCGGCGTTGCCCTGCTCGATGTCGGCGGCGGGACCACCGATATCGTGCTTTTCTTCGACGAGGCGATACGCCACACAGCGGTGATTCCGTTCGGCGGTCAGAACGTGACGAACGACATCGCCCTGGGCATGAAGACGCCGCTCGAGCAGGCCGAAGACATCAAGCGCAAACAGGGCTGGGCTTACCGGCCGCTCGCCCCGAAAAGCGAGCGCATTCTCGTGCCCGGCATCGGGAGCCGGAACGCCCGGGAGGCGAGCCTGGACGCCCTGACCGGCGTCATTCAGCCCCGCATGGAGGAAATCTTCAGCCTGGCGGCCAAGGAAATCAAGCGTTCGGAATTCGCCGGCCGGCTCGCCGCCGGCGTGGTGCTGACGGGCGGGGGCTCCCTGCTCAAGGGCTGCGCCGAGCTGGCCGAGGAGGTGTTCGGCATGCCCGTGAGCGTGGGCGTTCCCAAGGGTTTTTCCGGGCTCGTGGAATCCGCGTCGAGCCCGGTGTTCTCGACGGGCGTGGGACTGCTGTTCTGGGGCCGGACCGGCGCGGACGCGCCCGGCAAGGCGGTCCGGCATTCCCGGAAGGACCGGCTGGGCGGCATCGGCCGGTCGCTTAAACGGTTTATGAGCGATTATTTCTAAATCGAAGGAGGTTCCGTATGCCATCCATTCAACCCGCTTTCCGAAGCGAACCGGAAAGGAAGTTCACCTTCGACCTGGTGGAAACTTCCCAGCGGGTCGTCCGCATCAAGGTCGTCGGAGTCGGGGGCGCAGGGGGAAACGCAGTCAACCGCATGATCGACGAGGACCTGACCGGCGTGGATTTCATCGCCGTGAACACGGACCTTCAGGTGCTGGACCGGAACAAGGCCCAGACGAAGATCCAGATCGGCAAGAACCTGACTCGGGGCCTCGGTTCGGGCGGCGTCCCGGAGGTGGGCCGCAAGGCCATCGAGGAGAACAAGGATCTCGTGGCGCGCGCGCTCGCGGACTCCGACATGGTCTTCATCACGGCGGGGATGGGCGGCGGAACCGGAACCGGCGCGGCGCCGGTCGTGGCCGAGATCGCCCGCGACGTGGGGGCCCTGACCGTGGCCGTGGTGACCCGGCCCTTCGAGTTCGAGGGCGCCAAGCGCATCGAAAAGGCCGAACAGGGGCTGTACGAGCTCAAGCAGTACGTGGACACGCTCATCGTCATCCACAACCAGAAGCTCGTCACGCTGGTCGACAAGCGGACGCCCATCGACGCCGCCTTCAAGATGGCCGACGGGGTGCTGCTGCACGCCACCAAGGGAATCGCCGACGTGATCACGGTGGCGGGCCTGGTCAACGTGGATTTCGCGGACGTCCGCACCGTCATGAGCCAGAAGGGCGACGCGCTCATGGGATCCGGCGTGGCCGAGGGCGACAACCGCGCCCGGGAGGCCGCGGAGCAGGCCATTTCGAGCAAGATCATCGACGACGCCTCCATCGGCGGCGCGACGGGCGTGCTCGTGAACATCACCGGCGGCAAGGACCTCTCGCTCGCCGACATTCACGAGGCCACTTCGATCATCCACGAGGCGGCCGGTGCCGAGGCCAACATCATTTTCGGCGCCGTGGTCGATCCGTCGATGAGCGACGCGGTCCGGGTCACCGTCATCGCCACAGGTTTTCACCGGAACGGCTACCGGTTCCGGACGACGCCGGAGCGGGCCGAGAAACGCGACAGCCGGAGCCTCGACGTCCCCGCGTGGAGCGATTCCGAAGACGACCGTCCGGTGTTCGACGGGCTGGACCGGGAGATCCTGAGCGAGGTCTTCGAGGGCGCCGAGGAATCGGCGGGCGACTTTCTGACCGCCTCGAAGGACAACCTGGCGATTCCCACCTTCATCCGGAGACAGATGCGGTGAGGGAATCCGCGGCGTGCGCGGGTTGACCGGTTCCCCCGGCTTCGACAGGACCGCCCGGTCGCTTCGGGCGGCCGAGAAGGGGGGGGTCCCGCTCAACGACAGGCCGGCCGAGCGGATTGCTCTCGTGTACCCCAACCGGTACGCGGTGGGCATGGCCAGCCTGGGATTTCAGACCGTCTACCGCCTTTTCAACGAACAGCCCGGATTCCGCTGCGAACGCGTCTTCATCCCGCCGCCGCCGATGGAATCGGAAATACGGGCGCTGGAGTCCGGCGATCCGCTGAGGAAGTTTTCGGTCA
Organism: uncultured bacterium; assembly: GCA_964577095.1. GTDB lineage: Bacteria > Zhuqueibacterota > QNDG01 > QNDG01 > DTFT01 > JAFGAX01. The sequence goes on along the minus strand of CAZNXX010000131.1, from coordinate 4,968 downwards.
TCGGCGTTTCGCTGGCCTGTGAAACGGACCTGTTCCGGCTGGTCCGTCTGCTCTCCGACGCGGGCATTCCGCCGCTCGCTTCGGAGCGATCGGATGCACATCCGCTGCTTCTCATAGGGGGTGTCCTTGGGGGACTCAATCCTTCCCCTCTCCTGCCGTTCGCGGACGCCATTCTGGCAGGAGAGGGGGAGGGAGTCATTCCGGCCATTTCGGAAGCCCTCCTCTCGGTCCGGTCCGGACCGGGCTGGAAACGCGGCCGTCTCGATGCGCTTGGCGGCATTCCGGGGATATTCCGTCCCCGCATGGACCGCTTCGTTGAGCGGCAGGCCGCGCATCCGCTGGAACAATATCCCACCTACACGCCGGTGTGCACACCGCTGAGTCATTTCGGAGATCTCTTCGTCGTCGAACTCACGCGCGGCTGCGGCCGCGGCTGTCTCTTCTGCGCGGGCGGCAAGCTCTATCAGCCCCTCCGGCGGCATTCGCCGGAATCCGTGCTGGATACGGTCCGGCGCCGGAATCCCGGCGTCCGGCGTGTCGGCCTGGAAGGGGCGAGCCTGTCCGATTATGCCGGGCTTGAGCCGCTCGCCGAATCGCTGGTGGAGGAAGGCCATGAAGTCTCTTTTTCTTCTATTCGTGTGGACCGGATCACTCCTCAACTTGTGGCGGTACTGGAAAAGAGCCGGGTCCGCTCTTTCACCGTGGCGCCCGAGGCCGGCACGGAAAGCCTCCGCGGCCGCATCGGCAAGCCCCTTCCGGATGCGGTCCTGACCGAGGCGATCCGCGGCCTGGCGGATTCGCCGGTGGAAACCCTCAAACTCTACTTTCTGATCGGCCTGCCGGGCGAGACGGACGCGGACGCTTCCGCGGTCTCCGCCCTGGTCCGGCAGGCCGCCTCCCTGTTCCTCACGTCCCCGCGCCGCAGGCTGCGGCTGAGCGTCAACGCGTTCGTACCCAAGCCGTTCACCGAATTTCAGTGGTCGGCCATGGCGGACGGCCGCACACTCGAACGGAGGCGCGGCCTGATCGCCGCCGGTCTGCGGGGTCTGCGCAATGTCGTGTTTTCCGAAAAAAGCGGCAGGGAAGAGCTGATCCAGGGCATTCTGGCGACGGGCGGGCCCGAGGCCGGCATGGCGGTGCACGATAAAGTGACGCTAGGCCTGTCCTGGAAAAAGGCGCTTGAACGCAACGGCATCGATCCGGAGCGGAGCCTTCACGCGGGCCGGGACCCAGGGGCCGCTCTGCCGTGGGATTTTGTCCGGAGCGGCGTGTCCAGGAGCAGGCTCCTGGAGCGGCTTCGGGCAGGAGCCGGCGTGCCGGATGCGGCCGGTCGAGCCGGATGCGACGCGTTCCCGTCCGACCCATCCGCTGCCGCGGAACCCGACGCATCCGAAAAACCGGAGGTGAGATGAAGAAAGCAGCTTTGATCACAGGCGGCGCAGTCCGGATCGGCAAGGCGCTGGTTCTGGCCCTGGCACGGCGCGGTTACGATATCGCCCTGCATTGCCGGAACTCGGAGCGACAGGCCGTGCGCCTGGCCGGGGCTGTGAGACGGACGGGCCGCGACTGCGAGGTTTTCTGCTGCGACCTGTCCGACCCGGCCGCTGTGTCGGAACTGATCCCGGCCGTACGTGGACGTTTTCCGCACTGTCGATTGCTGATCAACAACGCTTCGGTGTTCGAGCGGGGGACGATCCGCGATTTGTCCCCTTCCGACTGGCGCCGCATCATGTCCGTCAACCTGGACGCGCCGGTCCTTCTGACCCGATCGTTCGCGGCCGCGTTCCGGAGCGGCCATGTCGTGAATCTCTGCGATGCCAAGGCAGCGGCCAACTTCACGAGTCATTTCGCCTATACGATGTCCAAGAAGGCTTTGCTCGATTTCACGGCCATGTCCGCGGCCGGGCTGGGACCGGCCATGCGCGTGAACGCTGTGGCGCCGGGACTGATTCTCCCATCCCGGGAGTTCGGGACTAAGGACCTGGTCCGGCTCTCGGCCGGCCTGCCGCTGGGCCGCAAAGGCGCGGTTTCGGACGTCGTATCCGCCGTCCTCTTTCTCGAGGACAACCCCTACATCACCGGGCAGACGGTGTATGTGGATGGGGGGATGCATCTTCTTTAAGTTCCGAGTTCCGAGTTCAGAGTTACGGGTTCAAAAACGAAGGCTGCAAATATCGTTTCTCTTTTCAACTCGGAACCCGGAACTCGGAACATACCAAGCATCTAATCTTAAACGATCGGGTGCCCAATGCTCATCCGCATCAAGAACCTGAAATTGAGAACAATCATCGGCGTGAACGCTTCCGAGCGTAAACGCAGGCAGAAAGTCGTCCTGAACATCGAAATGGACGTGGACGGCAGGAAGGCGGTGGCCGGCGATGACATCGCGGCAGCCGTGGATTACCGGGCCGCGACCAGGTCCGCGCTCCGGTTCGCGGAAGCGTCGCGGTTTTTCCTGCTTGAATCACTGGCCACAGGCGTTCTCGACCTGCTGATGCGGGACCGACGCATCCGGTCCGCGACCGTCGAGGCGGACAAGCCCGGCGCCCTGCGGCACGCCGAATCCGTTTCCGTTACCGTGTCCGGGACGCGGACGGCCCGAAGGAAAGCCCGGCGACAATAATCCAGAGTTCAAGATTGAAAAGATCTCAGATCAACGATTGCAGATTGAAGATATCAGATGGAATAGGAGCATATATTGATTTTTCCGATCTGATATCTGAGTTCGTTAATCTTCAATCTGAGATCATTTTCACTCCCCGCAGGGGCTCCGGTCCCTGCAGCACGGACGTGGAGGAGGGAGCCTCCGCTCGGAGGAAAGTTCAAGATTGAAAAGATCTCAGATCAACGATTGCAGATTGAAGATATCAGATGGAATAGGAGCATATATTGATTTTTCCGATCTGATATCTGAGTTCGTTAATCTTCAATCTGAGATCATTTTTTTCGGCTATGACATTTGAACTCAAAGACCGATCGGACCGACAAAACCCATCGGAATTCCAATGAATCATGATTCGGCGAAAAGGCCCAACCGCGCGGTGATCTCCGTGGGCTCCAATATCGATCCGGAATCGAACATCGAGAGGGCGATGCGGGAGATCGGCGGATTCCTGACCGTCCTGGCCGTGTCCGATTTCGTGACGACACGGCCGGTCGGGAACGAGCATCAGCCCCATTTCCGGAACGGCGCCGTGCTGGTGGAAACGGGAATGGGGAAAACGGAGCTCGAGAGAAGACTGCATGCGGTCGAGACCGGACTCGGCCGTGTCCGCACGCCGGACCGAAACGGGCCGCGGACCATGGACCTGGATGTCATCTGGTGGGACGGCTGTGTCTGCCACCCGGACGTGGAAACGAGGGATTTCGTGAGAGCGGCCCTGAAGCAGGCGCTGGATCGTTTCGGGACACAATAGCATCACCACGGAGGGACACGGACGCACACGGGACAGAAAGCGGATTATTGAAATAATCAGTACGGAGCTGTGCTTGCTTCACCGGCACTGCACCGGGTACCATCCTCGCTGGCTTCTTCCTCCTGAGATAAAATCAGCCTGCTCATACAAATAGCGTGCCAACTTCCATCCTTTCTTCTTGACAAAATCCGGTATAACCCTTATATTGCATTCGGGTTTTTCAAGGACTTACGTGTATGCGCGTGACTCTCGAAGACGTGGAAAAAATCGCAAGGCTGGCCAGGCTGGAACTCACGGATGAGGAGAAGGCCCTGTACCGCCTGCAGATGGATGAAATGCTGGGATACGTGGATCAGCTGAAAACCCTGGATACCGAAGGCGTGGAGCCCACTCTTTTCATGGCCGCGGACGAGTCGCGGCTGAGGGAGGATGTCCGGTCCGGATCCCTGCCCGTCGAGGAGGCGTTGCGGAACGCGCCAGCCCGGAGCGGCGGTTTCTTCCGGGTGCCCAAGGTGCTGATCAAGCCGGGTTCGGACGAATGAACGGCCGGGCGGAAGCGGTCGGCGTCATTCCGGCCCGGTATGCCTCGTCCCGGTTTCCGGGCAAGCCGCTTATCGATCTCGCCGGAAAGACCATGATTCAGCGGGTGTTCGAGCGCGCGTCCCGCGCGTCCCGGCTGTCCCGCGTCCTGGTTGCCACAGACGACCGCCGCATCTATGACGCGGTCCTCGGATTCTGCGGGGAGGCGGTGATGACGCCCGCCGACTGCCCCTCCGGCACGGACCGGATGGCATTTGTCGCGTCCGGCGTGGACGCGGACCTGTTCGTGAACATCCAGGGCGACGAGCCCCTGATCGAACCCGATGAAATCGACACTGTGGTCCGCCTGCTGGAGGAGGATCCGGACGCGGATGTCACGACTCTGGTCAAGCGGATCTCATCCGCGGCCGAATTGACGAGCCCGAACACGGCCAAGGTCGTGCTGGATGAAAACGGATACGCCCTCTATTTTTCCCGTCTCCCGGTTCCCGCGGTGCGCGGCGAATCCGCGCCGGACCGGGCGCTCCGCGGCCACGTGTACTGGAAACACATCGGCATTTACGGTTACCGGAAACGATATCTGATGCGTTTTACCGGCTGGCGTCCGACGCCGCTGGAAAGCGCGGAACAGCTTGAGCAGCTCCGCGTCCTGGAAAAAGGCGGCCGCATACGGACCGCGGAAACCCGTTTTGAACCGGTTTGTGTGGACACGCCGGAAGACGCGGACGCAGTCCGCGCCCTGCTCGGCGGCTCCTCTGTGAGGGGGGGAGCCGCGGACGCCGGGGTTCCGGCCTGAATCTGTCAGCGAGCGCATTCCCCGCGGCTTGCCGCGGGGTAAGCGAGCGAATATCAGATGTCTCTTCTCTACAGATAGAAGATTCCCCGCCGCTTGCGGCGGGGAGCTTCAACGCGTCGGTTCAACAGCCAAACGGCCGGAGGAACCGGACGAAACCGAAGTCACGCTCCCGAATCGAGGACCCTGTGGAGAAACCCTCAATCCACTATGTGTTCA
>CAZNXX010000130.1:0-8393 GCA_964577095.1 uncultured bacterium | reverse complement strand
GGTCGCCGCGCTTGAAATCGCCCATGTCGCCGCCCCGGGCCGCGCTGGCCGCGTCTATCGACCGGCTCGCCGCGATGTCCCCGAAGGGCGTGCCCGATTTCAGGTCGCGGATCACGCGGCCGGCCTCCTCCTCCGTGGCCACGACGATGTGGCTCAAGTGAATGGAAAAGCCCGCGACCTGCGTCGGATCAGCGGTCAGGGATTTTTCCGGTATCCAGCCGGTGATCTGCACTTTCACCCAGTCGAGACGCTTCTCGATCACCTCCACCCGGGTTCCGGATGTGACCTCGCCGATGCGCTCGCCGTTCGGTCCGTTCATCAGGTTTTCGGAATTCTCCCGGACGTAGAGTCCGCCGCTCTGGCTGTACAGGACGGCCGCGCCGGCCAGCAGGAACAGGATTAAAATATTCATCGGTTTCATGAAGCACCGGCCTCCTGATGCGTTATCGGATCAAGGTCAATTTGCCGGACCGGCTTCGGGCCGCTCCGGTCATGGTGGCGATGTACAAACCGGAACGGGCCGGGAATCCCGCATCATCCAGTCCGTCCCAGATGAATCCGTGCGCGCCCGCGGCCAGCGGTCCGGAATGAACCGTGCGGACGCGGCGCCCCAATACGTCCGAGATGCAGAGCCGGGCCGTGCATGAATCGGACAGAAAAGTCCAGATGGCCGAAATGCCGCGGGACGGATTCGGGAAAACGGATGTGATGCCCGGAGCCGCGGAGCCGGCAGGCTCCTGCCCGACCGTGAAGGAAATTTCATTGGAGAAGCCGCTTTCATTGCCCGACTCATCCACGGCCGTGACCGCGCAGTAATATCGCTTTCCGGATTGAAGGACTGAAATGTCGAACAGATTGGACCTGCCTGCGTCGAATATGCTGGAATAATCGGAGGAAGCTTCACCGCAATAAACACGGTAACCGCATATATCGGATTCCGGGTTCAAACGCCAGGCAATAACTTCCCTTCCAAGCGATTTCGGAAAAACGGGCTGGAGACATCCAAAAAAGAAAGATAACAGGATGGCGATTCTTGCTGTTTTAAAATGAAAGATACAAGTATTTTTCACAATGAAATTAATCCGGGATTTCGTTCAATTTGGACTTTTTGTTTCATATTGAAAATACAAAATTTCATTTTAATTTGCAAGTTATTTCTCCTTGAAACCGGTTCCATTCCACAATACATCCACTTCCTCCCTCCGGCGTATCAATTTGAACCGACTGCCGCTGACCAGCACTTCCGCGGCCCTGGGCCGTCCGTTATAATTGGATGAAAGCGAATACCCGTAGGCGCCCGTCCCTGTGACGGCCAGCAGTTCGCCTCTCCTCACAGCGGCAAGCGGCCGGTCATGCGCGAAGAAATCGCCCGATTCGCAGATGGGGCCCACGATGTCCGCGCGTCCCGCGGGTTTGCCGCGTTTCTGACGGACCGTCACGATCTGGTGATAGGCGTCGTACAGGCTCGGCCGTATCAGGTCGTTCATCCCCGCGTCGAGAATGACGAAGCGGCGGCCCCCGTTTTCCTTGGTGAACGTCACGGATGCGACCAGGGCGCCCGTGTCCGCGACCAGGAACCGGCCCGGCTCGAAAAGCATCCGGATTCCGGCATCGGACAGAATCGGCAGCACCGCCTTGAACAGCCGCCCGGGTCCGGTCGGCAGCGGCCGCTCCGGATTCGGATCCGCGCCGGTCTCGACGATGCGCTGGTAATCAATGCCCCATCCCCCTCCGAGATCGACAAACTCGAGCCGGATCCGGAGCGACCGCAGTTCCCGGACGAGTCGGGCCAGAAAATCCGCGGCCTCCGTGAATGGCGCTGTTTCAAGGATCTGCGAGCCGATGTGGCAATGCACGCCGGCGACCGCGATGCCGGACAGGGATGCGGCGAGCCGGAACGCCTCCACGGCCCGTTCCGCCGGGATGCCGAACTTGCTCTCGCGGAGGCCCGTGGCGATATAGGGATGGGTGCGGGGATCGACCCTCGGATTCACGCGGATGGAGACGCGCGCCTTTTTCCGCATCGCCGAGGCGATGCGCGACACGGCCGACAGCTCCTCGAAGGATTCCACGTTCAGGCTGTACACGCCCGCGGCCACGGCCGCGCCGATCTCGGCGTCGGTCTTTCCCACGCCGGAAAACAGAATGCGTTCCGCCGGAACGCCCGCCATCAGGGCGAGACGGAGCTCTCCGCCGGAGACGATGTCCGCGCCCGCGCCCCGTTCCGCGAGGATCCGGATGATGTGCGGATTGGCGTTGGCTTTGACCGCGTAGCAGATGAGGTGCGGTCTTTTCCCGAGGGGCTTTTCCGCCGCGTTCCAGTTGGCGATCAGCCGCTTTTGGCTGTACACGTAAAACGGCGTGCCGACTTCCCGGGCGATGCGGTCCAAGGGCGTCGACTCGCAATTGAGAATTCCGTTACGGTATTGAAAAACACCCATTCTGCCGTCCGTTTCCTTTCAGGATTCCGGCCAATTTAACAAGAATCGCCGGCATTTCAAAGGGGTTTGGCGGGAACCGGATTTCTTGACATTCGGAGGGTGAATCGTTATATTCGATGAATGACCCCGCCTTAATCGGTGGAGTATCCCAAGGAATTTGGATGATGGACACCGCCCCGCTGCGCGGGACCAAGCCATTATATGCCTTCTTGTTGAAGGCAAGCGGCTTGCCTTCAACAGCAAAAATCTGTTGCTTGGTCCCGCGGAGCGGGGGAATCCGACTCGTCGGAGCGGCCAGAAGCCCATTCTACAATCATTCCGGAAAAATAACACTCAGAAAAACGGGCTTCTGGCCGCCCGATGAACCAACCGGATCATCATGATCCTCACGGAGACCACGGTCAATGAAATGGAACCCGGATGATGAAAAATAGGAACTCGGACAAAGGAACCCGTAAGACGATCGTTCTGATCGCGGGATGCGTTCTGTTCGCCGGCGCGGCCGCGGCCGCGCTCGATGCCGGACGGTCGCTGTACACGAAACTGAAGGTATTCGGCGACCTGCTCGAAAAAGTCCGCTCCGACTACATCGACGAAAAAGACCCTGAAACCCTCGTGGACAGCGCCATCCGCGGGCTGGTCTCCGACCTGGATCCGCACTCCTCCTATTACACCAAGGAGCAGTACGACCGCTGGAACCAGGATTTCGAGGGATATTCCGGAATCGGTATCTATTTCGACGTGATCGACGGCCGCATCACCGTGGTGTCCGTCATCCGCGGCGGTCCGGCCGAAAAGGTCGGCCTGTCCGTGGGGGACCGCATCGTCACCATCGGCGGCGAATCGGTCATCGGCATCCGCCGCGACGACGTTCCCCTCAAACTGATGGGGCCGCGCGGCACCAAGGTGGAGATCTGGGTTGAGCGCAACGGCTGGACGCGGCCGCGGATGTATTCCATCGTGCGCGAGGAAGTGCACCTGGAATCCGTGGCCAATGCCTTCATCATCAAACCCCAGGTCGGGTACATCGGCATCGGCCGCTTCGCCTCCACGACGGAGCAGGAGATGGAAAAGGCCCTGCAGAAGCTCGAGCTGATGGGCATGCGCCAGCTCGTGCTGGACCTGCGCCAGAACGGCGGCGGATACCTCGACGCCGCGGTGCGCGTGGCGGACAAATTCCTGCCCGGCGGCCGGAAGATCACCTACACCGAGGGGCGGACCCGGGAGTCCTCACGCGAGTACTACTCCACCCAGCGGAACGACCATCCCCTGCTCCCGATGATCGTGCTGATCGACCGGACCTCGGCGTCCGCGTCGGAAATCGTGGCCGGCGCGCTCCAGGACTGGGACCGCGCGCTCATCGTCGGGGAGACGAGTTTCGGCAAGGGCCTCGTGCAGACCCCTTACCGGTTCGTCGACGGCTCGGCCCTCCTGCTCACCACCGCCCGGTACCACACGCCGTCGGGCCGCGTGATCCAGCGGCCGTACGACGGTGTTTCGGACGAAAAGTACTACGATGAGATATTCGACGAGACGTGGCGCCGCAGGGAGCGGAACCGCACCGACCGGCCGGCCTTTCAGACGCTGATCCTGAAACGCCGCGTTTTCGGGGGCGGCGGCATCGCGCCGGACACCCATTTCCGGTCCGAACCGGACACCGTGCGGCGCGCCCTGCGCGAATGGCTGGCCGCGCCCCAGCGCCCGTTTTTCACCTATGTGGAGCAGTTCGCGAACCTCAGGCCGGAGCTCCGCGAGATGGAGCTGTACGATTTTCTCCGCAACTTCGAGTTCGCCGCCGCGGAGGTCACGTCGTTCCGCGGATACCTGCGGGCCTCGGGCGCGTCCGTGCCGGCCGAGGAATACGAAAAGTGCAGGGAGGATGTGGCCTACTTCCTGAAAAAGACGCTGGCGGAGAAATTGTGGGGGGACGACGCGGGATTCAAGGTGCAGACCTTCCGCGACCGGCAGCTGCTCGAGGCGCTCAACTACCTTCCCGAAGCCGCGGACCTGCTCGCGAGGGCGTACCCGGCACGTTAAAAAGGTTCCGGCTTCCGGGTTCCGGGTTGAAAAGAGTTGTAGGTCCGATATGCCGAGCGTCCCCGGATCAAGTCCGGGGCAAGCCCCGGATCCAGGTCCGGGGCAAGCTTTTCCGCGAGGCTATCGGACATTCTTTTTCTGGTTCCGGGTTCCGGGTTCCGGGTTCCGGGTTCATTGCCCACAGCCGGCAGCCCACGGCTTCAGCCGTGGGTGACCGATCTTCCAAACCCTCCTGGCAAAACCGTTTCAACGGTTTCCACTTATTTCCGTGACGACATCCCCTTCCGGTTCCGGGCGTCACTCCACGGGCAGAAACACCGGGTATTCGGCCCCCCAGAACTCGCCGCCGACGCGGACCATCCCACTCCCGTCCGTGTTGATGATGTACACGCCCAGATTGGTGCCTTCGTAGCACTGAAAAATGACTCGGGATCCGTCCGGGGAGAACCGCGGGAACTGGTTGTAACCCCCGCTTTTCAGGATCAGGTGTCCGCTGCCGTCCGCGTTCATGATGTGGAGATCTGCAACCTCGCTGATCGGACCCGTCAAGGCGGTATAGACGATTTTACTCCCGTCCGGGGAGAAACGCTCGTCGCCGATGCACCCGGGTGACGTGACCAGAATCCGGTAATCACTTCCGTCCAGACGCACGCTGCCCAGACCGAAATCCGCGCCCACCTGAGTAGTGAAAATGATCTGATCCCCGTTCGGACTGACATCGAGAAAGCCGTTAGGCGCCACCGTGCCGACTCTCACATGGTCCGTGCCGTCGGCGTTCATCCGGTACAGGTAGTCAGGCCCGAACCGGCTCCGCTTGTGGTAGACAATGCCCGTCCCATCCGCCGTGAAATGGGGGGAGATTGATTCCGCGTCCGTCAGGCGGATCCTGTCGGATCCGTCCGCGTTCGCCGTGAAAACACACGGTATTTTGTTGTGGAAGGCCATGTAGACGATTTTGCCGCCGTCCGGGCTGAATTCGGGGAATCCGTTCCAGCTCATGCTGTCCGCGATGACCTGACGGCCGGTGCCGTCCGCGTTGACCGTCTCGACGGTATAATCCGTTCCGTTCGTCGTGGAACAGTAGACGATTTTCTGGCCGTCCAGGGACGGATTGGCCAGGGATCCGTTCGGCGCGATGCGAACGAGCCAGTTCGCGTTGATATCGACACTGTACACGCCTATCGAGGAGAAGGAATAGCCGGAGACCAGTATCCGGTCGCTGGCCGAGGCAATCGCCACGGATTCCTGCCGCTCTGTGGTGTCCGCGTACTGGCACTCGATCTGGTAATACCGGGTCTGGTTCTTCTCGATGCCGTCCACGACATGACACGTGTCCGCCGCGTTTTCGGAACGGTAGATGCCTGCCGCGCCGGCCATGTCCGGAGAGGCGGACTGATACAGGGTGTAGGAACGAAAAGCGTCGTTCGTCGACTTCCTCCAGCGGATGACGAACTGATGCGATCCGTAGAGGATGTGGACGATCTGAGGATTGACGTGTTGGATGACCGGAACGAACGGGGACGATGAATCGTCCCGCCGGTTGACACCCATATCTTTTTCGCACCCCGTGGTGACGGCTAGAACCAGCGCCATCGGGAGCAGGAGACTCCTCTTCATGTGACCTCCCTTTTGTGATTGCAGGATGGATCGCCCTATACCAGGGACCGTCCCTGCGGCCATCCATTCGTTCCACACGACCGGAGTGACCGGTCACGGCCGATCCCGGTACGGTGGGATCCGGCGCGAAATAACCGCAGGCCGGCCCATTTGGACTTTTCAATAATCCTGCGAGGCCGCACCGGATTCCGTCGCGGCCCTTTTCCCTCCCTGCCGATGGAGTTCCGGAAAAAAGACGAATGGGCAGGGTATAGACACGGTCATGATCATGGGTGATGGGATGGAACGGATCAGGCTGATTCTCCTCGCCATGTCACTGACGCTTCAATCAACGATCCGTATTCTTCAGATACGCCGGAGCCTGCCGGGGAGTTCCGTCTGAGCTGAAAAATTCCGGCCTTTTTCGGACAGGCGACCCGCCGGAGAAGCGGGATTTGTTCCATCCGAACACCACGAGCGGAGGTCCGGATGGGCGCCGTTCCACCCGTCCGGACGGCCTTTCCGGGCCATACGGACGGTGAACGAAGCCGGGCGGAAAAAGCCCGCGGGCAAACGGTTTACAACCGGAAACCCAGTCCGACGCAGAGGACCATGGGATCAATGCGCAATTCGATGTCCTTCTGAACCGACCGGTCGAACTCCGTTTTCATCATCACCTGACGGATATCGATATTGAACGCCGCGTGGCCGGAGAGGGGGATGTCGCATCCGACCTGGGCCAGAGGACCGGAACTCGGCCTGAATCTCTTCGGATTCAGTTCTCCGCTTCTCTCCCAGAAGACAGTGTAATTATATCCGACACCCAGGTATGGACGAACGCCTCTCTTCCGGGCATGAACCTGCAGGGTGAGATCGACCGGCAGCAGTTCGGCCGACCCCAGACTGGTCTCTCCCTCGGGTCCCTCGAAATCGATTTCCCGCGATTCATGGGCGACGCGCAGTTCCACGGCCCACCTGCGGTTCAGGTGCCATCGGAGCCCGGGTTCGAAATGAATGGAGCTGTAGGCCTTGTATCCCTCCGGGTCGGATTGGTCCGAAGTGCCGGTGAGCGCCAGTCGGGTGAGCAGGATGCCGTGTCGGCCGCTCTCCGCGTTCCGCGCGGCCAGCCATGGTGTCGTCATCAAGAAGGCGGAGATGATCATCCAACGCCGGAAACGGCAGGCGGATCCCGCAGGGGTGCGTGGTGTGGACGTTTTCATTTTGGACTCCTCCGTGTCTCTCGTTGAGCGGGTGTGTGTTTTCGAGAAGGTCGTTTTTCCGCCCCGTCCCCGCATTCGGAACAGACCGCCCGGTGGACATTGATGGTCCCCCCGCATCCGCGGCAGGTCCATCTCCGTTTCTCGTCCGCCGCGAACGTCCGGATCCCGAACCGGCGGATGGCGGCCAGGTTTTCCAGCATGCTCATGTTGTATTTCGTGCGGTACCGCTTGTCCAGATCCTTCAGCCGCTGACACGGCCTCCGGTCCCGCTCCAGGCAGAACCTCGCGGCCCCCGTCCGGATGAGGTCGCAGTTTAAGATCCGGCACCGGACACACGAGACCGGCTTCTGCGACGCCTCCCCGCGGCACCCCGGGCAATGGTCCTTCTCCCGCAGATACGCCATGCAGATACCGCAGTTCATGCCGCAGGGGGCGATCAGGGCCGTCGCATGGAGCCTCTTCATGCGGAATCCCTTTTTGGTGTTTTCAAACGACGCCGCAGCGGATGGTAATGCACGTACACCTTCCGGAGCATGTGAATTTCGCGGACCAGATGCGCTTCGATCTCATCGGCGATTCGATCGCCCTCGGTCACGCTGAGGCGGCCGTCGATCGCGACGGTGATATTGACCACGAAATACGGGCCGAACCGGTGCGCGTGTACGGACTCGATGCGCCGGATGGACCGGAATCCGGAGAGTTTTCTCCTTATGGACGCGTCGATCTCCCGGCTCGGGACCGTATCCATGAGTTCTTCCGAGGATTCGCGGAGAATGTCGACTCCGGTTTTCGTCACCAGCACGGCCACGACTGCGCCCGCCACCGGGTCCATCCATTCCACACCCAGTAATCCGAATCCGATGCCGATCGCGGCACCGGCCGACGCGAAGATGTCGTTCCGGTGGTCCCGGGCCAGGGCGGATATGGTGATGTTGCCCGTTCTCCGGCTGACCTTCGAAGCCTGAAGCATCAGGAGGATCTTGAGGGCGATGGTGAAGAAGGCCACCCATAAAGTGAACCGCCGGATGGGCTCCTGGGTGGCGTTACCGGTCCACATGTCGAACGCCGCGTTCGCGGAGTCCCAGAAAATGGTCATCCC
>CAZNXX010000129.1:3523-8462 GCA_964577095.1 uncultured bacterium | reverse complement strand
CGGCCGGAAACACGATGCAGTCGAACACGAATCCCGCGATGAGCTTCAGCACCCATTCGGTCAGCTCGCCGGTCCGGCGGGCCACCAGGGCCGCGACGCGCTCGATTTTCTCCCTGCCCTCGGTGATCTTCCCCCACAGCCCCGACCGCCCGTCCTGCGGTCCGTTCAGCTCCGTTTGGATTCTCAGGAATCCGTCATGGGCCTGTTCGACGGACGGGCGGGTGATGCGTTTCGAAAGCCAGTGGCCGCCCGCGATTGAAAAGGGGACCACAAGCATCAGCGCGACGGTCACGAGTCCGGCCATCCACGCGGCGTCGCGGAGAAAAGCCCTGAGAAAACGGAGCCGGGGCAGAGTCCACGCGACAACGAGACCGAGCAGAACCGCGACGAAGGTCGCGGCCAGAAACCAGGACGACAGCAGGTCGGCCGCCTGAAGCAGGTACCGGGTGCCCAGAAGCACCGCGGCGCAGGCCAGCACCACGCGCCAGGCAATGTCCACATAGTCGTAGGCCGACTGAACCACGTCCCCGACCTCGAGATTGAAGCCGATGCCCACGTCCGACCCCTGCACCACGGCCAGGCCGACTTTCACGGCCGATAGCACGGCGAACGTCTTCAGCGCCTTGTCGAATGAGGCCGACAGGTAGGCGTCGTTCGACGCCTTCAACCGGCCGAGTCCGGCGGCGTCCATGCCCCTGCGCATCAGCCCGCCGCCCGACAGGATGACCGCGGCACAGAGAAGAAGGACTGCGGCGGCGCGCCTGGCCGCCGGAGGGCTCGTTTTCATGGCATCAGCCGTCAAGCTTGAACAACGTGGAAGCCTTGTCCCTGGAGGTCAGAATGCCCTTGATCATGGCCGAGCTGAACCCCTCGTGTTCCATCTGATTGAGGCCGGAGATGGTGCATCCCCGCGGCGTGGTCACCCGGTCGATCTCCGATTCCGGATGGTCCTGGGACTGCAGGAGCAGCGTGGCCGCGCCCCTCGCGGTCTGGGCCGCGATGCGGAGAGCGTCCAGCGAGTGAAACCCGACTTCGATGCCGCCCTGCGAGGCCGCCCGGATCGCCCGCAGGAAAAACGCGATGCCGCACGCGCCGATGACCGTGGCCGCGATCATCTGCTCCTCGTCGATCTCCAGCACCGGCCCCACGGCCTCGAAGACCCGGGTTACGGCCGCCGCGGTTTCGGGCCGCGGCCGGTCCTTGCCGTAGGCGATGCAGGTGATCGATTCTCCGATGGCCGCCGCGATGTTGGGCATGGCGCGGAGCACGGGCGTTTTCTTGCCGGTCAGCGCCGCGATGTCCCGCAGGCCGACGCCGGACACAACCGAAACCAGCACGTGCCTGGACGGCTTGAGGCCGGGACGAATCTCCTGAAGGAGGGACTTGATCTGTCGCGGCTCAACCGCCACGATGATGAAATCCGAATTCGAGACCGCGCGGACATTGTCGGACCCGACGTCGAACCCCTCCTTGCGCAGGCCGTCGAGCGGCCGGGGGTTCCGGCGGGTGAGCGTGATCTGCCCGGCCTGGAAGCGGCCGGAACGGACCAGCCCCCTGGCAAGCGCGGTTCCGATGTTCCCCGCGCCGAGCACGGCGATCCTGAAGGATTTGGGTCTGGATGCGGGCATGACGGGATCCCCTGAAGGCGTATTCAAAAGGCCGGATCTCAACGGGTGATCCGGAGGATTTTATAGGCAAGCATCCCGGCGGGCACCTGGATCTCGACCACCTCATCCACGGGTTTCCCGAGCAGTGCCTTGCCGACCGGCGAAGTGACGGAAATCTTGCCTTCCAGAAAATCGGCCTCCGCCTCGGATACCAGCATGTATTCGATTTCCTGCTTGTCCTTGAGGTCGAGCAGACGGACCGTGGCCCCGATGTACGCCTTGTCGTCGGCGATGTCCTGGCCGTCGAGAATCGACGCGGAGGAAAGCTGGGAAACGAGCTCCGAAATTTTGGCCTCGTTGAGGGCCTGCTCCTGCTTGGCGGTCTCGTATTCGGCGTTCTCGCTCAGGTCCCCGAAACCGCGTGCCGTTTCCAGCTGTTTCGCGATCTCCTTGCGCCGGACGTTGACGAGATAATGGAGCTTCTCCCGGAGTTTCTCGTATCCCTCGCGGGTGATGTGCATGATCGCCAATGAAAACCTCCTGATCAATCGAATGAAAGCCTGCCCTGAGCGAAGTCGAAGGGCCTGCCCTGAGTCCCTCGGCTTCGCTCCGGATAAACCCCGTCCAGGGGCCGAAGGGCCTGCCCTGAGTCCTGAGTCAACCGCCGCGTCGGTCCCGGACGGAATCGCGCCGAAACGGACGGGAACGGATCAGGCTTTACCGAACTCCATCAGGGTTTCCCTGTAGGCGTCCGGAGTTCCGATGTCGAAACGCCTGCCCCGGACCACCACGCCGGTGAATCCCTCTTCGCGCCTCAGGCGCTCCAGGCATGTGGTGAGCTGGAACTCTCCGCGCTCCCGCAGGTTGTGCCGGATGTTCTCTTCCAGAAACTCGAAAATCCGCGGCGTCAGCACGTACTGGCCGAACACCGTGAGATAGTGCCCGTCCGCGACGCCTTCGACGCGAAGGTGTTCCTGCGCGTACACCGGTTCGGGTTTTTCGGCGAACTCGCCGATGGACAGCGTGTCCCCGGACTTTTCCCAGACGCCGGACACGCACCCGAACCGCCTGATTTCGGCCTCCGGCACGGCCTTGAGCCCGACCGTGCTCCGGTTCGCCTTTTCAAACACGTCGAGCACCTGCCGGGCGCACGATTTTTCCGTGTCCGACGCGTAAATATGGTCTCCGAGCATCAGCAGGAAGGGCTCGTCCCCCGCGAATTCGCGCGCGGCGTACACGGCGTGGCCGAATCCGTCCTGGGTTTCCTGCACCGCGAATCGGATCCGGTTGCCGAGATCGAGCAGGGCGTCATTGACGGCCCGGTCCTCCTTCGACAGCTTGTTCAGGTTCTCGATGGTCGGCGGCTGGCAGAAGAATTCCTCGAACAGCTCCCGGTCCGCCTTCTGAACCACGAGGCAGACCTCCTCAATGCCGGCGTTCACCGCCTCCTCGATGATGAGCTGGATCACGGGCTTGGCGCGTCCGGCGCGGTCCACGACCGGGAACAGTTCCTTCTTCAGGGCCTTGGACGCGGGAAACAGCCGGGTCCCGAAACCGGCCGCGGGAATCACGGCTTTCCGGACCTTGTGCGCCGAACGCAGGACCAGCTTCAACCCGGGCATGGAAAGCTTGTCCCGGAGTATTTCCACGACCCGGTTCTGAGCCGCCTCGTCCCGGCAGATGAACTGGGCGCTGCCGTCTCCCTGGGATCCCACGCCCTTTCCGCCGTGCACATGGGGCGCCAGTTCGGGGTGGTTCAGCACGGCATGCAGAACCGGAGCCGTCAGCTGGGACGGGCAGGCCGGCTGAAGGGCGCGGTCGAACTCGGCCTGGGCCTCGCTCATGAGGGACCCGATCGCGGCCGCGTCCCCCCGCAGGATCGCCTCTTTGGCCTCGGTCACGATACGCCGGTTCACGGGCCCCAGGTACGCCTGGACGCCCTTCTGGAGTTCGTTGTCCGCGAACGGGTAGGCGTGGTTCAGCTGGTTCAGTATCTCCCGCGTGTCCTTGCCCGCCTGCAGGTCCACGATGACGAAAAACAGGTCCTTCGGAACGCTCAGCTCTTCCACGTCGATTCGGTCGCCGTCGAAAGTCATCAGCACGGGCCGGTTGCCGAAGGCGCAGCCCTGGTCCATGCGGCCGCACCGTGAGGGCGTGGTGATTTCGCCGAGATAGGCGAACTCCATCTCCCCGCGGACCGTCATCTTGAGGTCGTAAATCCGGTTGAACGCCCGGGCCACCAGCACGCAGATGGCCGCGCTGGACGACAGCCCCTTTTTCACCGGAAGGTCGGTCAGCGTGTTGTCGATTTCCAGACCCCGCACCCGGTAGTGGGTCAGGATCTGGTAAGCCACGCCCGCAGCGTAGCTGAAAAAACCGCCCTTCTGGGCCTCGGCGAGCAGGGCGTCCTTTTCCATGGGAAGCTCGAACGGCCCGACCCGCTCCCCGTCGTTCAGGGTCGCGGACACGATGAGCCGGTTCGGATGGGGTTTGGCTTCGGCGTGTATGCCCTGGTTGGTGCCTGTAATGATGGTGAAGCCCTTTTCCAGGTCGGCGTTGATACGCCGGTAACTGCCGGCCCAGTCGCTGTGTTCGCCGAACAGGCAGATGCGTCCGGGGACGAATATTTTCATGCCGGGGCTTTCCTGTCGTTTGGTAAAAACGAACTCCAAACCGCCGGGGCGGTTTGGAGTGGCTGGATTTCGGACACCGGAATACAAGGTCCCGTTCAGACGCCTTCGATCGGGCTCCTGAACGGGACCTTGCTCGCAAATAGTATACGCATTCGAGAAACAAAAAACAAGCTTTTATTTTCCGGGGAAGGACGAATGCAGCCCGGACAGGAACATCTCCACGGCCACGGTGACCAGTATCATGCCCATCAGTCGCTCGATGGCCGTGAGCCCGCGCTCGCCGAAAAACCGGCTGAGCCGGGCCGAAAAAAGGAGGGCCACCATCGACGCGAACCACGCGATGACCAGGGCCGCGAACCAGGCGGGCCATCGCGAGGGTTCCCGGGCCATGAGCAGGATCACCGTGGACATGGCCGAGGGACCCGCGATCAGGGGAATGGCCAGGGGCACGATGAAGGGCTCGCCCGTGGTTTTGTCCCCGAACAGGTTTTCCGAACCGGCAAACACCATCTTGATCGCGATCATGAACAGAATGATGCCCCCGGCGATGGAGAGCGAGGACTGCGAAATGTTCAGGATCGTGAGGATGTAGCGCCCCGTGAAGAGAAAGAACACCAGGATGACGAGCCCGATGCACGACTCACGGACGATGATGTGCCTGTGCCGGACGTGCGGCACGTTCTTCAGCGCGCACAGGAA
>CAZNXX010000129.1:0-3423 GCA_964577095.1 uncultured bacterium | reverse complement strand
CTTGCCGCTCTTGCCGGTCAGGGACCCGTCCAGAAAGTTGCCGGAGTAGAACTGGATGCCTGGCTCCGTGGTCCACACCTCCATGACCCGGCCCGACCCCGGTTCGGTCATCCGCACCGCCCGCGCCAGGGCGCCGCCGCCTGCGTTCAGGACGAAGTTGTGGTCGTACCCGCGGCCGAGCTTGAGCTGTTCGTCCGGATCGCCGATGCGCAGCCCCACGGGGCTGGGCTTCGTGAAATCCAGGGGCGTCCCCTGGACCGGCCGAAGCTCGCCCGTGGGGATAAGATTGGCGTTCACGGGCGTGAAGCGGTCCGCGTCGATCTGAAGCAGATGCCCCAGAATGTCCCCGTTCCCCTCGCCCGCCAGGTTGAAGTAGGAATGGTGCGTCAGGTTCACGACCGTGGTCCTGTCCGTGACTGCCCGGTAATCGATGCGCAGAACCTGCTCGTCCGTCCACCGGTATCCCACGGTTACCTTCAGGTTGCCGGGGAACTGCTCCTCGCCGTCCGGACTGACACGCGAGAAGACGACGCCGTCGCCGGAGGCGGACGGCTCCGCCTTCCACAGCATCAGGTGAAAACCCATCTTCCCGCCATGCAGGCTGTTCGGCCCGTCATTGGGGATCAGCCGGTGCTCCCGGCCGTCCAGATTGAAGGCCGCGCCCGCGATGCGGTTGCCGTACCGGCCGATGGTCCCGCCGATGAAACAGCCGTTGGTCGCGTATCCGTCGGGCGTGCGGAACCCCAGCGTGACGTCTCCCTTCCGGCCCGCGCGGTCCGGCACGGTCACGGAGATCAGCGACGCCCCGAAATCGGTGAGAACGGCCGTGCATCCGTTCCGGTTGGTGAGTTCGAACAGTTCCGTTTCCACGCCGCCGGATGTCCGGCCGAAAGGTTTCCGTTGCATGAGTCTGTTTCCTCCGTCAAGATTGGGAATGATTCGTTCCGTCCGCGCCGAGCGATTCTTCGACGGCCCGGAGCAGCGCAGTGAGGTCATAGGGTTTCTGGAGAAAGCGGAATCCCCTCTCCAGGATGATCGGCCATTGCGATTTCTGGTCGGTGTACCCGGAGCAGAGGAGAATCCGCATGCCCGGGTACAGCCGGAGGATGTCGTCGGCCAGGTCGATGCCGGTCCGGTCCGAGAGCACGACATCGGTGAACACCAGGTCGAAAGCGCCCTTTTCCCGGCGGACCAGGTCCCAGGCGGACTGGACGCTGTCGGCCACGGTCACGCGGTAGCCGCATTTCAGAAGGGCCTTGGCCGCGGATTCGCGGACCTTGTCCTCGTCCTCCACGAGCAGAATTTTCTGCCCGCGGCCCGGGCGTTCCTGAGACCGGGCGCGGGATTCCGGGGCCGGCTCCTCGGGCACGGCCGCGGCGGGCAGGTACACGGTGAACACCGATCCCCGTCCGGGCTCGCTGGCGATGTGAACCGCGCCCTCATGCTGTTTCACGATTCCGTACACCACCGACAGGCCCAGCCCGGTCCCCTGCCCCGCGGGCTTCGTCGTGAAGAAAGGCTCGAATACACGCTCAATCACATCCGGAGTCATCCCCGTCCCCGTGTCCGCCACCGACAGCACCGCGTACGACCCGGCCTTCACGTCGGGCAGATCGCGGCACTCCCGCTCCCCGAGCACCGCATTGGCCGTGCGTATGGTGATCGTGCCGCCGCCGGGCATCGCGTCGCGCGCGTTCAGAACGAAGTTCATGATCACCTGCTCCATGTTGGACGCGTCCGCCCGCACCGGGAAGAGCGCGGGATCGAGCTCGGTGCGTATTTCAATGTCCTCGCCGATCAGCCGGTGGAGCATGCGGAGCAGGTTCTCAATGACCGGGTTGACCGCCAGCGTCCGGAATTCCATCGGGTGCTTCCGGCTGAACAGGAGGAGCTGGCGGATCAGGCCGGTGGCGCGGAGCGCGGAATTCCGGATTTCCTTGAGTTCGCCGGAGAGGTCGTTCGACTCGTCGGTCTTCATCATGGCGAGGTCGGCGCTGATCTGGATCGCGGTCATGAGGTTGTTGAAGTCATGCGCCACCCCGCCGACCACCGCCCCGATCGCCTCCATCTTCTGCGACTGGAACAGCTGCTGCTGAATCTTGTCCTTCTCATCCTCCGCGAGTTTGCGGCCGGTGACGTCCCTCAGGCTGCAGAGGACGATGTCACGGCCCTCGAAACGGGTGCGGGTGCATTCCAGTTCCACGACCAGGCTGCGGCCGGCTGCGGACGACACCGCGCCCTCGTACCGCGCGAAACCGTTCTGTTCCAGGCGATCGAGGAAAAGTGCGTAAACCGCGGGAAAGGGGATGAATCCCGCCTCCTCGAGGGTCCGGCCGATCACCGATCCGGCGGGCGCGCCGATGAATTCCATGGTGAAGGGATTGGCCTCGGTGATGCGGCCCGTTCCGGATTCGAGCAGGAGAATGCCCTCGCGCGCGGATTCGAACAGCCATTGGAACCGTTTTTCCGATTCGCGGAGCGCGGTCTCCGCGTTCCGGCGCGCCTCGGACGAGGACCTGCGCCGCAGGGCGCTTCGGACGGCGCCGGCCAGACGGCCGGATTCGCCCTTCCCGACGAAATCGTCGGCGCCGGCCCCGATGCAATCCAGGGCCTCCGTTTCGCGGCCCGGCGAAGCCAGGATGATGAACGGAATGTCAGGATGGTACTGCCGGAGCAGATGGAGTGCCTCCTGACACGCGGGAGAGGCCAGGGCATCGTCGACCAGAATCAGGTCCGGCCGCGACGAGAGCATCTCGCGCAGATACGCGTCCCTGTCCCCGGCCCTCCGGATGCGGCAGGACAGGCCGGCGGCCTCCAGTTCCCTCTCCGCGGCCGAAGCCGCGTCCCCGGCTGAAGCCGAGGCCGCGTCGCCGGCCGGGTCCGCGGGAGCGGGCGCGGTCAGCACAAGCACATGGATGGTTTCCGGGAGGCCGGTCATCGCCCGAACCTGAGCCGCGGCAGGAAGCGGAACCACCTGCGTCCGGACGGAGCGGTCAGTGTCCGGATCTCCGCGATCCTGTCCTCCGCAGCCGACTCGCCCCTGCGGATGATGTCGTCCAGCATTTCGAAACTGGCCCAGTGGATATTGCCCATTTTCGGCCGTATCACCACGTCTGCGCCGGACAGATGGGCTTCATTGAGGCGGAAATTCGTGATTTCATCGGCCCGGAACATGACCTCCAGCCCGTTCTTGAATGAGGGCGGCCGCACCAGTTCACGGGTCACGTCCACAGCCACGACCTTGTCCGCTCCGAGCCGGCGCGCCTCGCGAACCGGCACCATCTGAACGACCGCGCCATCCACCAGAAAACGGCCGTCCTGCTCCATAGGCGGGAACGTGCCCGGAATGCCGGCGCTCGCGGACACGGATTTCCGGATGGATCCTTTCCGCAGGGGCACATCCTCGCCCTTCCACAGGTCCGT
>CAZNXX010000128.1:0-8483 GCA_964577095.1 uncultured bacterium | reverse complement strand
CGTTAGCACGTTAAAACGTCCCAACATTCCAACGTTCAAACGTGTTAACGTGCAAACGTGTCAAAAGGCCGACCCGGGGTCTGCAGGATTACGGCACTCCCGATGCAGCTCCCAGCCTGGCGTTGTTGTACCACATCGTGTAATCCTCGGTGGTCACCTGGCCGTTCATGTTGATGTCCGTGTCCCTGTATCCGGATTCTCCGAGGCGGGCGGAATTGTACCAGGCCGTGTAGTCCATGGTCGTCACCTGACCGTCCCGGTTGATGTCTCCGGCCCACATTCCGTAAACCCCGGCTTCCAACAGCTTCACCGGGTTCAGACCTTGCGAGAAGGAGGCATTGTCCGAGAACGATATGGGGCTGGATGAAGAAACGGACAGGCCTATCGTGTTCTTGCTCATGACGGCCGCGTGATTCCTGTGCTTCACGACCACGTAATAGTTGCCCGTTGGCGCGCTGATCGGAATGCGCGTAAATGCCCCATTGTCCGACACGATGCGTCCGTCCGCGCGAAGGAGCGCGCTCTTCGACGCGATCGCCGGCCCGCCAGCCGTTGCCCTGAGTTCAACCAGCACCCAGTCCGCGATGCCAGTGGGAATGGTCACGCTTCTGTCGTTGTCCTCAGGATACGGCGGTACGGAAGGAATCGGACCCGCGTCCTTCAGCGTCGTCTGCATGGCGTGCGTGGACGTCGAATACGCGCCCTCGAGCATGACTTCGGCATCCACGAACACTTCAGGGGGATACGCGGCGTTCACGTCGAGCTTGCCGTATCCCCAGGTGGCATTCGGACACGCTCCCGTGTACACGTCCGTGGCCGCGTTTCCGGTGATGGCGTCGTACAATTGCTGGGGCGTGAGGGTCGGAGTTTTCTGCAGAAGCAGTGCCGCCGCGCCTGCTACAACCGGGCAGGCCATGCTGGTGCCCTGCATGACGTAATAATCAGCAGCTCCTCCAACTGCGCCGTCATTGTCCGCCCACGAAGAAGTTAGAGTCGTAAATATATCTGTATCTCGTATCGAAACAATGGCAGATCCAGGCGCTGTGATATCCGGCTTTTGTGCTCCGTCAATTCGAGGCCCGCGGCTGGAAAACGAACAAATATTGTTTGATGATTGGTGGAACCAATACGACTCTTCCCAGTTATATGGTGATTTCCAGCTCAACCGTGAAGTCCAAGCCGCAACAGCAACAGCGTGATCCGCCACTGCCGGGCTGCCCAC
Source organism: uncultured bacterium (assembly GCA_964577095.1). Lineage (GTDB taxonomy): Bacteria > Zhuqueibacterota > QNDG01 > QNDG01 > DTFT01 > JAFGAX01. The sequence continues at coordinate 7,261 of CAZNXX010000128.1, read as the reverse complement.
AGTACAAGAAAAATCTACGGATTGAAATGTTACATAACCACTTCCCACATATTCATAAAGATGAAAATTTACCGGGCTTGAGGATTCATTCCATACTCTTAAATTGTATGTGCCCGGTGATACGGGTAAAATGGACTTCGAATAACGGGATTCTGTCCCTCGAGAACTCTCAGTTGTCGTGTACTGTGTGACATCCGGCAATTCGCCTCCCACTGAGTTGTAGTAGTGGAGAGAGAGTGCGTTGCTAGCGGAAGATCCATCGCGCCAGACAGTATTGAAATAAAGAGTGCGAGTCTCGGTACCAGTAACATTTACTTGAATTAAACTGGACTGACTGCCGGCCGCTACTGTTCCGCTGTAATGCCTATTATCATCCGCAGTATTGCCCGCGGACAGAAAAATAGCTGTGCCCTGCTCAAAGCACAAGTCAACCTTCTGTTCCAACCACTCGCTTCCATCGTTAAAATCACCCCATCCGCTATAACTCATACTGATGATATCCGCATTGTATGTATTGACTGCAGCGTCCATGGCATACCATATCGCGTTTCTCGGTGCTTCACCTGTCAGATCATCTCCTATTTTTAAAAAAACGAGATCCGCTCCAGGAGCCATACCCTTGTAAGCCCCTCCGCCGTTCCCGACATTGTCAGCGGACCGTACGCCGCGACCCAGCACCGTGCCTGTAACATGGGTGCCGTGCCCGAAAACCATGTTTTCCACATTATCATCCAAGGTCGGATAGTTCGAATAATCCTTTCTCTGAAAACTCGCAGGCAGATCCGCATTTACAGGGTCCGTGTCCAGCCCGGAGTCCAATATGGCGATCTTGACACCCGATCCGTCACTGCCCTTCTCCCATACCAGCCCGGCTCCGATCACGGATGCAGCAGTGTTGTTTTGCGGTTGAAGAGTCCGCTCCGCTGAATCCATGCGCTTGATGAATGGCAATGCCAGAACGTCCACGTGTTTCAATAGAGGCAGTTTCGCCAGAACGAATCCCCAGGGGTGTTTGCCGACAGGGGGCGTCCAGGTTTCAGGGTACACGGTCACGCCCATTTTTTGGAGCACTTTCAGGTGGGCGCCGCTCGGCACGGAAAGCATGTACACCACAACCATGGCCCCGTCCGCGTCCTGGGCCGATGCCTTCTCCGATGCGGCGGCCAGCTTTTCATCGAGCATCATCTCGAGCCCGCCGCCCAGCTTGTGCTTGAGCGAATCCGGCGTGAACACACGCCTGGGCGCGAAGGCCCGCGTACCGTTCCCGGTCCCATCTTCTGCAAAGAGGACGGCCGCGGCGGACAGCAGTATAAATATTGCTAAGCGGATTGCGGATTTCCCGTTCACCATTTTCACCTCATCCCTCGAAATTTTACGTCAACCCAAATTGCCGTCATTGCGAGCCTGCGACGCAGGCGAAGCAATCTCAGCTTAAACCACCAAACCCGAGATTGCTTCGGCCTGTCCACCGGACAGGCCTCGCAATGACAATACTCCACATCTGACTATAACCGCTGTCATTGCGAGCCCGCATTGCGGGCGAAGCAATCTCAGTCCCCCTGACAAGGGGGACTGACGCGCGTCAGCGCGTCCAGGGGGTTGCCTCACGGCACCTGCGACGCCGCGCCGAGCCTCGTTCGGACCCCGGGGTCCCCATCCGGCTGCCACCAAACATCCCCCTCAATCTATCCCGAAATCAACGAGACCCCGGGGTCCTCTGGATCACGGCACCTGCGACGCCGCGCCGAGCCGCGCGTTGTTGTACCACTGCGTGTAATCCATGGTCGTCACCTGGCCGTCCAGATTGATGTCCTGGTCCAGGTACCCGGACGCGCCCAGCCTGGCCGCATTGTACCAGGCCGTGTAATCCATGGTGGTCACCTGTCCGTCCATGTTCACATCCCCGGCCCACATCCCGTACAAACCGGCACGAAGCTGTTTCATGCCGGCAAGACCGTAACTCTGCCCTTCCACGGACAGATTGACGACCAGGCTTTCCCTGTCCGTCAATAGCAGGGCGGACGCGCTCATGACAGGCAAATGATTCCGATGCCGCAACAATATATAATAGAAACCTGTGTCGATTTTCAGGGGTATCGGTCCCGCAAGACTGTCCGGATCGACAATGGACCCGTCCGATAGGAGTATTGCACTTTTGGACAGGAATGAGGATCCGGTCGGTTCCATCCTGAGCTGAACCAGAACCCAGTCTACCGCGTTTTCGGGAAAACCCGTCACGGAGTCCGGATCTTCGGTAAACGGCGAAACCAGGGGAATGAGGCCGTCCGCGTTCAGGTCCGTGGACAGATAGTCCTCCGACGGCCGATACGGACCCTCGAGATACGCAGTCAGGGACAGCAGCGCCGCATGGGTCCGGAACGCATTGTCCGCAGACATGCCGAACTTGTTCCACTGGTTCTTCGAGAGAACCCGAAAATGGTATTCCGCGTAAGGATCAAGGTCCTTTAAAACAACCCGGTGCGCCATGGTTCTGGATGCGTCCGTCAAGGTCGTGTCGCCGTACGCCCCGGTCGGGCCGTACTCGACCTGCGACGTCGCGGGAACGTCCGTGTCCCAGGCCACTACCGCGCTGTCCGTGCCGATTGCCTCAACCCGCAGATTCGAGATCAGGGGATAATCGCCGTACGTATACCCCCCGGGCTGGTAGTAATTCCAATTCTGTTTCAGGCGTGTATAGAGCGGATCGTCCCACTTGGAGGGCTTGGGCTGATTGGGGTTCGGTTCCGTGTTCCAGTATATCTTGACCTGAAAATCCGTGCTGTCGTATGAGACGATCTCCTCCCTGCTGTCGCCCGCGACATCCGCGACATACAGCAGGGTCGCCTCCATGGGGGGAGTCTGACCGGTCGTGGACCAGTACGCGGAACCGGTCATGGGATCGAGAACACCCAGGTTTCCGTTCGCATGACGGGCCAGGGACGCGATCTGGTCCGTGGGCAGTCCGAACCAGTCGATGGTGAAGGTGGGCTCCACTCCCTCGCTGTTTCCGGCCGGGTTGAAACCCGCCGGAAGGGCGGCGCCTATATTATAGTGCGCGATCTGGGTGCCGGCTGAATTGAACATCCAGGGATGCTGGTGGTTCAGTGTGGCAATGGGGCCGCGCGAGCTGAGCCAGACTTCGGTGTAATCGTGGGCTTTCGTGAAATTTCCGGCCGCGACGTTCTGCGGCTCCCTTTCCTTCTCCGGTTCTCTGTATAGCGGATCGAGAGTTTCATTGCGCCAGAGTATGCCGGTTGTTTTCAGCATGGCCGTGTGGTAATAATAGAAGAAAGGCCATACAGATCCATTCGATGTATTGTCTTCCTCCACCACGATCCACTCCATCCCCGGAAGGTCGGGCCTGAAATCACCCACAGTCACGGCGTCGATGTGGTCCACATACTTGTCGTATCCGTTCTCTCCCACCCATCCGGACGGATAGGAAAGCGTATAGACGGCGCCCGTGTGATCCACGTAACCCGCGCCCACGACCTCGTCCCTGCCGTCATTGTCCACGTCCGCGGCCATGAACGGGCCGTGCGCCGGGCCCCAGTAGCCTTCGTAATAGCCGTCTGTCGGATCCCGATTCTGCTCCACGCGCCAGAGCTGGGCTTTGGTATCCATCCGGTATGCGATGAGTGTCCGGTTGTAGTAATAGGCCGGATGATCGTTTTCCTTGCCGACATCCATGGTCTGAACGATGATATCCCTGTCCCCGTCGCCGCGCAGGTTCACGATCTGGACATGGCCGACGATCTGGTAGATATTGCTTACACTCACACTGAACCGGGTCTCTTCCGCCCCCGTGGCCCCGTCCAGAACCACCACCCGGTTCACGCCTGGTTCGTAATGCAACGCCACGACTTCCACGGTCCCGTCCCCGTCCACATCCCCTGCCGCGTGCTTGGCGGCGTGGTTGTTGATCAGCACTCCGGGATACGGACAGTCCACGCTCCACATGAAAACGCCCCAGTGGTCGTAAGCGTACACCTTTGTCTTGGAGCGATAGGTGAAATCGAGAAGCCCGTCTCCGTTCAGGTCTACGGTGAAGAATGAGGAGAAATATCCCCAGATCTCGTCTTCGATCGGGAACGTGTACGGATTGGACGGGTACTCGGGCAAATCCGCGAGTCCGGATCCAAAGCCGAATACAACGCTGATCGCGAGAATGAGAGGGATGAAGCGGCTGCTGTTAGTTTTTCTCATAACCTCAATAAAAATGCAAAGTTCGGGCCATCCCCCCCGCATCGGATTCCATTTAAATGGGCGCCTAAGCCCCGGTTTTACAAGGCGGTCTATCCCCCCCCACTTTTCCCTGTCAGACGGAAAAGCCGGTTCAGAGGTCTAAAGATAGGAATTATTTTCCGTAAAACAAAACGCCAGACACCTACAGCGAACCTCACCCCGGTTTTACCAACCCGCGGGAGGTTTTCTTCGGAATAAAAAAGAGCCGTCGGTATGACTGACGGCTCTCTAGAAATCGTGATGAAATGAAAAGTCTACCGCATCAAAGTCATCTTGCGCACTGCCGAGAACTCGCCTGCCTGAACGCGGACGAAATACATGCCGCTCGAAACCGCGTTCCCGAAATGGTTGGTGCCGTCCCACTTGGCGTCATACCGGCCCGCAGTCATGTAGCCGTCCGCGAGCATCTTCACTTCGCGGCCCATCAGGTCGAACACCCGCACGGACACAACGCCATCCTCGGGCAGTTCATAGTGAACGGTGGTTTCCGGGTTAAAGGGATTCGGGTAATTCCGCGACACACTGAACTGCTCGGGCAGGGGAAGCGCCGCCTCCACGTTGATCGGTCCAAGGAACTGGGACTGGCCGGTCAGGGACACTTCTTCGATCTTGTACCAGAAAGTTTTTCCGTGTGCGTTCCGGTCCGTGAACGTGTAGTCGTTTCTGGAGGAGGAATTGCCGTGGCTCGGAATGAGCGCGGACGTGACGCGCGTGTTGATCGCGTTCTCGGATTCGCCGCGCCAGATGTGGAACCCCGCGCTGTTCGTCTCGCTCTCCGTGGCCCAGCTGAGCGTCACGCCTTCGCGGCTGGTCGCCTGTGCCGTGAAATTCGTCATCTGAACCGGTAGGGACACATCGCCGAGGTCCTGGTTGGTAACCACGTAATTGGCCTGAGCGCTTCTTGGTGCATTGGTGTAATTGATAAAATAACCCGCTGCGTCAGAGGCGTCCCCAATGGTGACCTGAGACGTTCCAAGGGAATTTATGTACCATCGACATGTGGTGATAGTCGACCAGCTTGTTGGAACATCCCACCCGGGGGGGATACCGGGAGGAACATCGGCAGGGGGGATTCCGGACAAAGGAATGCCTACATTGACACCTTGACCGTCTATCATAATTCTATAATAACCAATATTTTTAACTGCGGTTATATTATAACCATTTGCCAACCCAGGTTCCCATCCATAAGCAGGCAAGGCAGTGTCCCATTCGGTCAGAACCGAATTGTAATAAATGTCTGCTGTCATTGATGCAAGAGTCCGCGGAGTTGTCCCTGTAGTCTGACGTATCTGTAGATCAACATGGAATTCACCACCAATAGACATATCATTTCGAGCAAGGACCAACCTGAACTCAGCATCATCCGCCCACACAGCCCCAGACATTAAAAAACAGGCGGTTAACGCCAAAAATGTCTTTATCGCTTTTTTCATCTCTTTCCTCCTCGCCAGATCATATAAGTATTTTTCCAATATAAATATAATGAGTCTTTTTCCGATACGCAACCTGTTTGTTCACACGCCTGTCTCCAAGCAATAAAATCAATGATGGATCGCCTAAGCAATCGAATGTTCGTTCCGACAAAAAATCTCGTCAAAAGATCACGGCACACGCGACGCACCCCCGATACGCGCATTGTTGTACCAAATCGAGTAATCCGAAGTCGTAACCTGACCATCCAGATTGAAATCAGTACGGACGTATCCAGAGCCTCCGACTCTTGCGGAATTGTACCAGACCGTATAATCCGCGGTTGTGATCTGCCCGTCTCCGTTGCCGTCTCCGGCCCACATGCCCCAGGTTCCCGTTTCCAGAAGCCTCTGCCCTCCTGTTCCGTAAAAGGCCTCCGGCGATGCCGTGAAGTCGACGCTGTTCACTATGAGCGGATCGAGGGGGATAGGCGCCGCGCTCATGACCGCGCAGTGATTGCGGTGCCGAACCACGACGAAATAAGGCCCGTCCTGAACTCCGGGAATGACCAGGTCCGTGGTGACGCCGTCCGTTTCCACGAGAAATCCGTCGCTTCTCAGAAAGAAGGACCTGGCCGCCGCGACCGTGACCGAGTCAGGAAGCCGAAGCTCCAGCATCACCCACTCCGTCACATCTTCGGGAACCGCCACAGCCGTGCGGCCGTCCGGATACGGAGAAACCGGAGGGATTCTTCCGCTCGCGCTTAAAGTCGTTGTCATGCCGATTCCAGCCATGTAAGCGCCGCCCAGAAAAACCCGCACCCGGCCGGTGACCCGGCTGGGGCTCGTGTACGCGTAAATAGCCGGATCGATGTATCCGTCCTCCGGGTTCCAGGACTGCCGGTCCGGCATCTTGGTCCAGCAATTTCCCTCCTCGATCACGGGATCGTTGTATCCTTCCACCAGAGTTTCCGCGGGCAGTGGCGTGGCCCACCCGGGCGTCTGATACCTCACCTTGACGTAGTAATCGTCCCCGTCCGCCAGACAGACCGGCTGGGGCAGGCTGAACGTGTAGTATCCGGCAAACGCGCAGTTCTGTTCCGGCACGGCCGCGAGCAGGCCGGACAGGTTGCTGTCACCGTCGAAATCGTCGTACACTTCAACGCTGATCTTCGCTCCAGCGCTGACCGCCCAGGTGCCGACGCGGTCGAGCCGGATGTCCCCGTCCGCAATGAAACGGACCAAGCCGTCGGCCGTGTCCGTGATGTAGCCCACGCTGCAGACGAATCCGGATTCCGCATGAGTCGTGATACCTGACCCGGCAATGTAATCCGCCGCATCGCAGAATCGGGCGACGGAGGAGTTGAATTTCGCGTCCTGGTAGGAGACGTAGAAGTACCCGGCTTCGCCCCAGGCTGTTCCCCAGCTGTTCTTGACGATCCATGCGCCCGTGCCGCCGGCAGTGACCTTGTTGTCGTCCCATCCGGCCAGGACCACCGCGTGATTGGTCGAAGCGGTTCCAGGATAATGATAGGTGCGGTTCCGGGAATTGTAATAGGCGGAGGAATAATACATGTTGGTGAACAGGCCGCCTGACGTCATCA
>CAZNXX010000127.1:0-8597 GCA_964577095.1 uncultured bacterium | reverse complement strand
GGATCAGACGGACCTTCGGCACGGATAAAGAAGAGGGAATGGGGTTATTGGGACCGCAGGGGTGCAGGACATTTCAGCATTTGATCAAACACTTCAACGAAAAGGTGTAACGGACAACGCCGATGGACAGCGGATTGATCAACCCTGGTCATCTTTATCTGATCCGTGTCAATCCGTCTGATCCGTATAATCCGTGTTCCATTCGACCTCGGAGGATCAGATGAAACTTGGATTCGTCAGCGCCATTTTGCCGGATCTGGACCGAAAAGAGGTTTTTCGGATCGCAAAACAATCCGGTTATTCCTGCGTCGAGCTCATGAGCTGGCCCCAGGGAAAGGCGGAGCGGCGTTACGCCGGCGTCACTCACGTGGACGCGGCGGAAATGACCGACGATCGGGCCGCGCGGATCATGGATGAGGCCGCGGATGCGGACGTTGAAATCAGCGGCCTCGGATACTATCCCAATCCGCTCTCTCCGGAACCGGACGAATCCCGGATCGCGATCGATCATCTGACGGAAGTCATCCGCGCGGCCGCCAAACTGAAAGTCGGCGTGGTCAATACATTCATCGGAAAGGACCGGAACAAGTCCGCGGACGAGAACTGGCCCCGATTCAGGGAGGTCTGGCCGCCGCTGGTCCGGTTCGCGGCGGATCAGGGCGTCCGTATCGCCATTGAAAACTGCCCGATGTTCTTCACGCGGGACGAATGGCCGGGCGGGAAGAACCTGGCCTCCAGCCCGGCCCTGTGGCGGCGCATGTTCGACGAGATCCCGGACGCCGGATTCGGGCTCAATTTCGATCCTTCGCACCTGGTCTGGCAGGGCATCGATTACCTGAAAGCGGCGAGGGAGTTCGCGGGCCGGATTTTCCACGCGCATGCCAAGGACTGCCGGGTCGACCATCACCGCCTGAACGAAGTCGGTATTCTTGCGACGCCGCTCGAATACCACACGCCCAAACTGCCGGGTCTCGGGGACGTGAAATGGGGCAAACTGATCTCCGTTTTGGGAGACGCCGGGTATGACGGACCGGTGTGCGTGGAAGTCGAGGACAGGGCGTTTGAAGGGTCCCTGGAGAAACGCAGGGCCGCGCTGGACCAGAGCCGGGCGTTTTTAAGACAGTTCATCTCGGAATGAATGCAGGAATCCATCAGAAAGAGGAAACGATGACAACTCTCAGGATTCTGAACGAGAAAAGCATTCCCAATCTGCCGTGGGAGGAGAAACCGGCGGGCCATGACAAGCCGGTCTGGCGGTATTCCCGGAACCCCGTGATTCCCAGGGACCTCCTGCCCACGTCGAACAGCATTTTCAACAGCGCGGTTGTCCCCTTCAAGGGACAGTTCGCGGGCGTGTTCCGGTCCGACGACTGGTCTCGTCACATGGCCCTGTACCGGGGGTTCAGCGCGGACGGCCTGAAGTGGAAACTGGACCCGGATCCCATCCGGTTCCAGTGCGACGATCCCGAGGTGGGAAAGTTCGTGTACGGGTACGATCCCCGCGTCGTGTGGATCGAGGACCGCTTCTACGTCACGTGGTGCAATTACTATCACGGACCCACGATCGGAGTCGCCTGGACTCGCGATTTCGAGACGTTCCACCAGCATGAAAACGCCTTTCTGCCCTTCAACCGTAACGGCGTGCTGTTTCCCCGCAAAATCGGCGGAAACTTCGTCATGCTGTCCAGACCTTCGGACAGCGGCCACACGCCGTTCGGCGACATCTTCCTGAGCCAAAGCCCGGACCTCTGCTACTGGGGACGGCACCGCCACGTGATGGGCCCGATCGGCAATTCCTGGCAGTACACAAAGATCGGAGGCGGGCCGGTTCCCATAGAGACTTCGGAGGGATGGCTGCTCATCTATCACGGCGTACTCCAATCGTGCAACGGGTTCGTGTACAGCGCGGGCGCCGTTCTGCTTGACCTCGAACAGCCCTGGAAAGTCATCGGCCGGGCCAAGCCCTACCTGTGGTCCCCGCAGACCGAATACGAGTGCGTGGGTGACGTGCCGAACGTGGTATTTCCGTGCGCCATTCTGTGCGATGCGGCCACCGGCCGCATGGCCATCTATTACGGCGCCGCGGACACGGTGACGGCTCTGGCCTTCAGCACGGTCCAGGAAATCGTCAATTTCATCCGCACGCACCCGCAGGATTGAGCGTTCAGCGCGGCATTGCATTCCGTGAACGGCCCGGGGATGAACCTCGGGCCGTCTTTCTTGCCGGATCGCGGCAACGGACGGGGCGGCGGCAGGGTCCAGCGTTCGGATGCATGCATCCGGTCGATCGGGAATTTCCGGTGATGTAATTTGCCGCAGATCAGCTGTCCCGCACCGGTTTATTACAAGGGGATTCATCATGCGTACGGAAAAATGTCTCAGCATGCTTGTTCTTCTCACCTGTCTTTCGGGACTCAGTGTGCGTACGGCCGCAGAGGGGGATCCTCATCCTGACGCGGGAAAAGAGCCGAAACCCGCCCTGATCCGGGAGTTGAAGGATCTGATGGAGCGGTACAGCTCCATCTCAAGCAACCTATTGTTCGCGAATCACTGCCGCTCCATCCTCGACGTTCTCAGCACGACCGCCTCCTATTCGCGTGCCGATTCGGTTCTTCTTCAGTCGGTTTATGATGCTTTCACGGACACGGCCGTGCAGTCGAACGCTTCCCGTTTCACGTCCTATACAGACCGGAGGCGGCCGATCGTGCTCTCCTGGGTTTCGCCCGTGGATGGAGAGGTTTCCCTGGCCTGTCTGGTCCTCCCGGACGGCTGGTCCCCGGACAGTGCATACCCGCTGACCGTCCGCCTTCACGGCCTTTCGGACGAAGCCTATGGGACCCGGGTCCGTTTTCTGCACCGGTATTTCAACCCCAGACAGGTTCTCGACGAAAGCTTCGAAAACGGGTATGTCCTGCTTCCGTGGGGCAGGGGAAATCTCTGGTACCATGGAGTCGGAGAAACGGATGTCTGGGAAAGCATCGACGCGGTGAAAGCGGTTTTCCGCATCGATGAGAACCGGCAATACCTGGTCGGCTTTTCGATGGGCGGCTACGGATCGTGGAGATTGGGAATCGAATCACCCGAGACCTGGGCCGCGATCGGCGTATTCGCGGGCGCGCTCTGGTACGACGGCGGCAATCTCCTGAACCCCTCAGCCGTAGACACACTGAGGGACATGCCCGTTTATTTCGTATGCGGACAGTCCGACGGGCTTCTGTCCGTGAACGAGCAGGCCTATTCGACCCTGCGGGAGACGGGGAATGCGGATCTCGTATTTACGACTTTTCCCGGAGGTCATGAAGCGCCGGTCGAACAGTGGCGGGAGATGTACGAATGGATGCGTCAATTCACAAGACGCGGATCCGGAACGGAAGGAAGCGGGCAGCCGGTCCGTCCTGAATCGTTCCGGCTCGCCGGGAATTATCCGAATCCCTTCAATCCGGAAACACGCATCCAGTACACCGTGCCCGGACCGGGGAATGTGGAAATCCGGATTCACAGCGTATCCGGCGGTCTTGTCCGGACGCTTCAGGAACGGGTGTTGTCAGCGGGGAGGTTCGAGGTCCGATGGGATGGAGAGGACGATACCGGGAGTCCCGTTCCATCCGGTATATACCTGTGCCGGATCGCGGGCGTACGATCGACCGAGCGGTCCAACGCATCCTTGAAGATGGTTCTGGTGCGGTGAGAAGAAAGAGTTCAAGGCCTGGACTGTCTTTCGCTTCATTTTCGAATTCAGGCGTCCGTCTTTTATCGGAACGGGATGAAAGGCTGAAGTCTGAATTCACGATCCAGGGGATTCATCCGAAATCCAGGATTGCGCGGCTCGGGACTTCAGCTTCAAAGTCTGAATCAGGATAATACCCGAACCCGGTTTTTTATTTTCCTCCCGCCTCCATTTTTACCTTGGAATTTTCAGGAACAGGCATTAAATTCATTTTAGCGCAAACGTTTCCGGCTACGCACCCAATTTATTGGAAAACATACAATTAATACGGCTTCTAAACAGACTGGAATCTTTCCATGCGATTCGGACATTTCGACGACCTGAACAAAGAATATGTCATCGAAAGGCCGGACACTCCGGCTTCCTGGAGCAATTATCTCGGGTCCACGACTTACGGCGCAATCATCACGAACAATGCCGGCGGTTACAGTTTTTACAACTCCGCGGCCCAGGGCCGCTTCATGCGGTGGCGGCCGAACACCCTGCCCATGGATCAGCCCGGACGCTATTTTTATCTCCGCGACCGGGATTCCGGCGATTACTGGTCGGCCTCCTGGCAGCCTGTGGGGAAGCCGTTGGACCGGTACAAATCCGTCTGCAGGCACGGGACTGCCTACACGGTCATCGAATCGGAGTACGACGGAATCCGCGCCGAATCCCTCTATTTCGTTCCCCTGGATCGCGATTTCGAATGCTGGCTTTTAAAGGTTGAGAACCGGGATCACAAGCCGCGGCGTCTGTCTGTTTTTCCGTTTGTCGAATACGCGAATTTCTGGCATCTCTGGATGGATTGGGTGAACCTGCAGTACACCCAGTTCATCATGGAAATGAAGGTGGTGGATGGAATCATTGAGCACGCGGTCAATCCACTGCTCCCGGTCGTGAGAGGCGATTTCAACGCGGGCGGAGCGAAACACACGTTTCTGGCCATGACCGGCGCCGAGATCAAGGGTTTTGACACGGACCGTGAACGTTTCATCGGCCCCTACCGGGGATACGGAAATCCCGTTTCGGTAGAGCGCGGTCAGTGTTCGGGTTCCATTGCCGTCGGCGGAAACGGATGCGGTGTATTCCAGGCCGACTTGGAACTGAACCCGGGCGAATCGCGCGAAATTCTCGTGCTGATGGGCATCGGCCGGGCCGCGGAGGAGGGGAAGGCGGCGGTTCGCGCGTTCTCAGAACCGGCCGTCTGCAGGAGCGAATTCGAACGGGTCAAATCCTACTGGCACAGCCGGCTCACCGCGTTCACGGTCGAGACCCCGGATCCGGAATTCAACAGCATGATGAACGTCTGGAATCCCTACAATTGCCTGATCACGTACGCCTGGTCGCGCGCCGCCAGCCTGGTTTACGCGGGAGAAAGGGACGGGCTAGGATTCCGCGACACGGTTCAGGACATTCTCGGGGTTCTGCCCGCCATTCCGGACGAAGCCGCCCGGCGGCTCGAGCTCATGATCACCGGACAGGCGTCCACGGGCGGGGCCATGCCTGTGGTGAAGCAGTTCAACCACCATCCCGGCCGGGAAACCGCGCCCCGGGAGGAGGAATACCGGTCGGATGACTGCCTGTGGCTCTTCAACACCATTCCGGCCTATGTGAAGGAAACCGGCGATATCGGTTTCTACGGCAAGGTTCTAGCCTACGCGGACCGCGGGGAAGACACGGTTCTCGGACATCTGCGGGCCGCCATCGAATTCAACCTGAAACGCACCGGCCGTCACGGTCTTCCCTGCGGACTGGCGGCGGACTGGAACGATTGCATCCAGCTGGGCCCGAAGGGCGAGTCGGTTTTCGTCGCTTTTCAGGTCCGATTCGCGCTGGCCGCGTACATCGACATTTGCCGAAGCCTCGGAAAGGATGCCGAATCCGTGTGGGCAAAGGATCGGCTGGCGGTTCTGGACGAAGCCATTCAAAAACACGCGTGGGACGGCCGCTGGTTCATCCGGGGCATCCGGGAGGACGGCCTGACCTTCGGCTCGCGCCGGAACGACGAGGGCACAGTCTGGCTGAGCCCACAGTCGTGGTCGGTCATCAGCGGCCACGCATCCCGGGAGCAGTCCGAAACGGTGATGACCGTCGCGACGGAAAAGCTCGAGACGGAATTCGGACTCATGATCTGCGACCCGCCCTACGAGCACGCGGACGTGTCGGTCATGAAAGCTGTTCTCTTCAACAAGGGGATGAAGGAGAACGGCTCCATCTTCTGCCACATCCAGGGCTGGGCCGTTATCGCCGAAACCCTGCTCGGCAAGGGGAATGCCGCTTTCCGGCATTTCCGCGCCTCCATGCCTGCGGCCTGGAACGAAAAAGCGGAGATACGGGAAATCGAACCCTACGTCTACTGCCAGTTCACGAACAGCCCGGCCAGCCCGCGAAAGGGCGCCTCGCGCCTGCCCTGGCTTTCCGGGTCGGCCGCCTGGTCCTATTTCACCGCCACTCAGCACATCCTCGGGATCCGGCCCGAGGTCGACGGACTGCGGATCGATCCCTGCGTCCCATCCGGCTGGAAACAATTCAAGGTCAACCGCCGATTCCGCGGGAAAACCGTACGCATCGAGGTTTCGAATCCGGACGGCGTCGAGAAAGGCATACGGGAGCTGACGCTGAACGGGGAGAAACTGTCCGGCTGTCTGCTCCCGATCGAAAAGCTGAAAGACGAGAACACGGTCCGCGCGGTCATGGGCCGCTGAGGGTTCCCGGTTTTCGCTTCCCTTCAACCGGGAAGTTGTCTTTCGATGATCCTGTCACCCCGAAAGGAGCGTTCATGAAGCCCGAAAGTCACAAACTGTCATTCTGGGAGAAGGCCGGGTACGGGTGCGGCGACCTTGCCTCCGTTCTCTTCTGGCAGACCATCATGGTCTATCTGTTCTTCTTCTACACGGACGTTTTCGGGCTGACGGCCGCGGCCGCGGGCACGATGATGGGCGTGTCCCGTCTTCTCGACGCGTTCATCGATGTGGGCGTGGGCATGACCGCGGACCGGACCAAAACCCGATGGGGCAAATTCAGGCCCTACCTGCTCTGGATGTCCCTGCCGCTGGGCATAGCCGCGGTGCTCACTTTTATCACACCGGATTTCGGTCCCAACCTGAAACTCGTCTACGCCTATGTCACGTTTATCGCGTTCATGTTCTTCTACTCCGCGATCAACATTCCCTATACGGCGCTCCTGGGCGTGATCAGCCCGGATCCGAACGAGAGGACCAGCGCCTCGTCCTTCAAGTTCGTGGGCGCCTACCTGGCCGGCATCATCGTGTCCGCGACCGCGCTTCCACTGTCCCGGTACCTGGGCCACGGCCAGCCCGCGAAGGGGTGGCCGGTCACCATGACGATCTACGCGGCCGCGGCCGTGGTTCTCTTTCTCATCACGTTCCTTTCCACGCGCGAACGCATTCAGCCCATCGCCAAGGAAAAGACCTCCATCAAAGGCGATCTCAAGGACCTGTTTAAAAACACACCCTGGATCATTCTCTTCGCGGTGACCATCCTCTTCATCCTGTTCGTCTGCATCCGTCTCGCCGTGACCACGCATTATTTCAAGTATTATGTCGGTGAGCAGCCTGTGGCGTTCCTCGGAAAAACCTACGGCTTCGAAGTGCTGACATCGGCTTTCAACGTCGTCGGCCAGGCGTTCTCCCTGATCGGCGTTCTGCTCGTGCCGTGGTTCACCCGGGTGGCCCGGAAGAAACGCGCCGTTCTCATTCTCCTGGCGACCGCCATTCTCTGCACGGGCTCGTTCTACCTGTTCGCGCCGGGCCAGCTTCTGCTCATTTTCGGGATGCAGATACTCGGGTCCATCACGGGTGGTCCCATCTCCGCGGTGCTGTGGGCCATGTACGCGGACACGGCGGACTACTCGGAATGGAAAACCGGCCGCCGGGCCACCGGACTTGTGTATTCCGCATCCATCATGTCCAACAAGATCGGCTGGGCCGTGGGAACGGCCATCGCGGGATTTATCCTCAGCGCCTACGGGTTCGTTCCGGACGTGATCCAGAACGAAGGTGTCCTCCGGGGCCTGAAGGCCATGATGAGCGTGATCCCCCTGGTGATGGGTGCCGTCGCGTTTCTGCTCCTCCTGTTCTTCTACAAACTGGACGACGACATCATGAAGAAAATCAAGGAAGAGCTCGAGGCGCGGCGGGCGGGGGCCTGATTGAAAAGATCTCAGATCAACGATTGCAGATTAACGATTTCAGATTTGAATTGCGATTTGTCCGCATTGGAATCGCCGTTATCCTGCTGTTTATCCTGAAGAACGGAATCGCCGCTAAAGGGAGGGATTGGCAATGACCCGCGGTGAGCTGGAAGATCGTTTGATCGATTTTTCGGTAGCGGTCATGAAAATCGGACAGTTGCATCCGAAGCATAATGGCGGAGCGATCCTGACGGGTCAAATGGTCCGGGCGTGCACTTCAACGGCTCTCAATTATGGTGAAGCACAGAGTGCGGAATCGCCGAAGGATTTTATTCATAAAATGCAGATTGTTCTCAAGGAGCTTCGAGAAACGATGATCTGCCTAAAAATCATCAAGCGGGGAAGCTCATTCCGCCGTATGGAGATCGTTGAATCGGCGATGAAAGAAAATAATGAATTGATTGCCATATTCGTGAAGAGCATCCACACAGCGAAAAAGCGGAATCCTGCGTCCCGTTGATTCCATTGCCTACGGAGATCGTCTCGATCGTGCCCGGTTTCATGCCTTCCGATCGAGAATCTTCAATCTGCAATCGTTGATCTGAGATCTCTTTATCAATAAAAATTGAAGTGAGGATTTAAGGATGCAATACGGTCATTTCGACGACGCGGCGCGTGAATACGTGATCGACCGGCCGGACACGCCCAAGGCGTGGAGCAATTACCTCGGAT
>CAZNXX010000126.1:0-8601 GCA_964577095.1 uncultured bacterium | reverse complement strand
TCCACCAGGAAATACGCCGCGACCTTGGAGGCGCCCGCGACGATCATTTCGGCGTGCACATTGACCCGGCTGAGCGCCTGAATCACCCGCGCCACGAGGCCCTCGGCCGTGTCGAGGCCCTCCCCCACAATGGCCACCAGCCCCGTTTTCTCGACCGGCTCGAAGCCGTCTATCCCCTCGGCGGCCTGGGACCGGAGGTGGCGGTAGGCTTTCTGCAGGTCGCTCCGGTCGAGCAGGATGTTGATGCACGTCTGCGACGTCATGACCGAACGGATATTGATGTCGAGTTCGCTGAGCTCGGACACGAGGCGCGACAGAAGCCCGACCGCGTAGCCCACATCCGGCCCGTGCAGGCGCAGCATGCCGACGTTCCGGCTGAAGGTCACGCTCTTGACGATGCCTTCCCGGACGTTCCGCTCCGGCCCGATCCAGGTTCCGACGGCTTCGGGCCGGAACGTGTTCCGGATGACGATGGGAATGCGCCGGTCGAGCAGGGGTTCGACGGTTCTCGGGTGCAGAATCTTGGCGCCGAAATAGGAGAGCTCGGCCGCCTCGTCGTACGACAGCGACCCGAGCAGCTGCGGGTTCGAGACGTACTCGGGCGACCCGGTGAGAAAGCCGTCGACGTCCTTCCACACCTCGAGCCGCTCGGCCTCGAGGGCGTCGGCGATCACGGCCGCGCTGTAGTCGGTGCCGCCGCGGCCGAACGTGATCGGCTGTCCGTCCTCGGTTTCGCCGAAGAATCCGGTGACGCAGGGCAGAACGCCTGCGTGAAACAGGGCCTGCAGGGCTTTGGACACCGGTTTTCGGCTGCGGGCGATGTCCACCGTTCCCTGGCCGAAGGGGCCGTGCGCCACCAGCCCGATGGAGTCGCTCTCGACGGCCTTCGCCTCGACACCGAGCCCGGCAAGGCAGCCGGCCAGCAGGTGCGCGGCCATCCGCTCGCCGAGGCTCAGAATGTGATCGCGCGTCCGCTGGGTCGCCTCGCCCGTGTAGGACACGCCCTTGAGCAGTTTCTTCAGCCGCTCTATCAGCTCCTCGATCCGGGCGGCCGTTTCGGACCGGAGCGCGCCTTCGGGCACGGCCGATCGGATGAGCGGCTCGTGAACGGCGCGTATTCCGTCCACGGAGGCGGGGATGGAGGATTCGTTCTCCAGCGCCCTGTCGGTGGCTTCGATGAGCCGGTTCGTCACGCCCTGCACCGCGGAGAGCACGACCACGCGCATGGAAAAGCTGTTCTTGCGGATGATGTCCGCGATTTCCATCAGGGAGGACGGATCCTTCAGGGAGGATCCCCCGAATTTCATGACTGTGACGCCCATAAATCCTCATGTGATGCGGTTCAAATTCGAAGCCCCCGCCGTCCCGCCGCCGGGGCGATGCGCCCGCTGACCGGCGCGATCGGAAGGGAGTTGCCCCCGGGCCGGTTCACGGCCCGCGCCTTCCGCGGGTCACGAGATCCGGATCGATCTCCGACCGGTCCAGGGGCGGCAGGGCGCCCCACATCCCCATCCGGTCCCCCAGAATCACGAGGCCGGCCTCGACCCCGTCGATCGCCCCCAGGAAATCGAAACAGGTTTCGAGATCCCCGGCCGACCGGACCCGGTTGCCGAGCGCGGTCGCGGCCGCGTCCGCCAGAGTTGCGTTCGAGGCGATCACCACGGCCGCGTCCGCATGTCCGTAGCTGAACGACGGGCCCACGGTGCCCGACGAGGTGCAGATGCCGAATGCCCCGGACCGCGGCGCGACGTCGAAGGCGAGTCCGGTCAGAGGAGACGCTCCGGCGTACAGGCCCACGCGTATCGGCCGGCGGATGAACAGCGCGATGTCTCCGCCGTTGTCGACGACCGCCTCTTCTGCGCCCGCGGCCAGAAGATCCGCCAGGCAGGCGTCGGCCAGAGCTCCCGCGACCGAGGCCATGGGACCGACGCCGGCCAGGGCTGACGCATCGGCCATGCGCCGGACCAGGATGTCCGAGCCCGCCCTCGGCGAATAGGGTTGATGCGTCGAGCGGTATTCCGGATCCGAGGCGATATGGGCCTCGAGGCGGTCCCGCGACCGCAGGAGCGACCTCTCGCCTTCGGGATAGAAAGCCGGATCGCAGATCAGCGTGACAATGGTTTCCCTGTATTCGAAATGGTGCCGCCGCATCCGGTCCCTGAATTCGACAGCGAGCGCATTCACCTGACGGATGGGAGGCGGAACGCTTGCCTGGAGCCGTATCGCCCGGATCGGATCCGGGGTTCCAGGACGCCCCTTGTTTCTCCAAAAAAAAACCCACGATGTGATTCGTGGGTTTTCTTGCGTGGAAGGCCCCGCCCGTCCGGTCAGTACGGTTTTGAAAACCCGGTCTGCCCCCGCATGCCCATGAGAAATTGTCTCTGGTAGAGGTAAGCCATTTCACCGGTTAAAACGAATAAAACCAATTGCCAGATGAATATATCAAAAAAAGATTTTCCAGTCAAGGGAAATGAATTACATCAATTCAGGACCGGAACAGGCACGGTTCAGACAATTTGTCTGATCCGGGCTAGTTCTTCAAAATTTTCAGGGACTTCACGCTGGTTTTCATCGGCATGGTCATGTCTTCCGGGCCGCTGATCTCGATCGTGCTTTCGGTCGTGGTTTCCATGGACGATTCCGCCATCAGACCCTTTTTATAGGCGAACGCCCAGGCGCCTTTGTTCTGAATGTCTCCCGTCATGGAGAGAGCGGCGCCCATCTGTTCCCCGGATCCACTCATCTTGCCCTTTGACTCCACGATGATACGCGCGCACTCGAGACCCCGAACTTTCTCCAACCCGGTCAGGGTGCTTCTGCTTTCGAGCACCATGACGATGTTCATCCCGCCCTGCTCCACGGTCACCGTGTCGATCGAGTTCCACGACTCTCCGACGCGCACCGGGACGGCCGGCAGGTTCTCGAAAAAGTCCACGAAATCGGCATGAACGCCCCGCTTGCCGCCCATCTGTCCGAGATCGACCTGAATGGAAGCGGCTTCCGGCGCCAGGGTCTCCTTGCCCAGTTCGCTCAGCGTCATGCCGAAAGGTTTGCCCGTCAGACCGCTCAGGTCGGGAGAATTGTCGCCCATCGGGGAGGCCGATTTCATCGTGGTGGAATCGACGGTGACCTGCAGCGCGACCGGGTTTCCGGCGGCCGGCTTCATCGTGACCACGCTCCGCTGATCCGCGTCGATCTGGAAGGGCTGTTCTCCGAACGTCATCTGCTGTTGCATTTTCGAGGTGCTTTCATACCGCAGCGCGGTTTCGGGGGTCCTGTACCGCAGGATCAGGCCGGATGACGGGTCGCCCCAGAAGGATTTCTGCCCCGCGCATCCCGCGAGAAGCAGGGAACAGAATGCCAGGGAGCGGAATCCCATTCGCCTCACGGATCCATTGAAACAATTCATCATGACCTCCAGGAGTGATGGTGGATGTACGGCCGTTCTTACGGCCTGTTCTTGACGCGCCGGTTCTTCGAACCGGCTTCCAGCAGAAGCAGGGCCAGGCTCCCGGCCGCGAACACCGCGTTCTCCGCGATCTTGAGCGGTCCGATCACGGACTCCCCCTTCACCGTGAAGCACCCGCAGTGGATGTCGAGCCTTCTGAAGAAAGCCTGGAGCACGAGGATCAGAAAAAGCCACATCAGTCCCGCGTTGATCAGCACCGCGCCGTCCAGCCAGAGGCCGGCCAGAAGACAGACCGCCGTGAACAGCTCCAGGTAGGGCAGCCAGATCGCGGCAACGGCGGACAGGCCATCGCCGAGTACCCGGTAATTCACGATGTCCTGGCTGAACGCCCAGGGGTGGAGTATTTTGTCGATCGACGCCCATCCCAGAATGACGGCGAACACGAGCCGCAGAAAGAGGACCGCTGCCGGACGCACACGGATCATGGGCCCGGCTCCCCGGTTTCGACCGGCCACCGGTTCTGCGTCCATTCGGACAATCCGCCGTACATCCAGGCGGCGCGGCGGTAACCGGCCCGCCGCATCCAGACGAGCATGGCCCGGCCTTCCGTGCAGGCCGGCTCGAAACAGTAAAAGATGTAGGCGGTGTCGACCGGATGGGATTTTTTGAACGCGGGGAAATCACGGAAAAACGGCTGAATCGGATGATTCTCCGCGCCCGGGATGCGGCCCGCATGGAATTCCCGCGGCTGCCGGACATCCACGAATACCGCGGCGCCCCGCTGAAACGCGGCCATGGCCGAATCCGGGCTGACGCGCCGGAACGGCCGGCCGCTCATGAACAGGGCCCGGGTCATGCGTCCCGGAATGCCCTCCGGGTGGAATTGATTGACCGTCCACCCCACGGCCAGCGCCGCCAGGGACAGGAGCACCGCGTGTCCAAACCGCTGCATCACCGGCCGGTTTTCCGTTCCTGTGGCGCCGGCTTGGCCGTGCGGCTCACGTGGATGAAAACAGGCACGCTCATCTTCGGTTTCACGGCCGAATCGGTTTCGATCCACAGATCCGCGTCCTCCGTGATCTCTTTCTCCGGCCGAAGGCTGACGCGCAGGGTCAGGGACCGGCCCGGCGCGATCGTCGCCGATGCCGGAGTGACGGTCAGGTACTTGCTGGTGACCCGGACGGATTTGATCCGCAGGGGCTTGTCCGATGAATTCTGGATCAGAATCAGCTCCTTGTACAGGGTGTCCGGCGCGAGAGGGACGGACTGAAAGTCGATGAAGCTGGGCGAGACCTCGATCTCCGCGAACACCGTTCCTTCGACCACCGTCTGCAGGGGGCTGGCGTCCGGGGAGGCGAAGTACACGGTGATGGATTTGCGAATGGTGCCGCGGAATCCCTGTGTGCGGATGGAAAACCGGATCGCCGTCGAATCGCCCGGTTCGATCCGCGTCTTCTCGGACTGCGTGGCCGTGCATCCGCAGCTGGCGTGCACGCGGTCGATCTGAACCGGCGTTTTCCCGTCGTTGATGAAGCGGATCACGCCCGTGACCGGCTGGCCTTCGACCACGCGTCCGAAACGGAGCGTTTCCGGCGTCAGGAGACGGACGGACGGACCGGATGCCGGGCCGGCCGCCAGAACGGCCGCCAGTCCGGCACTCAGGAAGGAACGGATCAACATGGAACATTCCTCCGGAGGTAAAGAATTGACATGGTTTCTGATAACTTAAATAATAAATATTAAAGGATCAAGACAAAAAAAAGCGCCCCGCTTTCGCGGGGCGCCGGCAAAAGGAGGCATTGATGAAGAGGTGAAAAGGTGAAAACCGGCGGAAGCGGCAGCCTCCTAGTCGCGCGCTCCGATTGAAAGTGCTGCGTACTCGTCATGCGGCGCGTGAAACGGCATCTCACTGCCGGACCGCACCGTAATCTCCGACCCTCCGGATTCCATGCGGATCGCGTACCCGACGGACCGGACATATCCGAGGTTCTGACTGCGGAGCGTCAGAAGGCCTCCCGCGCAGTCGCGGTATTCAAAATGAAATGACCGTATGCCGCGGAGAACGGGCTCGCCGTCCATCCGGAGCGTGGCGCCGGTCAGGCGGTATTCCCGGGTTTTCCCGGACCGGCAGCGTATCCGTATTCCCCGGCTGTCGATGTCCTCCACGTCCGACGCGTGGTTCAGATCGCTGTTCAGCGATTCCAGGGCGCTACGGTCCGATGCGGAAAGGCGGCCCCCGTAGCAGTGAATCGCGCCCGATCCCGCCTTTTCCGCGGCCACATTGACGCGCAGCAGGATGAACAGCCCCACGGCCGCGATGCCGGCGAATCCGAACTCCATTCGGTGTCTGGCGCGGCTGGACATGGCCCGTCTCAGGCGCTTTCGCCCGAAGGTTTGTAGAATGGGAACAGCGGCACGCCGTCGATGTTACGGATCTCAATCACCCGGATGGGATGATCCTCTGAACTTCCGACGCTCTTGAGCTGAAACGGTTCCGCGGTTTCGGTCGTCAGTCTTTCGCAGATGAGCCTGATGTGCTGTCTCCTGAACATGGCGGGCCTCTATTTTCCGTTTGATTGAAAAACTGCAATTCCCATGCCATCTGCGTTCAAACGGAAAACCAATACCCCGGCTTGAGGGTTCCGGGAAATATCTTATTTTCCATATAATTACCAAGGCCGAAAACCGGCCGCCCGGCCCGATGGGTGCCGACAGCTTTGCCCCCGAACCGCGGCAATGGCGGGTTTCCACTCCCATGCCCTGTTTCCGTCCATAAACCCGGATCTATTCCCCCTTGACCGTCTGAAAACCATTCATTACTTTACCCGGGAGCGCCGGCCGGAAACGTGGCCGGATTTTCGCAACAGGAAGGATCATGAAAATCATGGCAAAGGAAAACACGTTCAGCGTTGTGACCGCGGACGGCACCGCCGGACTCTTTCTGAAACCCGCGCGGCTCACCGAGGTGTTGGCCTATTTCCAGCCCGACCGTTCTTTCAGCGTCGCCCTGGCAAAAGTCGGCCACTCGCTGAGAAACCTGAATGAGACCGTCGATTCGGACTGCAGAATCGACTGGGTCCCCCTCGATTCCCCTGCCGGACGGCTGGCCCGCCAGGCGACGCTCATCCTCATTTTAACGCGGGCCGTGGCGGAGCGGGCGCCCGGCCGGCGGCTCGTGGTCGACCACTCCATCGGCCGCGGCCGCGGGCTGTACTGTGAACTCAAGCCCGCGCCTCTGTTCCAGCCGTGGACGGTGCGTCAGATCCGGAAAAGGATGGCGGAAATCATCTCGAACGCGGAACCGGTGGAGCCGGCTGTCCTGTCGGACGCGGAACTGGAAGATTATCTGGAACAGAGAGGCGAAACGGCCGCGTGGCATCCGGCTCCGGGCGCAGGACCGTCCGTTCTGTTCAGGAGCGGCGGTGTGACGGAATACCTCGGCATGCCCCTGCTGCACGAGACATCGGCTGTGGGCGTATTCGACCTCGTCCCGTGGAAAAAAGGGATGATCCTGCGCTTTTCGGACGGCGAAGGCCGGGAACCGCTTCCGCCCTTCGTCCCGGACCGAAGGCTGTTCCGGGTGTTTCAGGAATTCGGGGAATGGGAAGCCATTCAGGGAGTCGAGACGGCCCGCGACCTGAACCGGATCGCCGCGGACGGAGGCCTGTCGGATCTCATCAAGATCGCCGAGAGCCTGCACGAGAAAAAGATCGCCTTTCTGGCCGACCGCATCCACCAGGGCCGCAAGCGGATCGTGTTCATCGCCGGTCCCTCCTCTTCGGGCAAGACCACGTTCACCAAGCGGCTCAACATTCAGCTCCGCGTCAACGGGCTCAGGCCCCTGATGGTTTCGATGGACGATTATTTCGTGAACCGCGACCGGACGCCGCTCGGAGAGGACGGCCGGCCCGATTACGAATCCATCAACGCGCTCGACGTCCCGCGCCTGTGCGCGGACCTGGCCGGCCTGCTGGAAGGCCGGACGGTCCGCCTGCCCCGTTACGATTTCATCACCGGAAGGCAGACGGACGGCCCGGAGACCCGGCTCGAACCGGGACAGCCGGTGCTGATGGAAGGCCTGCACGGGATGAACGACGCCGTGTCGGCCGGCCTGCCCCCGAAGAGAATCTATCGGATCTACGACAGCGCGCTCACCCAGCTCAATCTCACGGACCGGCTGCGGGTCTCGACCAGCGACATCCGTTTCATCCGGCGCATGGTGCGCGACGCGCAGTTCCGCAACCACACGGCCGCGGATTCGCTGGCCGCGTGGCACCTCGTCCGCAGGGGCGAGGACCGGTACATTTTTCCCTTCCAGGAAAACGCGGATGCCGTGTTCAATTCAGCCCTGCTGTACGAACCGGGCGTGCTCCGGGTCTTCGCTGAGCCGCTGCTGTCCGCCATTCCGAAGGAGCATCCGGATTATCCGGAAGCCGGCCGCCTGCTCGGACTGCTCCTGTCCTTCACCGCGATTCCAGCGGACGAGGTTCCCCGGACGTCCATCCTGCGGGAATTCATCGGGGGGAGCAGTTTTAAATACTAGTTTCGGATCAATGGGGTGGGGTCATTCCCGAAATCCTCTATCGGGAATCCAGGGGTGGGGTGAAAAACGGTTCCGGGTTCCGAGTTCCGGGTTGTAGGCCCGATATGCCGCTTCGCGGCACGAGCATCCCCGGATCAAGTCCGGGGCAAGCCTCTCAGCGAGGCTATCGGACATTCCCGAGTTCCGGGTTCCGGGTTACAGACATCAACACCCATCATAACTAATGTCATTCCCGCGATCTTTTAGCGGGAATCCAGGGGCGGGGTGGGGTGAAAAGTTCCTGGTTCCGCGTTATAAGTTGTAGGTCCGATATGCCGCTTCGCGGCACGAGCATCCCCGGATCAAGTCCGGGGCAAGCCTCTCAGCGAGGCTATCGGACATTCCCGAGTTCCGGGTTCCGGGTTACAGACATCAACACCCATCATAACTAATGTCATTCCCGCGATCTTTTAGCGGGAATCCAGGGGCGGGGTGGGGTGAAAAGTTCCTGGTTCCGCGTTATAAGTTGTAGGTCCGATATGCCGCTTCGCGGCACGAGCATCCCCGGATCAAGTCCGGGGCAAGCCTCTCAGCGAGGCTATCGGACATTCCTTTGTTCCGAGTTCCGAGTTCCGAGTTCCGAGTTCCGAGTTCCGAGTTCCGAGTTCCG
>CAZNXX010000125.1:5703-8679 GCA_964577095.1 uncultured bacterium | reverse complement strand
TCCGCGTCCTCGCGGGCCTGCCGGAGCAGTCTCTTGAGGTGGGTGTTCACGGCCGTTCTCCGGGGTTTATACGCGTTCAATCGTGCCCTGGCAGTCGCCGTCCAGGTTGAACGACCGGACCTGATAGTCGCAGTCGATGTGGGCCAGCGCCTTCACCGCGGCCCGGAAACACCCGATGCGCGCGCAGGTGAGGTCCTTGATCGTGAATCCCTCGTCGATCAGGGTCTGGCAGCTCTTCAGGTACTCGCAGTTGTGGACGGTGATGTCCAGACGGTTCGGATGCGTGTCCGAGAGCTCGAATTCGCTTTCGGACCGGAACAGGCCGCCCGCGATGCCGATGCGGATGTACTGCTCCACGGTCTCCCGGATGGAATGCGTCCGCGGGATCGGCAGTCCGTACTCGTCGCCCAGCCGGCCCAGGTAATGCGCGACGGAATGTTCGTAGACCCGTTCGCAGAAATCCTTGGGCCGGGTTCCGTGAAAGTCGCGCGCCGTTTCCTCGATGGCGGAAAGCCAGCTCACGGCGATGAGCCAGCCCCCCTCTTCCCGGTTGATTCTGATCATGGTCGGTCCTTTTCGTTGGGTGCCCAGAGGGCGTCAGCCCTTGCCGGTCTTCGGATGCTTTTTCGCCTTCGCCGCCGGCTTCCGGCCCGCGGCCGCCGCTCCGGCCGGCCTGGCCTCGCCAGAGAGCAGGCGGGCCGTGTCGCGGCCGATGGCGAGTTCCTCGTTCGTGGGGATGACCAGCACGGCGATGCGGCCGGATTCGACGCGGGTCTGATGCGACCGGTTCTTCTCCGCGTTCACTCCGATGCCCAGGTGCTCCATGCCCCGGAGCGAACGCTCGCGTATCGGGGCCGCGTTTTCGCCGATGCCGCCGGTGAACACGACCGCGTCGACGCGTCCCAGAACGGCCATGTAGGCGCCCACGTATTTGCGGACCCGGTAGCAGTACACGTCGATGGCGAGCCGGTGCTGTTCACTGCCGGCGTCCGCCTCCGCGAGAATTTCGCGCATGTCGTTCGACGTTCCCGTCAGGCCGAGCATGCCCGAGTTCTTGTTGAGCAAAGTGTCGATCTGCTTGGGGTTGAGATTCTCCCGCTCCATCAGGTAGGGAATGAGCGCGGGATCGATGTCCCCGCACCGGGTGCCCATGATGAGCCCCTCCAGGGGCGTGAAGCCCATGGATGTGTCCACGGATTTTCCGCCCTGCACCGCGGTGATGCTGGCCCCGTTTCCGAGATGGCAGGTGATGACGTTCACGGCCTCCGCGGGTTTTCCCAGGATCTCCGCGGCCTGGGCCGCCACGTACCGGTGCGACGTGCCGTGAAATCCGTAGCGGCGGATGCCGTGCTTCTTGTAGAGGGCGTAGGGAAGCCCGTAGATGTAGGCCTGCGGCGGGATGCTGTGGTGAAAGGCCGTGTCGAACACCGCGACCTGGGGTACGCCCGCGAGCAGGCGCTCGCACGCCTCAATGCCCTTGAGATTGGCCGGATTGTGCAGGGGCGCGAACTGGATGCATTTGTCGATGGCGGCCTTGACGGGTTCGTCGATGCGGACGGAATCGACGAAGGCTTCTCCGCCGTGTACCACCCGGTGCCCGATGCCGACGATCTCCTCCCGGCGCCTGATCACGC
Organism: uncultured bacterium; assembly: GCA_964577095.1. Lineage (GTDB taxonomy): Bacteria > Zhuqueibacterota > QNDG01 > QNDG01 > DTFT01 > JAFGAX01. The sequence goes on along the minus strand of CAZNXX010000125.1, from coordinate 7,045 downwards.
CGTTCTGGGGATGCATGAGCAGGTGGAGCACGATTTCCATGGCGTCTTCGTGGTTGAGCACCTCGCGGACTTCGCGGAGCTTCGGGGCGTCTCCGCCCTGGTAATTGATGATGGCGTCGCTTGATCCGATGCGCTCGATCAGCCCCTTGGCGAGCAGCGTCTCGTTCGACATGTCCAGAAGCTGGAATTTCACGGACGAGCTGCCGCAGTTGTTGATGAGAATTTTCATGGACTTCCCCGGATTAAGAGTCGGCCCGGAGGCCGCCGGGATCGGAGTTCCGTAAGACCGGAACAACCGTCCCCGCCGACCGGACGAACAGCGCCCGAGCCTCGGGTTCTCCGCGGAACGCCGCGTCGAGCGCGGCCTGCAGATCACCGAAGGGGCGGATGAAAATCGTTTCGAGAACGCCGGGATCGAGGCGCGTCACGGCCCAGAGCCGCGAATGGCACGCGAATTCGGCGATTTTGACGGACTTGTGATGCCCGAGCCTGTATTCGCTCCTGACCTTTTCGACCACGGCCCGGGGCTCGGTTTCGGACGCCAGCAGTCGGACAAACGCGTCGTTCCCGAGGCCGTTTCTGCAGGAAGCGACCAGGATGAAGACGCCGCCAGGACGGAGCGCGGCTTTCGCGTTCTCGAGCGCCTTGTGGGCCTGGTAGAGATCGGCGTCCAGAGGCGGGGAAACGACTGCGACCACGATGCCCGCGGGCGCGAGGCCCGCGGCAGGCACGCCGTACACGCTCTCGGCGACTCGCACGGCGCGGCGGAAGGACACGCCCAGGCTTCCGGCCTCGGCCGCGCAGATCCGGTCCTCCCCGTCGAATACGGCCTGTATGGAGAAGACGCGCTCTTCGGGAATCAGGCCGGCCGCGGCTGTCATGTCCTCGTGCACCGGATTCCCCTCCAGTGCCAGTACGGCCGAACCCGGTTCCAGTGCGAGTCTGTGGTTCCGCTCGACCGTGGAATAGGCCGCGCATCCCGGAAGGAAGGACTTGCGGCCGCCCGTGAAACCCGCGAAATAATGCGGTTCCACCGCGCCGATCACGACCAGGCGGTCCGCTTCCGCGACCGCGCGGTTGATCCGGACCTCCGTGCCTGCGGGCGTCCGGCCGATGGAAACCAGTTCCTCGTCCTTCCGGCAGTCGTGAATGAGGATGCGGCCGCGCACATCCGCCAGGCGGGGGCCGAAAACCGCGGCCAGCCCGGGTTCGTCCGGCGCCGGATGCGTGCCGGTCGCGACGAGAAACCGCATATTCGGATGCCCGGCGATCTCAGGCGCGGCGTCCAGCACAGCCGGGACGGGCGAGGGCCTGGACGCGTCATTGACGATGCACAGCGGAT
>CAZNXX010000125.1:0-5603 GCA_964577095.1 uncultured bacterium | reverse complement strand
CATGTCCACCGGGTTCTGCGCCACGCCGGACTTCATCGCAGCTTCCGCGACCGCGGATGCCTCCCAGACCAGCACCCGCGGATCGAACGGTTTCGGGATAAGATAATCCGGGCCGAAGGAGAACCGCGCCCCCCCGTAGGCTTTGGAGACGGACTCGGGGACGGGTTCCCGCGCCAGGGCGGCGAGCGCACGAACGGCCGCAACCTTCATTTCCTCGTTGATGGCCGTGGCCCGCACGTCCAGCGCGCCCCTGAAGATGAACGGGAATCCGAGCACGTTGTTCACCTGGTTGGGCGTGTCGGAACGGCCCGTGGCCACGATCACATCCGGTCTGGCCGCCTTGGCGTCCGCGTACCGGATTTCGGGATCCGGGTTGGCCAGCGCGAAGACCACGGGATCGCGGTTCATGGAGCGGACCATGTCCGGCGTCACCAGGCCGGCCGCGGACACGCCCACGAACACGTCCGCGTCCTCCATGGCCTCCGCGAGCGTGCGTTTTTTCGTGTCCCGGCTGAAGGCGGCTTTGTACGCGTTCATGCCCTCGGTCCGGCCCTTGTACACCACGCCCTTGCTGTCCGTGAACAGGATGCGCTCGCGCTTCACGCCCAGCCGGATGAACATGTTGGCCACCGCGATGCCCGACGCGCCCGAGCCGCTGAACGTCACGGCCGCGTCCGCAGGGGACTTTCCGGCGGTTTCCAGCGCGTTCAGGAGCGCTGCGCCCGCGATGATCGCGGTGCCGTGCTGGTCGTCGTGGAAAACCGGTATGTTCATCTCCGCCTTCAGCCGTTCCTCGATGACGAAGCATTCCGGGGCCTTGATGTCCTCGAGATTGATGCCGCCGAAAGTCGGCTCGAGCAGTTTCACGGTCTGGATGACCAGTTCCGGGTCGCGCGTGTCGATCTCCAGGTCGAAGACGTCGATGCCCGCGAAACGCTTGAACAGGACGGCCTTGCCTTCCATGACCGGCTTTCCGGCGAGCGCGCCGATGGCGCCGAGTCCGAGCACGGCCGTACCGTTGGAGATCACGGCCACGAGATTGCCCCGGTTGGTGTACCGGAACGCGTCGGCCGGGTTCTTCTCGATTTCCAGGCAGGGAATGGCTACACCCGGCGTGTACGCGAGGGACAGGTCGGCCTGGGTTTCGCAGGGCTTGGTCGACACGACTTCGAGCTTGCCGGGTTTCGGCTCGGCGTGGTACTTCAGTGCGTCCGCTTCAAGGGACATGGATGGGGGTCTCCTGTGGTTCGTTCAAATGGACGCGGATGTGGACACGGCCCATGCCGTTTCCAGGCGGTTTCTCAATCGGGCCCGGGTCCTTCATTCTCATGGTTGAAAAAAAAACGCGATCTCCCGGACGGCCGATTCCGGCCCGTCCGAGGCATGCACGCAATTGACTGTCACGCTGGTCGCGAAATCCCGGCGGATGGTGCCGGCTTCCGCTTTTTCGGGATCGGTGTCTCCGATAAGCGCGCGGATGCCGCCGATGACGCCCTCGCCCTCCACGACCATGGGGACGCAGTCGCCGGACGTCATGAGCGCGATCAGGCGCTCGAAATACGGCCGGCCGCGATGCTCCGCGTAGAATTCGCCCGCGCGTTCGCGGGACAGGCGGAGCATGCGCAGGGCCGTGATCCGGTACCCCGCCGCTTCGATGCGGCGGATGATCTCGCCGGTCAGCCTTCTGCCGACCGCGTCCGGCTTGATGTTCACGAGCGTCCGTTCGGTCATCTCGGAATTCCAGTTGGGCGTTTTGCATGCGCAAAACAGGACTCGGCCCGCCCCGCCGTCCGGCTCAGAATTTCCCGAGCACCTGATCGAGCGTCGGCGTGCCGATTTCCTGCAGCCGGTAGCGCACCCGGGCGGACGGCTTGTCGATGCGCATGACACGCGACAGGTCGATCGGCGTGCCGATCACCACCGAGTCGCAGTCCGCGGCGGCCACCGTGGCCTCCAGGTCTCGAACCTGCTCCTCTCCGTATCCCATGGCCGGGAGCAGGATTCCGATCTTCGGGTATTTCTCGTACACCTCGCGGATGAGGCCCGCGGCCCAGGGCCGGGGATCGACGATTTCGGCCGCGCCGAACTTCTTCGCCGCGATCACGCCCGCGCCGTACGGCATCTCGCCGTGGGTCAGCGTGGGACCGTCCTCGATTACGAGCACGCGTTTGCCCTTGATCGCCTCGGGCCGCTCCACGGAGAGCGGCGAGGCGGCTTCGATGACCGTCGCGCCCGGGTTGGCGGACCGGATGTTCCGGCGCACCGTCTCGATTCCCTCGGCCGGGGCCGTGTCCATCTTGTTGATGACGACCACGTCCGCGGTGCGCAGGTTGATCTCTCCCGGATGGTAGGACACTTCATGCCCGGCCCGGTGCGGATCGACGACCGTGATGAGCAGGTCGGGTTTGTAGAACGACGTGTCGTTGTTGCCGCCGTCCCAGAGAATGACGTCGGCCTCCTTCTCGGCTTCGGCCAGGATGTCCCCGTAATCGACGCCCGCGTACACCACGTTGCCCATGTCGATGTGCGGCTCGTACTCCTCACGCTCCTCGATGGTGCAGTCGTGCCGGTCCAGGTCGGCGACCTCGGCGAAACGCTGAACCCGCTGTTTCACCAGGTCGCCGTACGGCATGGGGTGCCGGATGACCACGATGCGCCGGCCCCTGGCCTTCAGGATTTCGCTCACCCGGCGCGTGGTCTGGCTCTTACCCGAGCCCGTGCGCACCGCGCACACCGCGACCACCGGTTTTTTCGAGCGGAGCATGGTGCGGTTGCCGCCGAGCAGGGTGAAGGACGCTCCCGCCCCCACCACGGCGCTCGCCTTGTGCATGACGGTTTCATGCGACACGTCGCTGTACGCGAAAACCGCCTCATCCACCGCGAGCTCGCGGATCAGCGGCACCAGGTCGTTTTCAGACCGGATGGGAATGCCTTTCGGATAGAGAGGCCCCGCGAGTTCGGGCGGGTACATCCGGCCGTCGATGCGGGGAATCTGCGCGGCCGTAAAGGCGACGATTTCGACGGACGCGTCGTCGCGAAATACGACGTTGAAATTGTGGAAATCTCTCCCCGCGGCGCCCAGAATGAGAATGCGTTTCTTGGCCATGACGTCCTCCGGATTCAGGTTCGGAAACGGATGCCGGCCCGGGCGATCCGGGTCCGGCGGCTGGTACGGAGGACGGCCTCACTTGAACCCGCGGACCCATCGCGTGAAAAGCAGTCTGCGGACGAATGCAACCCGAAAACCTATCATTTCTTTTTCGATTTTTTCTTTTTTAAATTTTTTGCCCGATACACGGATTTCTTTTCTTTAATAGTTAGTGAATATCCGATTTTCATTTTTTCGAATTTAAGTTCTCCGCAGGAAAACAGGCTTGTGTTTTCCGTTTTTAAGACTCTTGCAGCCATTCTGCAGTAAGCGGGATCGATTTCAATGCCAATACTATTCCTGTCTGTCTTCATGGCAGCCAACATCGTAGTCCCGGAACCATTAAACGGATCAATGACCGTATCTCCGGCGAATGAAAACATCCGTATCAGCCGCATTGCCAACTCAAGCGGAAAAGGAGCCGGGTGATTTTTAGTAGATGCCCCGTTGATCATCCATATCTGCTGAAACCATTGATTAAAATTATCCTTTTCTATCATGCTCTTTTCACGTTGTGCATTGGTCGGCTTGCGGTATCCACCTGGCTTTCTTTGCATCAATATGAATTCAATATCGTTTTTTATAATTGCATTTGGCTCGTACGGTTTCCCGAGGAATTTCGATCCATTTTGAATTTCATAAGAGGCATTTGAAATTTTATGCCAAATAATGGGATTTAGATTATCAAAACCTATTTTTCGACAGCCCACTGCGATATCCGCATGAAGCGGAAAAACAAGATGGCGCCCGAATTCTCTTCTCGAAACACAAACATCGCCCACCACACAGACAAGCCTTCCCCCAGGCACTAAAATCCTGAAGACATGCCTCCAAACTTTTTCAAGCTCCCGGAGAAATAATTCATAATCATTAATATGCCCAAGCTGGCTTGGGTGATCATTGTATTCCTTTAAATTCCAATAAGGCGGAGAAGTAACCGCGAGATGAATGGATTCATCCGGAATAAAAGACAAATCCCTGGCATCGCCGTTTATCAATCTATGATTAGGCATCATTAGATTATTTAAACTGTGAGATATGTGCAATCAATTGCTTGATGAATCGCTCGACAGAAAGGTCTTCCGATGGCGTTTTGTATTGGCCTCGAATACCCTCCCCCCGCGACGAAGTAATAAATGCGGCCGATGAATAGTGTCTTTCAAGCACCAATTTTCGACAGAACAATTCATACCTTCTCATGTAGGACGCATTGAGAAATTCCGGGAAAACCTTAAAATGAGATTCATTGACCTTAACTGGATGGGTAGACCCATCGCAATCCTCCAAAATAAAAAAATAACCCAGAAACGGAGCAGGACTGTCTACGAACGCCCGCTCTCGAAAAGCAGTCCACAGGTCAACCGCACTCCCCATAGCTTCTTCCGTGCGATTATTAAAATTATTGCCGAAGGACGGACCAACTTGTGATTTTGCCTCAATGACAGCGATTAATTTACCCTCTTTAACTATAAGAAGATCCCATTCTTTTGTTGGCCGGAAAAAGCCGGGTAGTTCAATCGATTTCCTCGTGAATATGTACTGCGGATCAATTCCCCCTCCGGCGATTTGATCGGAAAACAATCGAATAAACCCATCCATCTGAGCGCCGCCCGTTGCCGCACCACGTAATCCCTGATCCAACTTCCCACTTTTTTCCTGCTTTCTGACTTGAACCTCCCGCATGCGCCAATAATGCGCCACTGCTATCCGGATGTCTTTAACTAAATATGAATCCATAATAATTCTCAATTAAAGTTCTTTGTCCGTGTAATTCCCGTCAAATCCGCTTGATCCCTGTTTCCGTCCGGCAGATGCTTCAGTCCCCGAACTTGATTCCCTGCGCAAGAGGCAGGTCCTTCGACCAGTTGACAACGGAAGTCTGCCGCCGCATGTACTGCTTCCACGCGTCGGAACCGGATTCCCGTCCGCCGCCGGTCTCCTTCTCCCCGCCGAACGCGCCGCCGATTTCGGCGCCGGACGTGCCCGTGTTCACGTTCGCGATGCCGCAGTCGCTCCCCCGGCCGGAGAGGAACAGCTCCGCCTCCGCCAGGTCCGACGTGAAGAGAGAGGAAGACAGGCCCTGGGGCACGGCGTTCTGGAGGTCTATCGCCTCCTCGATGCTCCCGGCCTTCAGGACGTAGAGTATCGGGGCGAAAGTCTCGGCCTGGACGATCGGCCATTCGTTCCGCGCCTCGACCACGGCCGGCGACACGTACAGGTCCGATGGCATGCCCTTCAGCCTTTCCCCGCCGCAAAGAACGCGTCCGCCGGCCGCCCTGACCTGTTCCAGCGCGGCCATCATCTCGTCCACTGCCGCTCTGCTGATCAGCGGGCCCATGAGCACGCCCGCTTCGAGCGGATTGCCGATCCGGATCTTCCCGTACGCCCGGACGACGGCCCGGACGGTTTCGTCGTATACGGACTTGTGGATGATCAGGCGCCGCGTGGTGGTGCA
>CAZNXX010000124.1:0-8805 GCA_964577095.1 uncultured bacterium | reverse complement strand
CCGCCGCAGCAGGGGACTTCCATAATGACAACGGTCAGGGTGTTGATCATGGCCTGGTCGATCAGGGCTTTGAGCTTTTCAAGGTAAACCTCCTGGCCCTCATCCAGCTTGGGACATGCGATGGCCAGGGCCCGGCCCCTGAGAAAGCGGCCGTGAAAATTTCCGGCCGCATAAGCCGTGCAATCGGCAGCCAGCACCAGGTCGGCCCCGCGGAAAACCGGGGCTGAGGGCGAGATCAGGTGCAACTGAACCGGCCAATGCGTCAGTTCGGAGACCGGTTCCTGTTCCGGCCCGGGACGATGCACGGTGCGCGGCCGCAGTTCCGCCTGCCTGGACCCCGGACAGCCGTGATGCCCGCCGATTCCGGCCGGTTCTCCCGCGGAAGCGACGGTGATGCCCTTCTCGCTCAGAACCTCCAGCGCGATCTTCAGAAAACCTTCCTCGCCGTGTTCCTTCAAATGGGCGAGATGCGCGGCGATGGTGTTCGGTCCCGCCTGGATGATATTCTCCATGACCCGGCGTTCGTCATAGGGAGCCGCTTCCCTCTGTTCGACCGTGATGGCGCCCAGCGGGCAATGCCCCAGGCAGGCGCCGAGCCCGTCGCAGAACAGGTCGCTGATCAGTCTCGCCTTGCCGTCGATCAGCTGAATCGCCCCCTCCGGACAGTTCGGTATGCAGTCGCCGCAGCCGTTGCATTTTTCTTCGTCGATTCGAATGATGGATCGTTTCATGGCGGTTCTCCGGTTGAGGTGAAATGCGATGACGCATGAAATATAACGCGCCGGCCCAAAAAATCCTTGATCCGGATCAAGAAATGACTAATTTTGGGTATGGCACCGGCTTTCGAAGAATGGCTCGCCCGATCCGAATTTTTCGGATCCCTCAGCCCGGAACACCGGCGCCGGCTCGCGGAACTCTGCCGGTTCCGCGATCTGGACCGGCACGAGACCATTTTCCACGAAGGGGACCGCGGCACAAGCCTGTATGTCTGCCTGACCGGTTCGGTCCGGGTGTACAAATCCGCGGCGTCCGGGCAGGAAGCGGTTCTGAAGGTGATCGGTCCGGGAGAGATTTTCGCGGAAACCATTCTGTTCGAAATCGACCGTTACCCGGCCACGGCCGTGGCCATGGAGAAGAGCCGGGTCGCGGTTCTTCAGAAGCCGCGCTTTCTGGAACTGCTGGAAGACGCCGGATTCAGGGCTGATTTCATTTCATGCCTGATGGGAAAACTCCGTCACCTTGCCGATCAGGTGAGACTGCTCACCGTTTCGGATGTCGAAACCCGGCTCTTCCGTTTTCTCGGGGACCGTTACGCCGGACAGTCGGAGTTCCGGACGGTTCTATCCAAAAAGGACGTCGCCGCCGCGATCGGCACCACGCCGGAAACCCTCTCCCGGATCCTCCAGCGCCTTCGCGACCAGGGACGTTTGATCTGGGAAGGCAGGCGGATCCGCATCCGTCCGCAGAAAGACTCTTCCGGCGCCCCCGACCGGCCTCGAGAACGCGCCTGAGCCGGAAATTCCGGCCCGGCAACCCGCGGTTAATTCCCTCCTGAAACCGTCTTTTCGGCTTGACAACGGCCGTGCTTCGCTTTATATTAATCTTAGGATAACCTAACAATCTTCGGAGTTCCTAATGAAGCCGAATGCATTGTCCGGGAGCCAGGAAGATTATCTGGAAGCCATCCATCGGATCGGCCGCAGGAAGTCCTCGGTCCGGCTGAGCGATATCGCGCTGGAAATGACGGTCACGTTGCCCAGCGTGCATGGCGCGCTGAAAACCCTGGAGAAACGGGACCTGGTCCGTCACTCCCGTTACGACGGCGTGGAACTGACTCCGGCCGGCCGCAGAATCGCCGCGTCCGTCTACACCCGCCACCGGGCGCTGTACGTGTTTCTGCATGACCGGCTCGGCTGCGATGCGGAGACGGCCGAACGCGACGCCTGCCGCATGGAGCACGCGGTCTCGGGCGAGACCCTGTCCCGCCTGCTCCGGTTCCTTCAGGACGGACCGGGTCGGCGGGACGCGGAAGGGAAACCGTCATGAATCCGGACGGCCGCACGGGCCATTCCGTCCTGACGCTGGACCGCTGCAGACGCGGGGACCAGGTCCGGGTGGTGGACATCGGCGGCGGATGGGGAATCCGCCAGAGGCTCCATCAGATGGGCATACACGAGGGCGACCCGCTGATCGTCCGGTGCAGGGCCGCGCTGGGCGGTCCCAGGCTGATCGGGATTCACGGTTCGGACATTGCCCTGAGCCGGTGCATGGCCAGACACATTCTGGTCGAGGCGGCCCCGGAATGAGCGTCGATCCGGGCATCGGGGAGGGAGCGGGGCGGACCCGGAAGCGTCCTTTCACGCTGGCGTTCATCGGTCAGCCGAATTGCGGCAAGAGCACGCTCTTCAACGAAGTGGCCGGTTACCGTTCGGTGTCCTCCAACTTTCCGGGCGCCACCGTGTCCTTCACGGAGGGTCAGGTCCGCATTCTGGGGCGCACGATTCACCTGGTCGACCTGCCCGGCATTTACTCTCTCACGCCCACGGATCCGGCGGGACGCGAGACCCAGCGCTTTCTGCTGGACGGAAGCGCGGACGTCATCGTCAATGTGGTGGATGCGTCCGTCCTGAGCCGGAGCCTCGAATTGACGCTTCAGCTGATGGAACTCGACATTCCGGTCGTGCTCTGTCTCAACATGATGGACGAGGCCGTGCGGAAGGGCATCCGCATCGATTCAGCCGCGCTCTCGCGTATTCTGGACATTCCGGTGGCGGAGACGGTGGCCACGCGCGGAAAAGGCATTCGGGCGCTGTTCGGTGAGGCGCTTCGGGTCCGGAAGCGGCGGCCCGCCGGCCGTCCGCCTCCACGGAGCCGGGACGTGGAACGCGTCATCGCGGATCTCGAATCCGAACTTCGGGACCGGAACCCGTCGTCCGCGCCCGTGTCGGGCCGTCTGATGGCGGTCAAGCTGCTGGAGGGCGATCCGGATTTCGAGGCGATTCTCATCGGCCGGACCGGATCCCTGCCGCCTTCGGTGACCCGGAACCGGAAACGCCTGGAGCGATCGCACGGCAAACCGGCGGACGCGGTTGTTTCGTCGGAACGGCACGCCATCGCCATGCACACCGCCGAATCCGTCAGCGGGATGGGAAAGCCATCGGTGGGGTGGAGAGACCGGCTCGATGATGCGCTTCTGCACAATGCCTGGGGATATCTCTTTCTCGCCCTGATTCTCGGCGGTTTTTTCATGTCCGTACTGCGATTCGGGACCTGGCTCGAGAAGCCCATGACGGACGGCCTGGAGGCAAGAATGGCGGCCTGGTTCGGGACGGGAACGCCCGGTTCCCTCGGTCCGGCGCTTCTCCAGGCCGCCCTGGTCGGATTCGGAGGCGGTCTGACGGTGGTGGTCCCGTTCCTGATCCCCTTCCTCCTGGGTCTCGCCTTTCTCGAGGATACGGGTTATCTGCCCCGCGCCGCTTTCCTGTCGGACACGTTCATGCACCGCGTCGGACTGCACGGGACGGCCGTCATTCCCTTCCTGCTCGGATACGGATGCAACGTTCCGGCGGTCATGGCCACCCGCATCCTGGGTTCGCCGCGCGACCGGTTGATCGCTTCGGTGGTCGCGGTTCTGGTCCCCTGTTCGGCGAGAATGACGGTGATTTTCGGTCTCGCCGGCGCAACGCTCGGAAGCATGGCCGCGCTGTCCGTCTACGGGCTCAACCTGGCCGTGGTCGCGGGCTCCGGGTGGCTTCTGTCCCGCTTGCTGCCGGAGTCCACTCCCGGAATGCTGATGGAGATACCGCCGTTCCGCCGTCCCCGGCTCAAGACGCTCTGGAGCAAGACCTGGATCCGGCTCAAGGATTTTGTCGTGGTCGCCTGGCCGCTCCTGATCCTGGGCAGCGTTCTGCTCGGCCTGATGGATCATTACGGCTGGACGGGTGCGGTCAACCGCATCCTGCGGCCGTTGACCGCGCTCCTGGACCTGCCGCCGGGTCTCGGGGTCGTTCTCGTGTACGGCCTTCTCCGCAAGGAGCTCACCATGCTGATGCTGTTCCAGGTCCTGGGAACCCAGCATCCGGCCGGCGTCCTGAGCGCAGTCCAGATTCTCTCATTCACCGTGTTCGTGGTTTTCTACCTGCCCTGCCTGGGAACGATCGGCGCCATGATCCGCGAGATCGGCGCACGGAGGACGGTGTGGATCAGCCTGTTCTGTCTGGCCGTGTCCGTCTGTCTGGCGGCCGGTGTCCGTCTGATGTCGATCGTTTTCTGATCCGGTCCGAAGGATGTTTTCCCTTGAAATTTCCGTGGAAAGGTAATAGATTATCATCACCGGCGCCGGAACGCATTCCTTCCTCCGCCTCTTCGAATACAGCCGAGGGTCGAATCGCATGAAACAAAGACACCGCATTCTGATCGTCGAGGATGAGCGCATCGCGGCCGAGGATCTGCGGCTCACGCTCACACAGCTCGGTTATGAAGTGGCGGGCCTGGCCTCCTCCGGAGAGGAAGCCCTGCGACTGGCGGGCCAGCGTCATCCGGACCTCGTGCTGATGGATATCGTCCTGAAAGGACCGCTGAACGGCATCGGCACCGCCAGGGCGATGACCGACCGGTTCGGTGTGCCCGTGGTCTATGTGACGGCTTTTTCCGATGCGGACACCATCGAGCGGATCAAATCAACCCATCCCTACGGATACCTGCACAAACCCTTCGACTTCAAGGAACTGCACGTCGTGGTCGAGACCGCCCTGGTCAAGCATCGCGCCGACCGGCTTCTGGCCCAGCGGGAGGAGTGGTTCTCGACCACCCTGCGCAGCATCGGAGACGCCGTATTGACCCTCGACTCCTGCGGCCGCATCACCTTCATGAACAGCACGGCCTCGCGGCTCACTGGATGGGAGATGGCGGAGGCCACCGGTCTGCCTGTCGAACGCGTTTTCCGGATCGTCTCCGAAGAGAGCGGGCGTCCGGTGGAAAACCCGGTTCGGAAGGTGCTGCGGGACGGCCGGTATGCGGGGCTGGCCAACCACACGCTCCTGATCAGGAAAGACGGCCGGCGCATTCCCATCGACGACAGCGGCGCGCCGATACGCGATGACCACGGCAATCTCACGGGAGCCGTTCTCGTGTTCAAGGAAATCAGCGACAGGCGGAAAGCGGAATCGGAAATCCGCCGGCTTTCCCTCTTCCCCGGTGAAAATCCGAATCCGGTCATGCGGGTGGACAAGGCCGGCGTTCTCCTGTATGCGAATCCGGCCAGCGCAAAGCTGCTCGGCGAGTGGGGCAGCCGCGTCGGCGGAAAGGTTCCGGCCTTCGTCCGGCGGTGGACCCGCGAATCGCTTTCGGCAGGGAGGCCCCTTCCGGTGGATGCCCGGACCGGAGACGTCGTTTACTCTCTGAACGTGACGCCCGTTCCGGAGGAGGGATACGTGAATCTGTACGGGAACGACGTGACCATTCAGCGACAGGTCGATTCCCTCCAGCGCCGTTACGTCCGCGAGCAGGCTCTGCTGTCGCGGGTCTCACGGATATTGACGGAAGAGGCCACCGTCGATACGGTTCTGGCCAGACTCGGGGAAATTCTACGCGAGGAATCCGGGGCGGATTTCGTTCTGATCAACGGCCTGGACAAGTCCGGCGAAGACCTTCGGCCTTTGCTGTGGCTCGGACCGAAGGCTCAGATCAGAGAAGCCCGGCGTCATTTCAATCGCGATCCTTTTGATCTTGCGGTTCCGCTGAGCGAGATGCCGGCGGACCGGCTGTCCGCGTACATGAGCCGGAAACTGATCCGGATCCATTCCGGACTCCACGGTCTCTGCATGAAGCGGCTTCCGGGACCCGCTTGCCGGAGCCTTGAAAAAACGCTCGGCATCCGCGAGATCCGGGTCATGGGCATGGTCAGCCGGAGAAAACTGCATGGGAGCGTCTCGTTTCTCTTCCGAGGGCGGAACGGGTTGAAAAACGCCCAGCTCGTCGAAACACTGGTGAACCAGGCCGCGGTTCTGGTGCAGAACCGGACCGAAGCGGACCTTCTGGCTGAGAGCGAAAAACGCTTCCGCGGGATCGCCGAGACGGCCATGGAGGGAATCTGGATTCTGGACCGCTCGGACCGCACGACATTCGTCAATCGGCGGATGGCCGATTCCCTCGGATACACGATACGGGAAATGATGAACCGCCCGGCCGCCGATTTTTTATTCAGCCGGGATCATCCCGATCATCTCCGCCGAACGCGGCGCCGCAGGACCGGCCGGTCGGAACGATACGAACGGATTTTACGCGCCAGTGACGGAAGTCCGGTTCGGGTGTCCGTTTCCGCGACCCCGATTTTCGACACGACCGGCCGTTTTGACGGCTCCTTCTCCATGTTTCTGGAAACGGGGGAGACAAGGGATCTGATGTGCGCTCCAGCCCGGGGGCTTAAACTGCGGAGGCCCCGACGCAAGCCGTGAACCGACGGAGGAATCCGGAATGGAACTGAAGGAATTGATCGATGCGGCGGCCGGCAGGATTGAAAATGATCTGCTCCTGACAAACGGCCGGGTCGTCAACGTGTGGACCGGCGAGATTCTCACCGCCCCGATCGCGGTCCGGAAAGGCGTCATCACCGCGCTCGAGACGCTCCCCGCGAAGGAAACGTTGGATCTGGAGGGCCGATTCGTCGCCCCCGGGTTCATCGACAGTCATGTGCACCTCGAAAGCGCCATGGTAACCCCGGCACAATACGCCCGGGCGGTCGTGCCCCGGGGCACCACCGCCGTTATCGCCGATCCGCATGAGATTGCCAATGTGCTGGGAGCGGACGGCGTCCGGGACCTTCTTTCGTGGACGGCCGGGCTTCCGCTCGACGTATTCCTAATGGCGCCCTCCTGCGTTCCGGCGACGCCTCTGGAGACATCCGGCGCGGTTCTGACCGGCCGGGACCTGGAAGCGCTGTATGAAAATCCGCGGGTCCTGGGTCTCGCCGAGATGATGAATTTCCCCGGCGTGATCGCGGCCAGTCCGGAGGTTCTCGAGAAAATCGCAGGCGCCAAAAACGGCCGCGTGGACGGGCACGCGCCCGGACTTTCCGGGAAAAGCCTGTCCGCCTACATCGCCGCGGGCATCGGATCGGACCACGAATGCTTCACCGCGGACGAGGCACTGGAGAAAGTCCGGAAGGGTATGCTGGTGATGATACGAGAAGGCACGGCCGCCAGGAACCTGGACGCCCTGCTCCCGCTCGTCCGTCCTGAAAACGCGGACCGGTTCGCTTTCTGCACGGACGACCGGCACCCGTTTGACCTGATTCACGAAGGCCACATGGACTTCATTGTGCGGCGGGCCGTTGAAAAAGGTCTGGATCCGGCCCTGGCCGTGCGCCTGGCCTCATGGAACCCGGCCCGTTATTTCGGCCTGCGGGACCGGGGCGCGGTCGCTCCCGGATTCCGCGCGGATCTCGCGGTGTTCGACGATTTCGGGTCCCTGTTCTGCCGTCTGGTGCTCAAAGCGGGCCGTGTCGTCGCGGAGGACGGACAGCTCGTCGAAGATGCGGTAACGGTTCCGGTTCCCGTCCGGACTGTGGCCCGTTCCCAGGTTCCGCCTCTGGCGGAGGCGTTCCGCGTCCGGAACCGGCCCGGCAGGCGTATGCGTGTCATCGAAGTGATACCCGGTCAGATCGTGACGGCCGCCGCCTGGGAGACGCCGGTTTCGGATAATGGCTGGGCCGTCCCGGACACCGGACGGGACATCCTCAAGCTGGCGGTCGTGGAAAGGCACCGCGGCACGGGCCGCGTGGCCGCGGCTTTCGTGCGGGGTTTCGGCATTCGAAGGGGCGCTTTTGCCTCTTCCGTGGCGCACGATTCCCACAATTTCATCGCCGTGGGCACGTCGGATGAAGAATTGGCCGCGGCCGTCCGGGAGCTGATCCGGATGAACGGCGGCCTCACGGCCGTTGAGGGCGGCCGGGTTCGGCAATCACTGCCCCTGCCCGTGGCGGGCCTGATGACCGACGCGCCGCTCGAACTCGTCTCGGAAAAGCTGGAGTCGCTCAAGAGAGCCGCGCGGGAAATGGGGTGCGGTCTGAAAGATCCGTTCATGCAACTGTCCTTTCTGGCCCTTCCCGTCATTCCCGAGCTCAAGCTGACGGACCGGGGTCTCGTAGACGTCGGCCGGTTCGATTTCGTTCCGCTGTTCGATTGAAGGCCGGGGGAGACGCAACGGGCCTTCGATTTCAGGGTGACGGAATGCCCCGTTCCCGCGAAGCGGGCGGAATTCGCACTCCCCGGCGCGTTCCTTCCGGCACGTCCCGATCCGGTCTTGATTTTCTGATAAAAATTGACTAAACTGAGCTCCCATGAAAACCCCCATCATGGACGGTCCCATGGACACCGTCCGCAACATCAAGGGCATGCTGATGCCCTTCAAATCCAGGGGCCGGAAGGCGCCCAAGGTCTACGCCCTGGTCGGCCCCAGCGGAACCGGCAAGAGCTTTCGCGCGCGTCTGGTCGCCGAGAAATATGAGATCGACCTGATCGTCGACGACGGCCTTCTCATCCGGGAATCGCACATCATCGCGGGCAAGTCCTCCAAGCGCGAGCACAACAAGGTCACGGCGATCAAACGCGCCATCTTCGAGGACGAGGAGAACGCGCGCGAGATCCGGGAGGCCCTGCGGCAGGAAAAATTCAAGTCCATACTGCTCATCGGCACTTCCGAGAAGATGGTCGGCCGGATCGCCGAACAGCTCGAACTGCCGTATCCGGGGCAGATCGTGTACATCGAGGATGTGGCCACCGAGGAGGACATCCGGCGCGCGCAGGA
>CAZNXX010000123.1:0-8911 GCA_964577095.1 uncultured bacterium | reverse complement strand
AAAAACAGCCGAGATCGCTTCGGGACTCCACTTCGTGGAGTCCCTCGCGAAGACAACCATTTATTTTTCTGTAATGAAATGAAACCCTAAAAGGCTAATTCCCCGTTTCAATTTTGCCGTCACCTGGAACACAGCCGAACACAATGATGTGATGGGGGCTGAACATCACCCGCGACGATAAAAACCTTCTGTTCTGCCTTCGCACGGACAACGAATCCGTCAAGGCCTCCGCCCTGGCCAAATGGTCGTCTGCCGATTGGGATGGTTTGGTCAACAGATCGATACGGCATGCGATCACCCCCTACCTGTATCATCGCCTGAAAGCGGTTCGCCCTAACATCATTCTCCACCCGGAAACAGAACAGCGGATGAAGGAGGCCTATCTTCAGAGCGCGTCGCGGAATGTCAGGCTTTTCCATGAGCTCGGCATAGTCCTCAAGGCGCTGAAGGAAAAAGGTGTTCCGGTCATTGTGCTGAAAGGCGGCCATCTGGCCGAGCTTGTATACGGGAGCATCGCGCTCAGGTCCATGGGAGATGTCGATCTCTTAGTAAAAAAACAGGCTCTTCATGCGGCTGCCGATGTGTTGGTCCGTTTGGGATATGAAACAGATAGGCCATGCAGGATCGAAACGTATGAAGATGTGGCAAAGCACTTACCGCCATTTACACACAAAAACGGTCTGTCTATAGAGATTCATCAGTCCATCATCTTCCTGGATGCGCCATTCCAGATCGAGGTCAACCGGTTATGGCAGAACTCGGAAACTGCGCGGATAGCAGGAATCGACGCGCAAGTGCTCGCTCCTGAAGATCTGTTGGTTTATCTGTGTCTGCACGCATCCTATCAGCATCGGTTTTCATTCGGGCTCAGGGCTCTGTGCGACATCATCGAAACGCTCCGAAACATGAAGGATCGGACCGCTGTCGAAGAAATGATAAATCGGGCCAGGGAATGGAAAGCGGTCAGATGTGTGTCCCTTACTTTGAGCGTAACGCGACAATTGCTGGGCTGCGATTTGACCGAAGCGATGCTTTTGTCCATTGGACAGAACGTGCCGGATCCCGGGGACGTGGAATGGGCCGTACGGCAAGTCTTTGCCGATTCCGATTCCGGTCTCCTGATATCGGACAATCTGGCAAGGGCATGGTACAGCCGGGGATTTTTCAACAAAGCGGTCGCGTTTTATCGATACGTTTTTGTCCCGCGCAAGGTCATGGCCGCCATGTATCCCGCGCCTCCTGATTCCATACGTATTTATTGGTACTATCTGGTCCGGATCAAGGATGTGTTTCACAGGTATGGCCGCACGATCCGGTCCCTGCTGTTTCACTCCGGCAGGACGAAACCGGGCATGGAGAACGCGGACCGGGGAAACGCGGTGGAGCGTTGGATGACCGCGGAGTGATGAAGTTCGTGAAGGGGTTGTCCAAAAAGAAGCAATAATAACTCCGTTCGTCCTGAGCTTGTCGAAGGACGAACGGTAAATATGGATATTATCGCGCTTCGACAAGCTCAGCGCGAACGGTTGCTTTCTTTTTGGACAACCCCTTTTTCCCCCTTCTTCCGGGTAAAATCGACCCCGGGGTCGATCAGCTTACTGAGCACCGGTTTTTCTTGCATCCCTCCCAATTATTTCGTATCATACCCCCTCATTGGCACAGAGTTTGAACCTTATTTACCGGATAACCCGTACACCTGAAATAAAGAAGTTAGCAACCATGAACCGCAGCACACGGAAATTTTTGAAATTCCTGCTCCGCCTGGACCGCGATCTGGCTGTTTTCATCTCAGGCCTGAACGGCAGAAAATTGCTCGACCGCGTCATGGTCGGGCTTTCCAGGTTCGGGAACGGGTATGTGTATCCGTTTGTGGTCCTGGGAGTCACAGCTTTCGACACCCAGATCATGAGGCCATTCTTCTCAGCCGGGCTCGCGTCATTCGTGGTTCAGCATTCGGCTTACAAATTCGTGAAATCCAGAACCCGCAGGCTGAGACCTTTCGAGGCCATTCCCCAGATCCGCAAAATCATTTCATTTCCTGACCGGTTCTCCTTCCCGTCAGGACACGCGGCAGGCGCTTTTATGGCGGCCACGCTGTTCGGTTATTTCTACCCCGGATCAGGAATGGCCTGTTACAGCGTCGCCTCCCTGGTCGGATTCTCGCGCGTTTACAACGGCATTCACTACCCCTCTGATGTCCTCGCTGGAAGCCTGCTGGGCGTCATCAGCGCCCGTCTCGGCCTCATGATCGTGATCTGACGTAAATGCGCAGGTTGCGGCCGCGCCCCAATACGATTTGATTTGACATTTTCGTCACGATTCTTTATATTATTATATCAAACAAGGAGTTAAGCGGAGCCGAGCGCTTATCGTGGATACATACTTTAATCACTGCGGGCATAAGACACAGAATTCGACCTGACAGGCATGGGCACAGGGGCATCCTCTGTGCCTTTTTTATTTGGCACGGGAATCGCTCTTTTAAACAGATTGGGCTTTTCCCCTATTTGATAATCAACGATTTACGTCCGGTGACTCACGACCGCCGGCCGATTGTCATTGTTGATTTCGATCCGATCGGTCAATCCCCGCCATGGGAGTGACGGGGCGGAGCTTTGGAAAAAAAGCAGAGCGCAAAGAGCACGGCGCATAGCGCCGCGATAAAAAAAATGCATGATTGCATGGATGAGGATGGATGAAGTCCGCTGAATACATGGAACGCATACGGTCAATGGTTTTCGAAGCTATCGGAGACAAGCCGATCCGCGTTTTCCTGTTTGGTTCCAGGGCGGGAGAAAAACACAGGGCCAATTCGGACGTGGATCTGGCCCTGCTGGGACCGGGCCGCCTGGATTCGGCATGGCTTGCCCGTCTGCGGGACAGGCTCGAGGAATCGACCGTGCCTTACTGTGTGGATCTGGTGGACATGAACGACGTGAACGAGAACTTCAGGAAAGCCGTGCTGCCGGGAGCCCTGGAATGGAAACGACTGCCGCTGGAATCCAGTATCTGAAAAAGGCGATCGCGACTCTGGAAGAAGCGGCTCGCCTGCCTGTCGATCCGATCGTGCGCGACGCGACCATTCAACGTTTCGAGTACTCGTTTGACCTTCTCTGGAAATGCCTCAAAGCCGCGCTTTGGGATGCGCACGGTTTTGACTGCAATTCCCCGAAATCGTGTTTTCGCACAGCATTCACGGTTGGCCTCGGCAGCGACGTGGAAACGGAAATGCTTTTGTCCATGTCGGACGACCGGAATGCGACGACGCACATCTATTCCGAGGGCGAGGCCATCCGTGTTCTCGGGCGTATCAAAGCCGACTATCTGCCGCTGATGCAGAAACTGGCGCGGTCGATTGAAGATTTGGCGGGGTCGGAAGGAAAGCCGCGAGGCGGAATCGCGTGAACGATGAAGAAAAACAGGCGATCCGTGATTATGCCGAGAGATGGAAGCGAGTCGCGCCCATCTTGGAGGCGGAGCGGAAGAGCCGCGTCCGTAGCATGAGCACGATGGAGTTCATCGAAGCGACATCCGATCTGTACGACTTCTGCCTCCGGACCATGGAGCCGCGCCTGACTTCAGGCTTGATCATACAGCAGGCGCTTTTCAGGAAAATTCACGAACAATCCATAAGAACCGAATCCGTTAAGAATAGGACAACCGGCTCTGCCCCTGAGGGCTCTTCGGAAGGGGATGCCCCCGAGGAAAACCGAAGTAATGATTAAAACCAACCCATCAGATTTGACTCTACTGATCCCGGTTTTCTCCGCTTATCCGGAGATCGAAGCGGTCTACCTGTTCGGATCCACGGCGGAAGGCCGGTCGAACGATGAGAGTGACATTGATCTGGCGGTTTACCCGGGGACGGATTCTCTCAAATCGAAGAAACTCGACATGCTCGGCAAGCTGGCGGAGGCCGGTTTTTCTAAGATCGATCTGGTTTTTCTCGACGGCCGCGACATTGTCCTTGAGCACGAAGCGGTGCGATTGAACCGGAGGGTGTATGAAAAGGAGGGGTTTGATTCCGGGTCTGTGTTTTCGATCATTACCAGAAAGTATCTTGATTTTCTCCCCTACCTGGCGGTTCATCGCAAAGCACTCAAGAGAAGAATTTTACGGAACCTGGACATTCAAAGCGCACAAAAAAATAGTAACCCGGAACCCGGAACTCTAAACCCGGAACCGTTAGAGATTGCCTGATTCTCGCCCCAAAGTCTTCGTCTCCGGCTGTTTCGACATGCTGCACAGTGGGCATGTGGCTTTTCTGAAGGAAGCGGCCACGTACGGCGATCTGTATGTGGGCATCGGGTCGGACGAGACCATACGCGAGCTCAAGGGCCGGTACACGGTGAACACCCAGGACGAGCGCAAGTACATGATCTCCGCCCTGTCCTGCGTGAAGGAATGCCGCGTGGACCGGGGGTCCGGCATTCTGGATTTTCTGCCTGAACTCGACGACATCAAGCCGGATATCTTCATCGTGAACGAGGACGGCGCCACTCCTGAAAAGGAGGCGCTGTGCAAAGAGCGGAACATCCGGTACGTGATTCTGAAACGCGTGCCGCATCCGGGACTGCCGCGGCGGTCGACCACGGACCTGCGAACCCTGAACGTGATTCCGTACCGCGTGGACATAGCAGGCACCTGGATAGACCAGCCGTATGTGTCGAAACATCATCCTGGCGCTGCCGTTCTGGCCTCCATAGAGCCCACGGTGGAATTCAACGAGCGCAGCGGTATGGCATCGAGCACGCGCAAAGTGGCCCTGAAGCAGTGGCCTGCCGGCCTGCCCGACGGCAAGGCTGAGGAAACGGCCCGCATGCTGTTTTACTGCGACAACCCGCCCGGCAAGCAGGAAATTTCCGGTTCACAGGATTCTCTTGGCATAGCGCTCCCGGGCCTGAACCGCGTTTTTTACGACGGAAACGGGTATTGGCCAGCGGCCATCGATTCGGTGCACGATGAGGAGGTTCTTTCCTGGCTGGAGCAGAGGCTTTGCCTTGTCACGCTCTGGCCGAGGCCCGAGGGGTTCAATGTGCTCAAGGGTTCGTGCATCAACCGGGAAAATGTGGCGAAATTGGCAGATGCCGCGGACTCCTGCTGGCAGGCCATACTCCGGAAAGACGAGGACGCGTTCGGAGATCATTTTCTCGCTTCTTTTGCGGCGCAGGTTCAGATGTTTCCCCGAATGGTGGACGATAAAATCCGCAAGGTCATCGGACAATACCGCAACAAGGCCCTCGGCTGGAAGCTCTCCGGCGCGGGCGGCGGCGGATACCTCATTCTCGCCGTCCGCGAACCTTTGGAGAACGCAATCCGTATAAAAATTCGACGGAGAAGTTTTTAAAGTGATTCCGATACTTCGAGTAATGTCATCCCGAGTTCAGCCACCATGCTCAGGGGCGCGAAGGGATCTGGTGGGGTGGTCAAAATCAGACTTGTCAATCAATCGGCGGTAACATGAAAAAAGCATTGATCAGTGGAATAACCGGTCAAGATGGATCATATTTGACTGAACAGCTCCTCGAAAAGGGCTACGAAGTCCACGGCATCATGCGCCGCTCCAGCTCTTTCAACACCGGAAGAATCGACCATCTCTTCAACGACCCCAAAGTCCACGGCAAAACCTTTCACCTGCACCACGGCGACCTGACCGACTCCAGCAACCTCAACCGCCTGATCGAGAAGATCCGTCCGGATGAGATCTACAATCTCGGCGCGCAGAGCCACGTGAAAGTATCCTTCGAAATCCCCGAATACACGGCCGAGGTCGACGCTATCGGCACGCTCCGTTTTCTTGACGCGATCAAGGAAACCGGCGTGCAGAGCCGGTTCTATCAGGCCTCCACAAGCGAACTCTACGGCCTTGCGCAGGAAGTGCCCCAGACCGAGAAAACGCCGTTTTATCCGAGATCCCCGTACGCCGCGGCAAAGCTCTATGCCTACTGGGTCGTGGTTAATTACCGCGAAGCGTACGGCCTATTCGCCTGCAACGGCATTCTGTTCAACCACGAATCTCCGCGCAGGGGCGAGACCTTTGTCACGCGCAAGATCACGCTCGCGGCGGCCCGCATCCTGCACGGCCTGCAGGAGAAAGTGCGCGTCGGCAACCTCGAGGCCAAGCGCGACTGGGGATACGCGCCCGAGTATACCGAGGGCATGCGGCTCATGCTGAACCATTCCGAGCCGGGCGACTATGTCATGGCCACGGGCGAGACGCACACGGTGCGCGAATTCGCGGACGCGGCATTCAGGGAAGCGGGCATGGAACTGGCCTGGGATAAAAAGGCGGGCACGGAGGTCGGGGTCGAGAGGAAAACCGGGAAGGTTCGTGTCGAGCAGGATCCGGGTTATTACAGGCCCACCGAGGTCGACCTGCTCATCGGCGACGCCTCGAAGGCGAAGAAAACCCTCGGCTGGGAGCCGAAGACCAAATTCAACGACTTAGTGAAACTCATGGTTAAAGCCGACATAGAAAAAGTTGGGAAACGAGGATATTAAAAGATAGTAATTAATGTCATCCCCGCGTAAGCGGGGATCCATGGGTAGTGGTGGGGTGGCAGTAATGAAAGGAAATTAAAGAGGATAATGGAAAAGCAATCCAAAATCTATATCGCAGGTGAATCAGGTCTCGTAGGTTCTGCAATAATCAGGAAGCTTAAAGCCGAAGGTTATACCAATCTTGTTTTCACGCCCTTTCCAGAGTACGATCTTAGAAATCAAAAACAAGTATCCGACTTCTTTGAAAGAGAAAAACCCGCCTACGTTTTTCTCGCAGCGGCCAAAGTCGGCGGCATTCTCGCGAACAGCACATACCCGGCAGAATTCATCTACGACAACCTGATGATCGCGGCAAATGTCATACACGCGTCTCATCAGAACCATGTCAAGAAACTGCTAAACCTGGGTTCCTCCTGCATCTACCCCAAACTCGCTCCACAGCCGTTGAAGGAGGAGTATCTTCTGACCGCGCCGCTGGAGCCAACGAACGAGCCCTACGCCATAGCCAAGATCACTGCAATCAAGCTCTGCGCGTTTTACAACAAACAGTACGGAACGGATTTCCTCTCCGTCATGCCGACGAATCTGTACGGCCCGGGCGACAATTTCGACCTGAAGGGTTCCCACGTACTGCCCGCCCTGATCCGCAAATTCCACGAGGCGAAACAGGCCGGCGCTGAAGAGGCTGTGGTGTGGGGCACAGGCAGGGTCCGGAGGGAATTCCTCTATTCGGACGATCTGGCGGATGCTGTTGTTTACCTGATACGAAACAAGTCCGCGTCCGAAATCGGGGAATTCGTGAACATCGGGGTCGGCAAGGACCTGACCATATCCGAACTGGCCGAGACAGTCAGAAAGGTCGTCGGGTTCGAAGGAAAGATCGTTTACGACACGACCAAGCCCGACGGTACGCCCCAGAAGCTCCTGGACCTCACGCGGCTGAAAAAACTGGGCTGGCAGGCCAAAACCGGGCTGGAGGAGGGGATTGGGAAGGCGTATCGATGGTACCTGGAGAAGCAGAGTGCATAGGGTATGGCGCAAAGCGCAAAGCGAGAACGTCCCTTCTTTGCTATCGTTATGCGACTGAATTCGCGCTATGCAATGATTCCGCCCATGGTTGACCGCCCCATTCCCGACACCACCTTCCCCCGCGAGCCTCAACTCCCCGCGGCTATCGGAGGTTTGAATACATGAACCCTGAAGACACCGCAAACCGAACCCCGGCGTCGCTCCGCCGCGAATTCACGTTGATCCAGTACTGGGAGCTCGCGCTCCGCAGAAAGTGGATCATCCTGGCCGCGACAGCGGCCGCCCTGATCGCCACCATCGCCTGGACTCTGATCCGGCCGCCCGTGTACGTGTCGAGCTCGGCTTTCATGCTCGAACCGGACAAGAACGAACTGGACCCCAGGGCGTACTGGGTCGAGGCGGAGGTACGGCCCCTCTCCTATTACCAGTCCATTCTCCGGAGCGAATGGCTGGGCCAGCGCCTGGCGGACAGCCTGTCCCGCTCCCTGCCTAGCCTGAACGGCAAGGGAAAGCCGTACGATCAGGATAAAGTGCTGAAAATGGCCTACCAGGGCGTGAACCTGGGCGCGGGCGGGTACGAGAACATGATACGCCTCACGGCGCGCGCCAATGACCGGGTGCTGGCCTACACCGCGGCCAGCATCGCGACCGACCTTCTGAAAACACGGTCGCAGTCTGTGGACCGGGAGGAGCTCCTGAACGCGGTGAATTTCATCGAACAGCAGAAAACCGTGGCCATCGAACAGCTCGAGGAGGTCGAGCGTTCCCTCCAGTCGTTCAGCGATAAGTCCTCAGTGAACGTGATCCGCGACGGCGTGACCGGCGAACTCGAGCGGCTCGAGGACCAGCTCGCCGGGGTTCAGGTGCAGAAACAGCTCTCCACGGCCAACCTGCGCGCCTTCGAAAACCGCATCCGCAATCTCGGGGGCGCGGTGCGCCTGCCGGATTCGCCGGAGACGCCCGAAGCCGCCGGCCTCAGGCGCGAGATCTCGGACCTCGAGTCGAGGCGCGCGAACCTCGCCGAGGGTTCAGGAGACAGGGCCCGCATCGACCGCCAGATCGAAGAGAAGAAACGCGCTCTCGTCAACCTGCTTCTTGAAAACGACCCCGCGCTCCGCGACAACCGGTCTTCGAACGATTACCAGGCGCTCAAGGCCGCACAGGAGGGCAAGGTTTCGGAGGAGCTGAACGTCTACGTACTCGACAACCGGGAAAACTACATCAGGCGCAAAATCGCGGAGTTCAGGGCCAGAAACCCCAACCTGGCGGACAAGACCATCGAATATATCCGGCTGATGCGCACCAAGCAGGTCACCGAGAACCTCTTCAATTACCTGCTCGAAAAGGGCGAGGAAAACAAGATCAAGGCGGCCACGGGAAC
>CAZNXX010000122.1:0-8911 GCA_964577095.1 uncultured bacterium | reverse complement strand
ATCCCGAATGGTTCGACGTCATCGTGACCGACAACATGTTCGGCGACATCATCACCGATCTCGGCGCCATGACGCAGGGCGGCATGGGCATCGCCGCGGGCGGCAACCTCAACCCCGAGGGCGTCAGCATGTTCGAGCCCATCGGCGGATCCGCCCCCAAATACACGGGGAAGAACGTCATCAACCCGCTGGCCGCGATCTGCAGCGGAATGATGATGCTCGAGCACCTGGGTGAGACGGCCGCGGCGGAGGCCATCGAACGGTCCGTGATGGACGTGACGGCCCACAAGCTGAAAAGCCTCAGCGCGGGTAAAATGGGCTATTCCACGACCGAAGTCGGGGATCTCGTGGCGAAAGGCCTCTGAGCGCACAACGCACAGGGCACAGCGCAGGGCGCAAGGCGCAGCGTGTGGATGAACGCGGAGATCGGGGAACGAAGCGTTTGGCGCATGGCGCACGGCGGGGAGAGGAAAGAGGGTCCTGGACCCGCCGATCGGCATTCATGCGTCCGGGCGGTCCGGAATTGGAGGGTGGAGCGATCGATTGAAGCTTTCCGCGGCCCTTCCCGCATCACGCGACCGGGGAATGCGCGAGCAATCAGATTCAGAGGAACGGATCGTCCGTCACTCCTCCAGGTCGTCGTCGCGCAGCAGAACCAGAATGGCGGCCTGCGGGATGACCAGGTAGGTTTTCTCCTCGTACTTGATTTCCACGGCCGCTTTCCTGAGAAAAATGGCCACATCGCCCTCCCGGGCCTGCATGGGCACGTGCTGCGCCGCCGCAGCCGAATGCTTCCACGGTTCCTCGTCGGAGCCGCCCGGATCGGGGAGGGGCAATCCCGGACCCGTGGCGGCCACGATGCCGCTCTGCACCGCATCCTTGTCCAGCACCGTCTGCGGAAGGTACAATCCGACGGCTGTCCGGTCCACGCCGTCGTCCGGACGGATCAGCACGCGGTCGCCGACGACAATCAGCCTTTTTCTTCGTCTGTTCACGGAATGTCCTCCGGATGGTACCCGGTTGCATGAACGCGGCGGTTTGACATCAATTTAGAGGAATGCCGTTGAATTGTCAAGGCCAAACAGTTTTCGGCCGGTCCGCCTCCGGAGCCCAGCCCGCGGATGCCTGGAAATGGCGGTTCTGGATCTACGCGTTCTACCTCGCGCTGTTGACGCTGGCGCCTTACCGGCCCTCTCTCCGGACTCTCGAACTGCTGCAGCGGTCCAACCCCCTGGATGTGGTTCAGGACCTGATCTATCTCAACCCCCTCGATATCCTGAACAACATCGTCCTGTTTCTGCCGTTCGGATTTCTCCTGCCGATGGCCTATCCCGCCCGGTTCGGCGGCAATTCCGCGAATCATCTCGTCCGCACCGCGGCCGCGGGTCTGGCCGTCAGCGCCTGCATCGAGATTGCCCAGCTTTTTCTTCCGGGACGGTCGACCACCCTCAACGACCTGACGATGAACGGTTTCGGCACACTGGTGGGTTTCCGTCTCGCATCGGTCTGGTGTTCCGGCCGCCGTCCCAATCCGGCGCTGAACCCGGGGAGAAAAAGAAGAATCGCGTGGATTCTGGCGGTTCTGTACGGCATCGGTCTGGCCGGACTGTGCGTCTGGCCCGCGATGCGGAACGGTTTTCAGACCTGGGAAACGGGATTTCCGTTCATCATCGGCAATGAATCCACAGGCGACAGGCCCTGGAGCGGGGACATCAGTGAAATCGCCCTGAATGTCGGTCCGACAGGCGGATGCGGAAGACGCAAGGGGATTCCGGCCTGGGAGACAACGGAAAAATCACGGAATCCATCGATCCATTTCGGCTTCCGGGAGGGACGGGGAGACACTGTTTTATCCAGAACCGCGGAAGGCGCCGTGTTCCGAATGACGGCGGAGCATCTCGAATGGAACGGGGAAGGGTCCGGAATCCGCGTCAAAGGCGAGCAGCCCCTCCGGAGTGTCGATTCGACGGATCCTGTCTTGAATCCGGTCCGGCGCGCCTCTTCAATGGTGCTGTCGGTGCGGCTCAGGACCGAAAATCCGGCCCAATCCGGTCCGGCGCGTATCGTGACCCTTTCCGGAAACACGCAGGAGAGAAATTTCACGCTGGCCCAGGACGGGGCTGATCTGGTATTCCGCGTGCGGACGGAACAGGCCGGCCCGAACGGTTCCCTCAAAGCGGCATCCGCTCCGGGCGTGTTCCGGGACAGCGGCTGGCACCGGGTGGACGCGGTTTTCAACCGCGGGTATTCGGGTCTCTATGTGGATGGCCGGCCGGCCGGCCGGCGTCTCGTCGTGCCGGATGATTATCTGCCGGATGCCCTTGGAATGGGTGAGGGCCGGCTGTCCATGGTTCTGTTCTGGCTGTCCGCGCTGATGCCTTTCGGATTTCTGGTTTCCAGGATTTTTCCCGCCCGCTGGCGAAGGCCCGCGGGTTTTACCGCAGCTTTTCTCTTTTTCCTTCTGATGAGATCCGCCGCATGGTGCTTCCTGCACCAACCCTTTGGTTTTTAACTAAATGCACCAGAAAAATCTTTTCTTTTCACTTCCGTATTCGTATATTATTCGCAATCACGACGGCCTTTTCAAAACCGAGGGGCGAAATCAGGCATGAGTCAGTATCCCTTTACCGAAATAGAGAATAAATGGCGGAAAATCTGGTCTGAAACCGGGCTGTACAGGACCGACCTGTCCGAATCCGGGAAAAAACTGTACTGTCTGGTCATGTTCCTGTACCCGTCCGGCGACCGGCTGCACATCGGGCACTGGTGGAATTACGGGCCGACGGACACCTGGGCGCGTTTCAAACGCATGCAGGGATACCGCGTTCTAGAGCCCATGGGATACGACGCATTCGGCCTGCCCGCGGAAAATTACGCGATAAAGGTCGGCGTTCATCCGGCGGTATCGACCGAGGCCAACATCCGCAGCATCCGGAAACAGCTGGAAACCATGGGCGCGATGTACGACTGGGACCGTGAGATCAACACGAGCGACCCCGCTTATTACCGATGGACCCAGTGGCTCTTTCTCCTGCTTTACCGGAACGGCCTGGCGTATCGGAAGAAAGCGCCGGTCAACTGGTGCCCTTCGTGCAAGACGGTGCTGGCCAATGAACAGGCCGAGGGCGGCCGCTGCGAGCGATGCGAAACCGAGGTTGTCCGCCAGGATCTCGAACAATGGTTTTTCAAGATCACGGAATTCGCGGACGCGCTCCTGGAGGGGCTGGACCGGATCGACTGGCCGGAAAAAACAAAGATCATGCAGCGGAACTGGATCGGCCGGAGCGAGGGCGCTTTCGTCCGTTTTCCGCTCGACGGCCGCGACGGCGAAATCGAGGTGTTCACCACACGGCCGGACACGCTCTGGGGCGTCACCTACATGGTCCTGGCGCCCGAGCATCCGCTGGTTTCCCCGCTGACCACGCCGGAACGGAAAGCCGAAGTGGCGGCGGCCGTGGACCGCGCGCGGCGCCAGTCCGAGATCGACCGCACGTCCACCGAACGGGAGAAGACGGGCGTGTTCACCGGCAGCTTCTGCGTCAACCCGGTCAACGGCCAGAAGGTGCCGGTCTGGATCGCCGATTACGTGATTCTGACCTACGGCACCGGCGCGGTGATGGCCGTTCCGGCGCATGACGCGCGTGATTTCGATTTCGCCCGCAAGTACGGACTTCCGGTCACCGAGGTGATCAGTCCGGACGGATCCGTCCGCGGCGCGCTGTCCGAAGCCTACGTGGATCCCGGGATCATGGTGAATTCCGGCCCCTTCGACGGACAACCCTCCGAGCCGGGCCGGGAAGCCGTGATCCGGCACCTGGAGAAGCTCCGGGCCGGGGGCCGGAAGGTGAATTACAAGATTCGCGACTGGCTCATCTCCCGCCAACGGTACTGGGGCGCGCCGATTCCCATGGTGTATTGCGACGCGTGCGGCATGGTGCCCGTTCCGGAGGACGCGCTTCCGGTGATTCTGCCGGAAAAGGTCCAGTTCACGGGCGCCGGCCAGTCGCCGCTGACCACGAATCCGGAATGGATGACAACACCCTGCCCGTCCTGCGGAAAGCCCGGCCGGCGCGAGGCGGACACCATGGACACCTTCGTCTGCTCCTCCTGGTATTACCTGCGGTACCCGGATCCGGAAATCGACACCGCGCCCTTCAACCGGGAGCTCGTCGCGCGGTGGCTTCCGGTGGATCAGTACGTCGGCGGTTCGGAACACGCCGTCATGCACCTGCTCTACGCGCGCTTCATCACCAAGGTCCTGCACCGGCTCGGCTGGCTGCCGTTCGACGAGCCGTTCACGCGCCTGGTCCACCAGGGCGTCATCACCAACGCCGGCGCCAAGATGTCGAAATCGCGCGGCAACGTCATCAATCCCGATCCCTACGTCGAGAAGTACGGATCCGACGTGTTCCGCGTCTACCTCATGTTCATGGGCGACTACACGGTCGGAGGCGACTGGTCCGACGAGGGCATACAGGGCGTGCACCGTTTTCTGAACCGCGTGTGGCGCATCGTCGAAACGGTCCTGGAGAATCCGCCCCGCGGCGGGGAGACCGTCCGATCTCCGGAACTGGAGCGGACACTGCATCACGCCATACAGGCGGTCACGCACGACCTGGGCCGGTTTCAGTTCAACACCTGCATCAGCCGCGTCATGGAACTGGTCAACGCCCTCTATCTCTACGTCCAGGACACGGGCCCGGACGACCAGAATGCGGCGGTTCTCCGAAACGCGATCGAAACCCTCTGTCTGCTCATCGCCCCGTTCGCCCCGCACATGGGCGAAGAGCTATGGGCCCGGACCGGTCACGCGGGCAGCGTGTTCAACGCGAAATGGCCCGAATGGGACGCGTCGAAGCTGAAAGCCGAAACGGTTTCCATGGCCGTCCAGATCAACGGCAAGGTGCGGGGGCAGGTCGAAGTCGCGGCCGGAGCGGAGGATGCCGCGGTGCTCGAGGCTGTCCGGAAAGATCCGAAGCTTTCGCGCCATCTCGAGGGGGTGACCCTGCGGAAGGCCATCGTCGTCAAGAACAAACTCGTCAATCTGGTCATACAATAGTCGGGAATGGCTCAGGGCCGTCCCGGCCCGGACCGGTTCTTTCGTTTCAGCCCAAGGAGGAAATCACATGAAAATCAGCCGCAGTCTGGCTCTTCTGCTGTTCGTCGCAGGGTTCGGCGCCGCATCCGCCCAGGAGATGCGTTTTCTGGAAGTTCAGGGGGGCGTGTTCAACCCCAAAGGCGCGCGCCGCGCGGGCCTGATTTTCGGCGCGAATTACGGCATTTCCGTGGACGAGCGGGTGGACCTGGGACTGGGTTTCTCGGTTTTTCATAAAGGATACACCGAGACGACATCCGTCGATTCCTTTGAAACAAGCGCCGGCAGTGAAGGCCGCCGTGTCCTGGCGCCGGTCGAATACTCCACCACGATCATCCCGCTGACCGCGAACGTCACGTTGCACCTGCCGTTCCAACCGCCTCTGGGGTACTACATCGGTGGCAGTCTGTCCTACGAGCTGCTGTTCGACAAATACACCAATTACGAGACCCAGGAGAAGGACAATCCGCGCTTCGGCGGATTCGGATGGATGGCCCGGGCCGGAGCGGAACTCGCCATCGGAACCCGCTCTTCGGTCACCCTGGAGACTTTCTATAACGGATGCACGGTGAAGGGCGACCGGAAGAAAATCTCCGGAATCCCCAGTTGGAAGGAAGTCGATCTTTCCGGCATCGGTTTCCGCGGCGGGCTCCGGGTCGAGCTGTACTAGGCGGGGGCCATGTCATACGGAAATTCATCCGGCCGCTTCCGCTCGTTCGGGCGGGACGGCGGCATCGGCGAGGCCATCAAAATCCTGCTGCTGCTGAACGGCATCGGGTTCGTGGCGCAGTTATTGTGGGATCCGGCGGTCACCTGGAATTTCGGCCTGACGCCGGCCGCCGCGTGGAGCGGGCTCCGCCTCTGGACATTCGTCACCTACATGTTTCTGCACGGCGACTGGATTCACCTGTTCTTCAATCTCTACGCGCTGTGGGCGTTCGGATCCGAACTGGAGCGGGACTGGGGGTTCGGCGCCTTTCTCCGGTATTTTCTGATCTGCGGCGCCGGCGCCGGCGTTTTCCACGCGCTGATCACGCCGCACTCCCCGGTTCCCACCATCGGCGCCTCCGGAGCCGTGTCCGGCGTCCTGGCCGCCTACGCCCTTTCCTATCCGGAACGCGAGCTCAATCTGCTTCTGTTCTTCATCCTTCCGGTGCGGATGAAGGCCAAGGTACTGGCGCTCGGCCTCGCCTTTCTGTCGCTTCTGCTGGGCGTGCTCGGCAGTCCGGACGGCATCGCCCATTTCGCCCATCTCGGGGGCATGCTGGTGGGCGCCGTTCTGCTGATTGCCGGCCGTCGCGTGCGCTCTCCGATCGCGGCTTTCGGCGATTGGCGGCGCAGACGCCGGTTCCGCCTCGCGGTGAGGCGGCGCGAGGAGAGCGATACGCTCCATGAGGCCGTGAACGAGATCCTCGACCGGGTCAACCGGGACGGATCGGAGACGCTGTCCGAACAGGACCGGGAGACGCTGCGGAAAGCCGGCCGCGGCCTGGACCGGCTGAACAGACGGAAGGACGGATGAAACCGGCGGCCGGCGCGCGGATCGCGGCTGTTTTTCTGCTGACGCTGGGCCTATTTCCCGCGGACCGATCCGGTCCGTTCGCCGACACGGCCAAACTCCAGATCGGCTTCGAGGGTGATCCGGTCTCCTACACCGTGGCCGCCTTCGAACGCGGACGCGTGCTGTACGTTTCGGTCGAGGAATTCGCCGACGCCCTGGGATTTGCCTCCTATGTCAACGCCCGCAACGGAAAGGCCGTGCTCCGCATCGGTTCCCGGTCGGTCAAGATATCACCGTACAACCCGTTCATCATGATCGACGACGCGGTCGTGCACATGGCCCTGCCCACGGCCTCGATGAACGGCCGGCTTTACGTTCCCCTGGCCCATTTCCTGGACGCGCTCGGCGGCACGTTTCCGTACCGGCCCGGCCTGCAGCAGGAACGGCGGGTCCTGCTGCTTTCAAAGGTGCGGCGCAACATCACCGATTTCGACGCGGAAGCCAAAGGCAACGGCGTCATGATCCGCCTGCACACCACCCGGCGTTTTTCCCCGAGCGACATCGCCGTTTCCGTGCAGCAGGGATGGCTGCACATGACCCTGTACGGCGGCGTTCTGGACACCGTTCAGATGGCCTCGGAGGGCATCACCGGCATTTTCCGGAAAATGGTCTCCTACCAGTTCGACAAATCCGCCCAGTTGTCCTTTCTCTTCGACAAGGACATCATCGACCGGCAGGTGTCGGTCGACGCGAACGGCGTGACGCTGTCCGTCTGGTCCTCCGAGAAAACCGGCCGGATCGCCGCGTCCGCGGCCGTGCCGGACGCCGTCAAGAGCCGCTGGCTCATCGACACCATCATCATCGATCCCGGCCACGGCGGACGGGATCCCGGGACGATCGGCCGGTCCGGCACGAAGGAGAAGGATGTCAACCTGGAGATCGGCCTGCGGCTCCGGGATCTGCTGAAGGCCGCTTTGCCGAAAACCCGCGTGCTCATGACCCGGAGCACCGATGTCTTCGTCGGCCTGAAGGAGCGGGGGCAGTTCGCGAACGCGCAGGGCGGCAAACTCTTCATCAGCATCCACGCCAACGCCAATGCCACCCGGAGCGCGAGGGGATATTCCACTTATTTTCTGGGCGTCGGCAAGACCCAGCAGGCCATCGAGGTCGCCCGCCGCGAGAACTCGGTGATCCAGTACGAAGAGTCGCCCGAAGCCTACCAGGAATACCAGGATTTCGACTATATCCTCAACGCTATCGCGCTCAGTTCCTACCTGAAGGAGAGCCAGCAGCTCGCCGAGCTGGTCAACCAGAACCTCGGCCGGCGGACGAAAATTCCCGACCAGGGCGTTCATCAGATGGGGCTTCTCGTGCTGATCGGCGCCAGCATGCCTGGCATTCTCGTCGAGACGGCGTTCCTGTCAAACGCCCATGAGGAACGCCTGCTCCGGACGCGGTCTTTTCAGCAGAGCGTGGCCGAAGCCCTGTGTGAAAGCCTCCGGAGCTTCAAGAATAAATCCGAGAAAGAAATCGGATGAAGGACATCCGGCCCATCGGGATATTCGATTCCGGCATCGGAGGCCTGACCGTGGTGCGTGAGATCCGGCGGCGGCTTCCGGCGGAAAACCTCGTCTATTTCGGTGACACGGCACGCGTCCCCTACGGGACCAAATCGCCCCGAGTGGTGTACGATTTCGCGTTTCAGGACACGCGGTTTCTGACCGGCCAGAACGTGAAGATGGTCGTGGTGGCCTGTCACACGGTCTCGTCCATCGCGCTCGATTCACTGCAGGAGGCGTTTCCCCTGCCGGTGCTCGGCGTCGTCGAACCGGGCGTGGAGGCGGCGCTGGCCGCCACGCGGACCGGCCGAATCGGCGTCATCGGAACCCGGGCCACCGTGCTGAGCGGCGCCTACGAGAGGTCCTTCGCGGCCAGGCGGCCGGGCGTGTCGGTGTTCACGCAGGCGTGCCCGCTCTTCGTCCCGCTGGTGGAGGAAGGGTGGCTGGAAGGGGACGTCACCGGTCAGGTCGCCGAGCTGTACCTGCGGCCGCTCATCGGGAAAAGCGTGGATACGCTGGTTCTGGGGTGCACCCATTATCCGCTCCTGAAACCCGTGATTCAGAGAGTGATGGGCGAAGGCGTCGTTCTGATCGATTCCGCCGAGGAGACGGCCCGGACCGTAGCGGAAAAGCTCATGACGGATGGAATCGCCGCGGGATCCGGTCCCGCTTCAGAACCGCGGTTTTTCGTCAGCGACATACCCCAGCATTTCCGGAAAGTCGGGGAACTGTGTCTGGGCGAAACCATGCGGCAGG
>CAZNXX010000121.1:0-8979 GCA_964577095.1 uncultured bacterium | reverse complement strand
TTCTCGCGCATGCCGTTGAGCACCGCCCGGATGCCTTTCACGATGCGGGCCGCGCGCGTCGAATCGCCCTCGGCCACGGGCCCATACCCGACATTGTTGGTGCCGGCGAGGAGCACGATGACTTTGGGGTTCACGCCGTCCAGCTCGCCGTTCCACAGCCGCCAGAGGATGTTCTCCACGGAATCGCCGCCCCATCCGAAGTCCGCGGCGTTCCAGCCGAAAAACTGGCTCCTGAAATGCGCGAGCAGGTGCGGATAATCCGTCGCGCCCCAGCGCCGGGTGATGGAATTGCCCGCAAAATAGACGTCGATGCCGCCCTTGGCCGCTTTTTCAAGGAGCTGGGCGTGGGCGGCCCGCGAGTTCGCGTCCTTTCTCTCAGCCGGACGCCAGGGAGCGGGGGCTGGGGGTTTGTGGCCGAGAAGCCGGTCCGCCCAGGGAATGAAATGCCTCCAGTTCGGCCCATCCGTGTGGCCGCCGTCGTGCTGGCGCCAGGCCAGGTGGCCGTCCAGCAAGCCGGTGTTGACGGCAGGCATTCTCACGGTCCGGTAATCGCCGGCGACGCCCAGGTCCTTCGCGCCGAGCAGGCGGAAGACCGGTCCAGCCGCGACCGCGGCCATGAAACTGCCCTGCTGGTCGAGCCATTTCGCGTCGCCTTTTTCCGGAATGCCGTAGCTGATGAAAGTCGCACGGGGCGCGCAGAGCGCGAGGAGCTGGTGGCTGTCCACCGGGATGTCCCCCGCGTTGCGGCTTCCGAAGGATGACTTGTCCGCGCCGTATTTCAGGAAATTCCCGGCCATCCAGTGGTACTCGCCGGACCCTGTGAGATTCTCCACAGCCTCGCCGAAATTGCGGCGGTGCGGCTTGGCGCCGCCCTCGCCGGAGGAGCCGATCAGCACGGCCGCGAAGCGCGTGTCGAAGGCCATGGTCACGAGCGCGGCCTTGCCGTAGCGTGAGACGCCCTCGATGCCCACGCGGCCGGCGTCCACAGCCGGATCCGTCTCGAAATAATCCAGGGCGCGTGAAGCGCCCCAGGCCCAGGCGCGGAGACTGCCCCAGTCGTCCGGCTTGCGGAACCGGCCCTGGTTGACCAGGCCGATGATGCCGCGGGTCAGGCCCGCTCCGTTGTCCGCCTGAACGCTTCCGGGCTGGAGCACGGCGTATCCCCACCCGTCCGCGATGAGCTGCTGGCGGGCCGGCGGGTCAGAGGGGGGCGCGGTTGAGCCCCGAGGCGGCAGCGGCGGAGCCGGGATGCCCGCTTTCGGAGCGGTTTTTTCTTTCGGCAGGCCGCCGAAACCGAACATCATCATCACGGGCACAGGCCCTTCCGCGTCCGCGGGCGTGACGAGCGTGAGTTTAATGTCCACACTGATTTTCGGGCAGGCGGAATTATCTACGTGTCCGATCAATTCCTTTCCGATCACCGGGTAGGGGCCGATTGCGGTCTCGACCGTCTTGACGACGGTCCAGGTCACTTTGGGGATGTTTTTTGGAATGCGGCCGAACACGTCGCGTTCGAAATCTTCGACGATTTCGGGCCTTCGCTTTTTCCACCAGATTTCCGGCGTTGTCACCTTTTTCCCGTTTTTCAGGGTCAATGCGTCCGGCCAGTGCGGGAAAGGGTTCGCCAGGCTCGTGTCGTAATTGGCGTGATCGGGTTTCGATTCGTCCCCGCTCGGCCCGGGTCTGAGCGAGACGATGCCGAGCTGGTCCATCATGTTCCGGTGGTCCTGCTCCGTGGTGTAAACCGGCAGGGAGTCCGGTACGGCCGCTTGCTCTCCGCAGGTTCCGGACGGTACGGCGAGCAGGGCCAGGCAGGCGGCTGCGGAAAGGACCGCGGCCGGGTGTCGAGTGGTTTTGTTTCTCATTGGTTTTCTCCGTTCGAGGACAGGCCTGAAAGGTCGGAAAGACATTTCAGGCCTCTTGGGTATTCGACAAGCGCAGCCTTCCTTCAATTATCAAAATTATAATCAATTGGTCCCGCGCAGCGGGAAAGTCCGCTTCGCGGACCAGGTGATTATATGAATACAGAATTGAAGGGCTGCGGTTACCAACACTCCATTTTCTCCAGGCGCAGCCTAAAGTCCGCAGAGCGGACCAAGTGATTAGATTAATACAGAATTGAAGGGCTGCGGCTACCAAAATCTTTTCCGGCCTGGACAGCCGCCTTGCGCATCGCGTCCAGTTCCGCGACCAGGGCCGGGTCCGGTCCGAGAGCGCGGAAGCGGGCCGTCATCCGGTCGCCGTCCCCGATCCGGGAGGCATTGTAATACGCCCGTGACAGGTTGTAGACGAGCTGGCCGTCACCTGGGGACAGGGCCAGCGCTTTTTCGCACGCGGAAATGCCGCCGGCCGTGTTGCCAAGGGCGAGCCTGAGCTGTCCGGCCCATTTCCACATGAATGCGGATCCGTTGAAGGCCAGGCCCTGTTCCATGAAGGCCAGGCCGCGTTCGTACTGGCCGGAGTCGAGCAGGATTTTCAGGCCAGGCTCGTAAAAGAGATCGAGATTCGGCACGGTGTACACGAGCGCTTCATATTCGCGGAACGCTTCCTCGATCTTCCCGGCTTTCACAAAAGCGTCGCCGAGCGCGATATGCCCCTGCTCCAGGGTCGAGGATCCGGTTCTCAGGATGTCGAGCGCGATGGAATCCGCTTTCGACGCCGGCCTGAAGTCCTCCAGAATTGTGTTGCGCCCGGTCTTGCGGAAAGGCCAGCCGCCCCTGAGGTGATGGACGATGAGGGCAGCGGACGCGCTGTCGAGGGCCGTGAAACCCCAATGCGTTCTGTACCAGGATGAGGGCCTGACCGCGAGGCCGGCCCGGTCCGCGGGCACACCCTTGTCCAGCATGGCGTTGAAGAACGCGTCCGCCATCAGAAAATATCCGTCGATCTTCGGGTGCAGGTGTTCGTGCATGAGCGAGTTGCCGATCAGGCCGTTCGGAGAGGCCGATTCGAAGGCCGCTTTCACTTCCACAAGAGTCGCGCCGGCCCGGGCCGCTTCCTCCCGTATCACCTCATTGAACTCCTCGGCCGCGCGGAACCGAAGGCCGTCCAGGTCCTTGGCCCGCAGATAAGCGGCCCGGGCCGCGTCGAACCGTCCTGAACGCTCGATCCCGCGTGCCTCGCGGAACACGTCCCCCGCGGCCGGCAGGCTGCCGGACGGTTCGGAGATGAAAGGCGCCTGGTCGCGCACATTGCTCGCGAGGTCGCCGATGAATACGGCCACGCCCGCGTCCGAGGCCCTGCGGAGGATGTCGCCGAGGTTGCGGCGGAAGTTCCTTTTCGCGGATTCGTAAACCGGGCTTCCCAGCCGGATCGGCCGGTCGTCCGCGATGCGTGACATCTCCGTCTCCATGGCGTCCCCGCCGCCGGATCGATCGGAGCGCCGCCCGGAGGCCGCCGCCCTCTGAACCAACCCCACGGCGTCACGGACCAGGACGAAGGTGCGGAACCGCCTCAGCTTCAGCCAGGCCCGAACGACATTCCCATTCCGCCCCAGCGACTCCATCGATGCCGCGCCCAGGGCTCCGTAAAACTCGTTGTGGCCCGCGTACACGACCAGGGCGTCCGGCTTCTGAGCCAGAATCTCGTCCATGAAATCGAGCAGCGTATAGCTGGTGACCGCGGTCATGGCCGTGTTTACGACTTCGACGCGTTTCTCCGGGAACGCGTCGGCCAGACGCCGGTTCAGGATGCGCGGAAAGGTCACGTTGTTGCCGTACGGGAATCCCGCGGCCGAGGATTCGCCGAGCACGAAGACGCGGAACCCGTTCGCGGGTTTTTCCCTGAGAAAAAGGTCCTTGCGCGGGGAGGGATTGAAGGAAGTGAGGCGGAAATAGCGCCGGCCGACGTCCCGGTTGACGCCGTAATAGGGCGAGGCTGCGTCCGGCGTAGGAACGAACAGGGACAGGTTCCCGCCATAGCCGAAAACCCGGAGCCCGGCTTCCAGCCCGGCAAGGATGAGAATCGGCAGGAGCGCGAGGCCGGCCGTGAACAGCGCCCTGCGCCGGCGCGACAGGGGCTGGGTGTCCCCGGGCCTGGCTTTCATGTCACCGCTTCGCCTTGTGGTACAGGTCCGGGCTCTCAGCAGCGCCGGCTGGTCCGGTCAGGGGCTTGAGGGCCGGGTCCAGCTCGGCCTTGACCGCGGGGCCCGCGAGGCCGGTACGGGCCCAGTCCCGCGGATCGATGCGGATTTCGCCGCCTGCCAGTTCGGGCACATTGTAGGTTCTCAGAAAAGTGTCGTAGAATGCCGGATTCTCCTGGGGCAGGACGAACGGTTTGGAGGCCGCTCCGGCGGAATCCAGCCTGCTGAAAAAGGGCCGGCCGAGAAGGCCGTCCATGCGTTTCGAAGTGAACACGAACCAGCCGCCTCCGCCCGACCAGGAATGGAAACTCTCGGTGCGGCCGCTGTTGCATTCGAGTCTTTTCGTGCTTCCGGTCCGCAGGTCCAGCAGGTGCAGGTCCGCGCTTTCGAGATAAACGGGGAAGTTGCCGTAATCGGCCAGCGTGAACATCAGGAACCGGCCGTCCGGTGAAACACGGGGCTCGGTGACACTGCCGCCCGCCTGCCTGGCGGACAGAACGGTTTCCGGCACGCCCCAGGCGCCGGTTTCCGGGTCATAGGCGATTCGCATCAGATCGTACCGAATGGTTTCCCAGAACAGGTCCTCGCGGCCATACCGGATGCCCACGTACCGTTCGAGCCTGTCCGCCGCGCAGAAATACAGGACGCGGCCGTCCGGCGCCCAGCACGGGAAGGTTTCGAGACGTTCCGGGTCCGCGAGCCCGGCCGCGGATGTGACGCGGTTGCGGCCGATGTCGTACACGACGATATCCGATTTCGCGTCGAGCACATCGCGGCTCTCGCCCCGGCTGTGGAAGAACATGGTCAGGCTGTTGGCCGAGAATGCGATGAGTCCGCCGTCCGGATGCCAGGCCGGGTAGGAGCCGGCCTTGTTGAAATCCGTGGAGGTGTCGACTTTGCGCATGCCGTCCGGCGTGCGTATCAGGGTGCCCGATCCCTTTCCGCCCCGCAGGTGCAGCATGACGAATTCCGGGTCATTGGATTTGAAATGATGGCAGTTCATGCAGTTGTCCTGCGTCAGGCGGTTGAGCAGGATCGGCTTTTCGTCGAATGTCTCGAGATTGCGCTGATACAGGCCCATGACCGTCCACAGGCTGAACGCCGGGTTGATGAGCCGGTAGGCCAGCCTGGAGTCGATCGGTTCCTCAGAAACGCGGTTGGCGAACGGCGCGTAGGCGATCCAGCGGCCGCTTTTTTCCGCCCGCACCCGGTACGTGAGAAGCCGGCCCTTGTTCCGGCTGAGCAGGTTTTTCCAGACCTTGATCGGGATGCGGAACGCACCGTCCCCGGACTTCACCTCCACGGCCGGGCCATTCTCCGGTTCCAGGGTCAGCACGGCCCTGTCGCAGGGTTCGAGAATGCGGAAATTGAGGGGCGCGATATTGGGCGGCATGACCACGTCCGCGTAATCCGGGGAGATACGCGGACGCCTTCCGGCTGAGGCCGCTTCTCCTTCGGCGGGCCGGGTTTCGTGCAGAGCCGCGCACGCGAAAATGAGGCCCAGCGCCAGGAACACGGCCGTTGCGCCGTATTGTTTGCGGGAAAAGTTCATGTTTCGGTCCGTTCCGCTGTCCTTATTCGGCGGGCTTCGTGTACAACAGATAGTACCAGTAGGTGGCCGCGTGCCTGCGGCTGAAGTCTGCCGCCGCTTCCCCGCTGCGCAGGCCATGTGTCTTGAGAATCCGCTCGAAATCCGCGAAGCGGTCCAAAGTCGTTTTGCGGATGGGGATGGAAGCCGCGGCCGGGTCCGCGGTTCTGGCCGCAGAAAGCGCGGCGATCAGCCCCTCCTCGTACAGGGCGGGAAGCGGGTCCGGAAGGTTCGGCCGGAAGCGGACCAGGTTCCGGGTGAACGCCCGCAGGTCCCGGTCAATCAGGTTCGACATCAGAAGATAATCGACTGCCATGCGGTTGCCCGGCGCGGCCTTCGCGAGTTTTTCCATGTCGTTGCCGGGATTCCGGCTGTCCACGATGAAATCCGCTTCCGGCATTTCCCCGGTCTTCCCCCGCATGCGGGCCGCGCCGGTCTCCGGTGCGGATCCGGACAGGATTTTCCGCTGCCGGTCCGCCCAGCCCCTGGCAACCGGGTTCAGGCTGAGCCGGTCCAGAAACCGCGCCGCTGCCGAATCCTGGCCGGAGACGATGTGGGTTTCGGCGAGACGCTTCAAGACATCCGCGGATTCGCCGTACAGAGTCAGGGCCTCGAACGCCCAGCGTTTGGCCTCATTGACATGTCCCAGGTCACGGTAAAGATCACTGCAGTCGAGCGGCGCCTGAAAGCGGCTGTCCCGATCCGGGAACAGACCGTTTCCATGAAAATTACCCGGCAATGCGAAGAAATCCGAACCCAGCCTTCCCGAATGCCACAGGGCCCGGTTGAAATGACAGAGGCTGATCGGGAATCGGGCCGTGGGGCCGGTCATCCGTCTGGTCACCTGTTCCCATTCGCCGGTGTGGGCCGCGAGCCTGACAGCCAGGAATTCCCGCTCATCCCGGTCCACAGCACGCCTGCCGGCCGGGACGAGGAGCAACAGGAGCGCAGCCGCCTGCGCCGCGTGGAGCACGGGCGGTCCGATACGGGTCCGTCCGTGCTCTCCGTCCTGTTTCACGATCATGGCGACAGCCGCGAGCGCGAGGATGCAGACGACGGCAGCGAGGTCCAATGGGAAACCGGTCGATTGTACCGCTCCGAACACGTCCGTGCGCCAGAAAGCCGAGTGGCGCAGAAAGGCGTTCCGTTCCGATACGAGATAGAACCACTGTGCGGCGGCCCATGGGATGAAGGCGGCGGCTCCAGCAATGCCGGCTGAGGATACGATGCGGGTTGCGATTTTTATCCTGCTGTCCGTTAGAAAACGGATGATGATGAGCGCAGCGAAAAGCAGGCTGGCGCCGGGCGAGAGACAGTAAACCGGCATCAGGGCCGCGACAGCGGTCCCGAAACGGGCCGCCCGATTATGAGGCGCGAGGCCGCGGAACAGAATGAATGCCTCCAGGCCAAGCAGGACGGAGAGGGTTTTCACGACCGGGTAATCGAATCGAGCCTGGGCCGCGGCGAGCAGCAGGGCCGGGAGCACGGCAGCGGCCCACCACCGTCCGGGCCCCATCAGCCTGAAGAGGAGCAGGCAGGCCGTCAGTCCGAGTCCCGTGAGAACGAGACTGCCCGGCCATCTCCAGCGGAACAGTTCCGTCAGGAACGCGGCGATGAAATCGAGGAAACCGCCGGGGAGGTGAAGCCTCTCGGCCATGAAGGATGGATCGGCGAAGAACACGGGCTGCTGATTGAAATGGATGAGCTCGGGCCGGACGGCTCTCGCGTAAAAGAAAAATACGGCCGCGGTCAGCATCACGCCGAATGCGAAGCCCGCGGTTCTCAGCGGGAAACGCGTTGGACGCTCCGGGAGGTTTGGAACCTCCCGGAGCGTGTCCGAATGGCCGTGTCTTTTCTTTTTTGACATAGTGGGAGTGGTATTGTGTTTCGTCTGAAGCCGAAAACAGTATAAAGGAATTTGCGGCCAAAGTCAAGGAGAAGATAGGATGAACCGGGATGAAGGCTCCGCATGACCGGATCGGGCGGAAGCAAGAGATGCATGCCCCGGCCGGGCGGAGACCGCCAGCAGGTGCGGATTTCCGAAAACTCGCAGCACTCCTGGTGGCGCTCCGTCGCGAAGAATCCTGACGCCGGTCCCGGCCGGATGCGGATCAAGAAAGCCCCGAGGCCCGTAAATCCGGACCCCGGGGCGGGAGGAGGGTCACGAGGACCCCAAACAGATGATTGAATCGGGCCCGCAGGATGAACTTCGTGTCGGGCAGAGGGAGGGGCCTCCCATGGCCGACGGGTTCCTCTTCCCGCAGAACGGGGACAAGGCCCGCGGCCTCGGAAGGCGGAACCCTCTCTAGAGCGCGACCCTCAGGCCGAAGGAATTGGCCAGCCCGAGAAATTTCAGCCCGTCGCTGTACGCCGCGACGTCGAAATTCAGGGACATCGCGGGCAGGATGGCGAAGTCGACACCCAGGCCCTCGCGGATCTGCAGCCGGTTCGTGACTGTGTCACCGCCGTCCGAGTTCTCGACGGTGCGGTGCGTGGCTGCCAGACCCGCGGACAGGTACGGCTTCAGACGGTCCGATCGGACCGGGAACACGAAAAAGGAGAGGCTTCCGCGGTAGGCGGTTTCGTCTCCGGGGCGGTGTTCCATTCCGCCGCTGAAGTACTCGCCGGTGAATCCAAGCGAGAGGGCGTCGTTGAGTCGGCAGCCCACCACGGCGCCGTAGCCGAACGGGTTCCGGATGTCGCTGACCCGCTGGTTCGATTTGTAATTGTGGAAATGGCTCGAGAGTATCCCGACCGAGAAATCGGGGGATTGGGCCATAGACCGGCCGCTCAGACAGAGCAGGGCCAGCATCCAGATGAACATTTTTCTGTTCCTCATCTTGAATACTCCTTTGAAGATTTGGTTAGTGTATAATGAATCACAATTCATTTTTATGGAAAAAAAATTGCCCCCTAAAAAATGTCAGATTTTTATTCCCTTTTTTATCAATGATTTAACCTGTTGTCTCATCACTTCGGCCGGATATGAATCCGGACTTTGTGCCCATTTCTGAATGAGATGATGCATCCCCCCGAATGTGAA
Organism: uncultured bacterium; assembly: GCA_964577095.1. Classification (GTDB taxonomy): domain Bacteria; phylum Zhuqueibacterota; class QNDG01; order QNDG01; family DTFT01; genus JAFGAX01. Next base: position 267 of record CAZNXX010000121.1, on the reverse strand, counting down.
CAAACGTATGATTTTCAAATTGATGTCAGGGGAAAACTCACCGTTGTCCATTCCTTCCTGCAGGACTTTTTCTCCAAGATCCAGAAAGTTTTCGTAATACACGTTAAAATCGCCCACACCTTTCTGGATGAGATGCGATTGTTCGTTCACGAATACGATTGCCAGGGAAGGATTATTGGTCAGGACACCGAAGACCATATCGATGAGGCCGTCCAGTTTCTGTTCGGGAGTGATATCCTGCCTGTCCACGATGACCTGCAGTTGTTC
>CAZNXX010000120.1:0-9011 GCA_964577095.1 uncultured bacterium | reverse complement strand
GGCGCTTTCATCTCTTGACAATAAGAATAAACCTCCCGCGGACTGTTATGACCCCGCGGGAGGTTCATATGGCATGGGATCGTTTCCTCTCTTGACATTCCGCAACAGAATCGATACTTTTATTGTAACCGTTCCTGTGCACCCCCGTTCGAATCTTCAGACAAGGAGCCCCTCATGGCGAATGTCATCTACTATTATACCGGCACCGGCAATTCCCTCTGGGCCGCCCGGGCCCTCAGCCAGGCCATCGGCGGCGCGGAGCTGATTTCCATCCCCTTTTGCAGAAAAGAGAACCGGACGATTCCCCCTTCGTCGATCGTGGGCCTGGTCTTCCCCGTTCATATCTGGGGGCTTCCCAGAACCGTGCGCAGTTTTCTGGGAACCGTGGCTGAGTCAAAACCGGAGTATTGCTACGCGATCGCGGTGAACGCAGGGCAGGTATCGAACACACTGGTCCAACTGAGACGGGAACTGAAGCAAAAAGGAACGGATCTGTCATCCGGATTTAGATTGACCATGCCTTCCAATTACATACCCTGGGGCGGCCCCGGCCCGAAGGAGAAACAGGAAGCCCGGTTTGGATCGGCAAAAACAAAACTGGCGGCCATTGCCGAAGCCGTGAAAAACAGGGAGATCCGGCCCGTGGAAAAAGGGCCGCTGTGGCAGCGCATTCTCTACACCGGCATCTACACCATGTCGTATTCCCGCGTACCGGAAATGGACCGTTCATTCCGTGCGGACGAGAAATGCAATGCGTGCGGGATTTGCGGAAAGGTGTGCCCGGCGGATAACATCACGTTCGAAGAATCAGGCGGCAGGCCGGTCTGGAACAGGCGATGCGAGCAGTGCTTCGCCTGCCTGCAATGGTGCCCGCAGGAGGCGATTCAGTACGGCAAGAAGACGCCGAAATACGAACGTTACCGGCACCCTGAAGTGACGCTGAAGGATATGCTCGTCAGATGAAACGCTGAAGTTTTCCATGTTTTTTCAACGAAGAGACGAGGGACCAGGCGACGCAGTCGCGCAGACTCATCTTTTCGCATGATGCCCCATGCCAAAGCGGATCACAGCATCAGATTGAAGCTCCCTGCCGGCCCGCAGCGCGGGACCCATTTCTTCAATTTCTGGATCATTGACGGCCCCGCCGGGCGGAATCGAGCAAATTGATTTACGAATCAATGGAGACAAGCGGCGGAGAATCAAACCCGTCGGAGCGGCCGGATGCCCAACATCCGATCATCCAGAATAATCGGAAATAACCAGGCTTCTGGCTGCCTCATTGATCCTCACCCCGACTCCCTCTCCACCAGCCTCGTGGGCATGACGATTTCGCGGGGCACGTAGGAGTCGGGTTTCTGGATCGCCTCCAACAGCGCGCGGACGGCCTCCTTGCCGAGGTCGAGCGCGGGCTGATGCACCGTGGTCAGCGGCGGAGACATGTACTTCGCCATCGTGAGGTCGGAGAATCCCACGACTCCGAGATCCTCGGGAATGCGCATCCCCAGCTCGCGCGCCGCGTCGTACACCCCGATCGCCACCGGGTCGTTCACCGCGAACACCCCATCCGGCCTGCCCGCGTTCTTCACCAGCTCCATGAATCCCTTGTACCCTTCCTCCTCCGAAAACCCGCACGCGACGACCCACTTCTCGTCGAACGCAATGCCCGCGGCCTCCAGGCCCTCCCTGTACCCCGCGAGCCGCTCGATGGACACCGACACCTGCGGCGTGCCGCCGAGATGCGCGATCGTCCGGCGGCCCTTTGACACGAGATGCGCCACCGCGTCCGCCGCGCCCTTGCGGTCGTCGACGATCACGCGCGTGAAGTCCGGATCGTGGATGTAGCGGTCGAAGAACACCAGCGGAACGCCCTTGCGCCGGATCATCTTGAACACGCTGTTGTTCTGCGTCGTCTCGGAAATGGAAATGAGAATGCCGTCGACGCGCATGGCGACCAGCGTGTGCAGGTTTTCGATCTCCCGCTGCTCGTCCTCGTGCGACACCGTGAGCAGAACCTGGAACTGCTGGTCCTTGGTCGCGGAGTAAATGCCCTTGGTCACGGCCGAGAAGAAGGTGTGGTCGATTTCGGGCACGACCACGCCGATGATGTTCGAGCGCCGCGAGGACAGGGCGCGCGCGATGAGATCGGGCGTGTATCCGATTTCGTCGGCCAGCTTCTTGACGCGGTGTATGGTTTCGGACGAAATGTCGGGATGGTTGCGCAGGGCCTTGGAAACCGTGACCGTGGAGATGTTCAGCATCTTGGCGATCTGCGCCTGCGTGATGTTGGATGATTTTCTCATTTTTTACCTTAAATTATACTTGAGATGAAAGTCATCGGCGACTTAAACGATAACTAAACTCAATAAAAATATACCCTCCCCATACACACTAATATATGCAATTTAATGATTTGGAGGGGGAATGTCAAATAGTCTGTTGAAAAGCGGCGAAAAAACCCTGGCATCTCAAGGAACGAGCGCGGGCCGCCGCTCCAGCATGGAATCGATTCCATCGGGGTAGATCGAATCCAATAAAAGATTACCTGCTTCCTGAATTCCCGCCACGCTGATCTTCGTCTTGATTTTTTTCATGAAGACCGGTATATCTATTTATTCGTTTCCCCTGATTTGACACTACCGCGGCCGGTCGAACGGTTCCAGTTGAGATTTTTTCACTCCACGGGTGCTCTATCAAGGGACGGGACGCGCCAGGCTTCACGCCCGGGTTTTCGCGCATTTCGTCGTAATCCGGTCCGTATTTCTTTTCCGCACGCCGGTGCGGCCGGGATTTTCCCGTGTTCCGGTTCTTTCGCGGGAGGCGGGCATTCCGGCTTGCGGCACGAGCGCAATCAGTGAACGGCCCGGAATTCACCCACAACCAAAGGGAGGAGTCATGAAGAGGTGCAAGTGGCTGCTGCGGCTGGCGGTATTCGTGCTGGCCGCGGGATGGACGGGAATCGCGATTGGAGGGTCCTATGTGGGAAGCGCAGTTTCAGGGTCAATCATAATTGGATATCCCAGCGAAGGAGCAACATGGGAAAAAGGTCAAACATATCATGTTGATGTTACTACGTCCAATTGCGCAGGCCCGGACCACGGCATCGAAGTCGTTCTGATCCACCCTGATTACCCTTACTATTATGTACACGACCGATCCGCCTACACTACGGACGGCTCGTATTCCATTCCCGTGACGATTCCCTCTGACGCGCCGACAGGTCTGTCTTCCCTGGGCGTGGGGGTCGGCAAGATGAGCGGTTCCCTGCATGAGACGAAAGTCACAGGTTACGTTATACAGGTCATCGACCCCCTCCCCAGCCACATCACGGTGACCAATCCGGGCACCTGGGGCATCAAATGGGCCCAGGGATCGACACAGACGATCACCTGGACGACGACTGGCGATCCGATCTCGAACGTGAAGATCGAGGCGCAGAAGGGCTCTTCATACCAGCTCCTCGCGGCCAATGCGCCGAACAATGGAAGCTACACCTGGCACATCCCCGCGGACCAGGAAGTCCGGGCGGATTACATGATCGGCATTACCGCGGTCGGCGACGACCGGATCAACGACTACAGCGACGTTTTCGCCGTCGTTCCTCCGGGAGAGGGCTCCATCGTCACGGTCGACGGGTACAAGGACGCGTTTTACACCCAGCTCACCGGGCCGGAGAACGGCTATCTGCGTATCCCGTCGTGCGCCAGCAACGACAACGGGGCGCCCGTGGACAACGCGGACCTTTCGGCCGAGATCTGGGCCGCGTGGGACGGCGATTACCTGTACCTGTATGAGGAGGTCATGGACGACACGGTCTCCGGAAGCTCGGCCAACGGGTGGGAGGAGGACTGCCTCGAGTTTTACGTGGATCCCTCGCCTACGGACGCGTCGGTCAATTCGGTCTGGTACGGCCGGTTAACCGCCCTGACCATCGCGACTGCCGGGGTTCTGGCGGACGACAACATCAATACGGTTCCGGACCTGTCGAAACAGATCGCGCGTCGCATCATCCCGGGCGGGTACGCGCTGGAATTGAAGGTCCGGTGGTCCGCGATCACGGCCAATGGGGAGGGCGTGAACCTCACGGAGGGAAGGGTTTTCGGATTCGCGATTCAGCAGCACGACAACGACGGCCGGGGCAGGCGCCAGGCGACGGTGGAGTGGGCCGCGGTCATGCTCAACGCGGTGTACAACACGCCCGCCTACCTCGGAAAAGCGACTCTGCTGTCCGGGAACAGGCTGAAACTCGAGGCGAGGAACAACATCACGGGAACAGAGAACCCGATTCCGTATAACAGCTCAGTGTGTTCGGACATGCTCTGCGACATCGACGGGAACAGGGACTGGATTTACACCGGCCTGACTGGTCCGTCCGACGGATACCTTCAGCTCCGGTACTACGACTACAACGACAACGGCTCGCCGGTGAACGACGCGGACCTGTCCGCGAAGATCTGGACCGCGTGGGACGCCGACTGGCTGTACCTGTACGAGGAGGTTCGGGACGACACGCTGGGCGCGAACTCCGCGAACGTGTGGGAGGAGGACTGCCTCGAGCTGAACTTCGACCCGCAGCCCACCAGCGCGGCGAATTCGATATTGCAGGCGCGCCTGACCGCCCTGGACAAGACGACTCCGGGCGTTTCGAAGGAGGACAACCTGAGCGGCCTGACAGCAGACCAGAAGTACTACTTCCGGAAGACCGTCGCAGGCGGATACGCGCTGGAGCTGGCCGTCAAATGGTCGGCCATCGTGAGCGGGAGCGAGCACATCACGCCCGCAGCGGGGAGCATTTTCGGCCTGGCGATCAACCAGCACGACAACGACAAGCGGGGCCGGCGCCAGGCGACGGTGCAGTGGGCGGCCGTGCTGAAGGACGCCGTGTGGAACACGCCGAGCTATCTGGGAACGGTGAAGTTCCTGTCCGGGAACAAACTCGAGTTCACGGCCCGGAACAACATCACGGGAACGACCAACCCGGTTCCCTACGACGGGTCGGACTACGACCGCACGGGGGTCGAGGACAGGAAAGAGATGCCGGCGGAGTTCATTCTGGGCCGGAATTTCCCGAACCCGTTCAATCCCTCGACTGAGCTGCGGTATTCGATTTCAGAGCCCGGGAACGTGACGCTGGCCGTGTACAACGTGCTGGGCCAGAGGGTGCGGGTTCTGAGGGAGGGCCGCTGCCCTGCCGGAACACACACGGCCGAATGGGACGGCATGGACGATCGGGGCCTGGAGGCCGGTTCCGGCATCTATGTGGCGGTGCTGACCGGAGGCGGCCGGAAGGCATCTTTGAAAATGGTGAAAGTGGAATAGGATGGATATAACCTCCCGGAGGCTTAAAGCCTCAGGGAGGTTATTGACTGCCGCTTGAACCGGATCGCCCGGGGCTTCACAGCCCCGGGCGATTGTTTTTGGGGCTTCTGCCCCATTTCTCTGATAGATTGAATAAAATATTGGAAGGATCGAAGAGGTGGGCCTGCGGCCCACCCTACAACTCCCTGGAGAAGTCGTCAACAGCCACAAATAGATATTCCTGTGGACTTTGCGTGGTTTGACCCTCCAGGTGTGGAAGCCGTTTCGAGTCAAAGTGGATCATTTGACCTGGATAGTCTTTGTTGTACCGTTTGGCCTGGTTTTTCAGCCTCTCTTCAATCTCAGTCTCGATCTTGGAGAGTCGTTTGATGCCCCATTTCAGGCAACGGTACTTGTGGTTGATGCTCTTGTGTACTGAAAAGTCTTTGACCCGTCCTCGCTTCAGCACTCGGTAGATCGTGGGTGCGGTTACTTGGTACTTTCGCATCAGATCACAGACTCTGATGCGGTTATGGGAATAGTCGTTATAGATGGCTTCTCGGGTAACAGGCGTCAATTTGGTCCTTTTGTGTACGACCATGGGGATTTCCTCCTCCGTATAGGTTTCGAGTATATATTAGGAAATCCCGGCACAATAAACAACGCTAATTTAATTCACAATTTATGTCATTATCAGAGGGAGGAAATTCCAAGATATTCGGGAAAAATATCCAAAATAAAATATCTGAATTAGTATCAGGTAAATCCGATAGTATATGCCCTAATTTCGGATCGCCCGGGGCTTCATAGCCCCAGGCGATTGTTTTTGGGGCTTCTGCCCCATTTCTCTAATAGATTGAATAAAATACTGGAAGGATCGAAGAGGTGGGCCTGCGGCCCACCCTACAACTCCTCCCCCCACCCATGGATTCCCGCTTGAAGAATGCGGGAATGACATTCATTCACATGAATACAACCCGGAACCCGGAATTCGGAACCCGGAACGCTCTTTCATTCCCCGACCAGTTTCACCTGCGCCTTCGACCGGATGTCCTTCGACGACGCTCCGGCCATCAGCACGAATTCACCGGGCTCGGCGGTCCAGGCTTTCTTCTCCGGATGGAAAAACTGGAAGGCGTCCGGGCCGAGCGTGATCGTCACTTCTTTTTTCTCTCCGGGCTTCAGGCTCACTTTCGCGAACCCCTTCAGCTCCTTCAGCGGCCGTGGAATGGAAGAGACCGGATCGGCCACGTAGAGCTGGACGACCTCGGCGCCTTCCCGCCTGCCCCTGTTCTTGACCGTGAGGGACACGGTCACAGTCTCCCCGCTTCTGAATTCCTTCCGGTCCGTCTTCAGCTTGCCGTATTCGAACGTTGTGTACGACAGCCCGTGGCCGAACGGGTACAGGGGCTCCACGCCGCGGGTGTCGAAATGCCTGTAACCGAGAAACACGCCCTCGGAATAGAATACCTTCTTGTCCCCGTCCGGATCGTGGTAACTGCTGAAAGTCGCGTTGTCCTCCCAGCGTTTCTCGATGCTGACCGGAAGCTTGCCCGATGGATTCGTCAGGCCGAAGAGGATTTCAGCGACCGCGAGATTGCCCTCCTGCCCCGGATACCAGGCGTGAATCAGGGCCTTCGCGCCTCCGGCCCAGGCCGCGATGTCCGCGTTGCCGCCCGCGTTCAGAACGGCGATCACGTTCGCGCCGGTTCGGATGGTTTCAAACGCCAGCTTCTCCTGCTCAGGCGGGAGCCCGAAGGAACGATCCGAGCCCTCGGCTTCGGTTTCAGGGTTGAACCCGACCGACAGGATCACGCAGTCGCTTTCGGCCGCGAGTTTGCGCACCCTTTTGCCGGCCTCGGCCATTTTCGCCGCGACCGCGTCTGGGCCTTCGTATCCCAGCCGGATCGTTCCCTTTTCTCCCCTCTGCATGAAACCGAGTTCCACCGCGCAGGGCCGGCCCGCCTCGAGGTTCACGATCGCGGCGCGGCTGTTCTCTCCCCTGCCCCACCACATGCCTGTGACCGGCTTGCCGTCCACGGTCAGGCGGAAACCGCCGTCGCTCGACACCACGAACCGGTGCGGTCCGGATTTTTCAGGCGTCAGGGTCGCGGAGAAGCGGACGAACATGCGGCCTTTTTTCACGCCCGGGATGCTGTCCGTGAAGGTTCTGTTCACGAAAGGAAGAACGGTTTCCGCGTCCGCCTTTCCCTCGGGCCAGCGGCCCGAGAAGAACTCGGCTTTCAGTCCCGCGGTCTGTTGGCCGTCCGATTGGGTCGTGAACCCGGACGATTCGTAAAACGCCGCTTCCTCCGGTCCGGACGGAATCAGCCCGGTTTCATGCGTCACGACCGCGCCCGGGCCCGCGATTTTACGCACCGCTTCGACGAGCGAGAGGGAAACGGCCGAGGTCACCTGTGAACTGCCGCCTCCAGCCGTGACAGCCGGGTGGCCGTTCGGGCCTATGATCGCGATCTTCCGGACCGTTTTCGGATTCAGCGGCAGAAACCCGGCCTCGTTCTTTAGAAGCACGATGCCGCCCCGCGCCGCGTCCAGCGCGGCGGAACGGACGAAAGAAGAATCAAGATTGTATCCTTTGGCCAGATCGGCGTTGTCGAGAAATCCGAATCGCGCGTACTGCCTGAGGATCCTGCGGACCTTGTCATCAATCACGGATTCCGCGAGTCTGCCGGACCGGACGGCGGGCAGGAGCGTGTCGCGGTTCATGAACTTGCCGGACGGCATCTCGAGGTCGAGGCCGGCGTTGGCCGCGGCGACGCCGTCGTACACCGAGGACCAGTCGGACATCACGATGCCGTCGTATCCCCACTCGTCTTTCAGGATCCGGTTGATCAGCTGGTCGTGCTGGGACGCGTGCACGCCGTTGAGCAGGTTGTACGAAGTCATGAAAGCCGCGGCTTTTCCGTCTGTCGCGCAGGCCCTGAAAGCGGGCAGGTAGATCTCGCGGAGCGTGCGCTCGTCCATGTCGGACGACACGTTGTTCCGGTCGTATTCCTGGTTGTTGGCCGCGTAATGCTTGGCCGTGGCCATGACGCCCTGCGCCTGAAGGCCCCGGATGTACGGCACCGCGATGCGGCCCGCGAGCAGGGGATCCTCGCCGAGGTACTCGAAATTGCGGCCGCACTGGGGAGCGCGGTGCATGTTCATGGCGGGCCCGAGCATGACCTGCACGTTCTTCGAACGGGCCTCCATGCCGATCGCGGCGCCGACCCGCCGCGCCAGGGATGTGTCGAAGGAAGCGGCCAGTCCGATGGAGGCCGGGAAGGCAGTGGAGGGCGTCTTGCCCCGCACGCCGAGCGGGCCGTCAGCCATGAGAATCCGCGGGATGCCCAATTCGGGCATCGGACGGATGCAGTAGTCCTCGAACCCTCCGATAAAGTCGATTTTCTGCTCGATTGTCATGCGGCCGAGAAGAGATTCAACGCGGCCGTCGTCCCCGGGCCCGGCACCGGAGGCGGAAACCATTGCGCCAAGCAGAAGGACAGGAAGGAGACGGGTGAGTTTTTTCATGGCAGGGTCCGATCTGTTGTTTATTGAAAAGTCCGAAAGCTCCGTCCCTTCAGGGGCTCGGCATTTCGGACCTACATTAAATCCTTCCTCCAAACCACCCATGGATCGCCGCTTACAAAACGCGGGCCTTCAATCAGTAAAAATCGTATTGCCTGGTCCCGCGAAGCGGGGGAATGCGCTCGCTG
>CAZNXX010000119.1:0-9012 GCA_964577095.1 uncultured bacterium | reverse complement strand
TGGACGCCGACGGCCAGCACCATTTCCGCATCGGCCGTCATGACGCGGTCTGGGGCTTCGGGTTCCGCTTCACGCGGAACCGCATGGATGCGGACCTGATGGCGGCCATGAACCCGCAGAACCGCACATTCCGCACCACCAGCGTGTTTGCGCAGGATGAGATCGAACTGATCCGCAGGCGCCTGCTGCTGACCGCGGGTACCAAGGTGGAACACAATGATTTCAGCGGTTTCGAAACACAGCCCAACGTGCGGCTGATGTGGATGCCCCTGAACCGCCATTCGTTCTGGGCCGCGGCGTCCAGGGCCGTCCGGCTTCCGGACCCCGCGGATTACGACCTGTCCATCCACTATGACATGCCGATGCTGCGCATGAGCATCAACGGCAATCCGGACCTGGCGCCCGAGGAATTGACGGCCTTTGAATGCGGCTGGCAGGTCCGCCCGGCCGCCGGGTTCAAGGCCGGGGTCAATGCCTATCACAACGTGTACCGGAACGTCCACGCCTACAATATCGGCGAAATCCGGCTGATTGAAAACCCGGTCGCCGTGGAAATTCCCTTCTACCTGGATAACGCCATGAGTGGAACCGTGACCGGAGCGGAATTCAGCGCTGAGGGCCGCGTCGGGACGGCTTTCCGCTGCCGGATGTCCGTGTCCGGTCTCGACATGCGGCTCGACCCGAGCCGCGACATGCTCGGCCGTTTCCGTTATTTTCAGGAGAGTCTCGGCCTGGACAAGGACATCGTGAATGCCTGGCTGAAGAGCAAGGAAGGGAAGAGCCCGGACTGGATGGGGTCCCTGCGGTGTTCGTGGAATCCCTCGCGGAGCGTGGATGTAGATGTCATGGCCCGGATCGTGGATGAACTGCCCGGAATGGCGATTCCCGGATACACCGGCGTCGATGTCCGCGTGGCGTTCCGGCCTGCGTCCTTTCTCGAGCTGTACGTGACCGGGCAGAATCTCGCGCGCCGGACACACCGGGAATTCGACGAGTCGCCCGCGGCGTTCGGAGCCACGGCTGTGGAGCGCGGGGTGTACGGCGGAGCGAGCTTCCGCCTGGTGCCGAGGTGAGTGGATACGCAGGCGAACAAATCACCACGGACAAGGACACGGAAAGAGCTTGAATAGAAAATAATGGAGACATTGGAATTTTTGCGGACTTTCGTTTTAACATGGACTGTCATTCATGAATAAATCGATCACACATTCTTTTACCGTGTACCTCCGTGTCTGTTTCCGTGGTGTTTTTTTCAAATCCGCGGCCACGCTCGGATTGATCCTGATGTTTTCGGCCTCAGCGGCCGGTCAGACCGGGGGCCGCGACCTCACGGACCTGAGCCTCGAAGAGCTGATGGACGTGCGCGTTTCGCTGGCCACGCGCAAGCCGGGCCGGCTCTCCGAAATCGCGGCGGCCGTGGACGTAGTGACCTGGGACGACATGCGCCGGACCGGGGCCGAGAACGTCCCGGACGCGCTCCGGCAGGTGCCGGGCATGGAAGTGGGCCGGCTCGACGCCAGCAAGTGGGCGCTGTCGAGCCGCGGGTTCAATGGCCTGTACTCGAACAAGGTGCTGGTCCTGCTCGACGGCATGAGCCTGTACTCGCCGGTTTTTTTGAACGTGCTTTGGGAGTCGATGGACATCGCGCCGGAGGAAGTGAGCCGCATCGAAGTCGTTCGCGGGCCGGGCGCCACGCTCTGGGGAGCGGGCGCCATGAACGGCGTGATCAGCATCGCCACGCGGGAGGCGGCCGAAACCCAGGGACTCTCTCTCGGCGCGGGAACGGGCACGGAGCAGAGGGCCCTGCTGTCCGGCCGCTGGGGCGGCGCGATCGGTAAAAAGGCGTTCTACCGGGTGTACGGAAGGGCGATCCGGCATGACGGATTCATCAATTCCGGCGGCGGACCTGCGGGCGACCACTGGAACCGGCAGGCCGGCGGATTCAGGCTGGACTGGAAAGCCTCGCGGAAGAACAGCCTGACCCTGCAGGGCGAAGCGTGTGACGCGGATATCGGCCAGGAGGGGAATCCGACCCTGGTGCCGGACATTGCCATCGAGGGACCGGACTACCGGGCCCACACGCAGACCGGGCATGTGTCCGGCCGCTGGCGGCGCGTCTTCTCGCCCAGATCCGATTTTGACCTGAGGGTTTCTGTCAACGGAACCCGCAGGAAGGACTCCTTTTTCCAGGCCGGGTATTCCCGGATCCTGGACGTGGACGCGCAGCATCATGTCCGCGTCACCGGCAGGCACGACCTCGTGTGGGGCGCCGGATTCCGCCGGACGTACCACCAAACCCAGGCCGGGCGCATCATGACCATGGAGCCCGCGTCCCGCGCCTTCCGGACGTTCAGCGCTTTCATTCAGGACGACATTGACCTGGTGCTCCGGAGGCTCAGGCTGACCGTGGGCTCGAAGTTCGAGGACAACAGCATGACGGGTTTCGAGGTTCAGCCCAACGTGCGGCTCGCGTGGATGCCGACGACCCGGCACACCTTCTGGACGGCCGTGTCGCGCGCCGTGCGGCTTCCGGACCCGTCCGACTTCGACCTGAAAATCCGCTACGACCTCGCGCCCGTGCGTTTCCTGATGAGCGGCAATCCCGACCTGCAGCCCGAGGAACTCACGGCGCTGGAGTGCGGATGGAAGACGACGCCGTCCGTGCGGTTCCACGCGGAGGTGAGCGGATTCATCAACCGGTACGGGTCCATTCAGAATTACAGCCTCGGCGATATCCGGGTTCTCCAGAATCCGTTGATCCTCGAGGTCCCGTTCACCCTCGACAATGTGATGACCGGCACCGTGAAAGGCGTGGAATGCGTCGCGGACGCGGGCCTGCGCCGGAACCTGAGGGTCCGGGCTTCGGCCGCGTATCTGTCGGTGCGCCAGCGCTGGTCGGACGAGGTGATCCGCAGGGCCGAGGAAATCGGCGGCATGCTGGGCCTGGGAAACAAATTCATTCACGAATGGGTCGGCAACGAGAACGGAAAGAGCCCGGAGTGGGCCGGATCCGTCCGTCTATCCTGGAATCCGGCGCCTTCCGTGGAAGCGGACCTGATGGCGCGTTTTGTGGACGATCTTCCGCAAATGGCGGTGCCGGGTTACACCGGGCTGGACGCGAGGCTCGCCTGGCGGCCGAACGGTTTCTGCGAAGTGTTCGTGCTCGGCAGAAACCTGGCCAATCGGAAGCATCTGGAATTCAATGAAACGCCTGCGTCTTTCGGCGCCACGCGCGTCGAGCGCTCGGTTTACGGCGGGCTGAACATCCGGCTGCGGTAAAAAAGGTTCCGAGTTCCGGGTTTCGGGTTCCGGGTTGAAAGATCCGGAGTGATCGGTAGCCGCAACCTTTAGGTTGCGCCGGGTCTCCGTGTCCCGCGACTTCAGTCGTGGGACACGGTTCCGAGTTCCGGGTTTCGAGTTCCGGGTTGAAAAGGCACAGCGCATAGCGCACAGCGTGTTTCAGCAGCCCACGACAGTAGCCCACGACTTCAGTCGTGGGGAGGCTTCAGCCGTGGAGTAGAAGGGGAGGTAGCCGCAGCCTTTAGGCTGCGTTTGTTAAAGGTAATCTATAAGGATCGATGTTTTGAGAGACATCGCAGGAATCAAACTCCGCATTCTCGCGGCCGGCATCACGGCCGCCACCCTCCTTTCGCCCCCGCTCATGGCCCAGGACCGGCCCCGCGACCTCACGGAGCTGGATCTCGAAGAGCTGATGAGCATCGACGTCACCCTCGCCTCGCGCAGGGCCGAGCCCATTATCGAAACCGCGGCCGCGGTCGACGTGATCACGGCCGAGGACCTGCGCCGGTCCGGCGCCACCACGATCGCCGAAGCGCTCCGCATGGTGCCGGGCCTGGTCGTGGCGCGGGTCGACGCGAACAAGTGGGCCATCAATTCCCGCGGTTTCAACAATCTGTTCGCCAACAAACTGCTCGTCATGGTCGACGGCCGGAGCGCCTATTCGACGATCTTCTCCGGCACCTTCTGGGAGGCCCAGGACTGCCTGTTCGAGGACATCGACCGCATCGAGGTGATACGCGGCCCGGGCGCAGCCCTCTGGGGCGCGAACGCGGTCAACGGCATCATTCATGTCATCACGCGCGGGGCGTCCGAGACCACGGGCCTGATGCTGCGGCTGGACAAGGGCTCGATCGAAAATTCCGGAATCGGCGGACGTCTCGGGTTCCGCGTCGGCCGGTCCTTCACCGCCCGGGTCTGGGGAAAGTCCTTCGACCGGAACCCGTTTGAGTACCGGTCCCTTGATCCGTCTGGGGACCGGTGGATTCGTGCCGCGGACGGGTGGAACGTGAACCGGGGCGGATTCCGCGTCGACGCGGCTTTCGGCCGGGGATGCGACGTCACGGTGATGGGCCAGATGTACCGGGGGGACGTCGGCCAGACCCTGACCATTCCGAGGATCCGTCTCCGGCTTCTGGACTACGAAACCGGAATCCACGGCGGCAACCTGCTGGGCCGGATCAAGCGAACCCTCTCGCCGACCTCCGACATGACCCTTCAGCTCACGGTTGACCGGGTTCAGCGCACGGAGAACGTCGTTCTGGGCGGAGGGTACCGCATGGCGGACGCGGACTTTCAGCACCGCTTCTCAGCAGGGAACCGGCACACAATCGTGTGGGGAGCCGGGTACCGGGTCACGGCCGACAGCATCGAGAACACCCAGGTCATCGCGTTCCGGCCGCCCTCCCGCACGTTCGACATGTGGAGCGCGTTCGTGCAGGACGAGGTCGTCCTGAAGTCCGACCGGATGCGCCTGACCGTGGGCTCCAAGTTCGAGCGCAACGATTTCACCGGGTTCGAGATCCAGCCGAACGTGCGCATGCTGATCCGGCTCGGGCCGTCGCAGGCCGCCTGGTGGGCCGTGTCGCGCGCGGTGCGCACGCCGTCGCGCGCCGACGAAGACATCCGGGTGCCCATGGTGGGCATGATCGGCAACCACGCGTTCAAATCTGAAAATGTGACCGCGCACGAAATCGGGTTCCGCCGGCATTTCGCGGAGCGCGGCATGCTCGACGCGGCCCTTTTCTTCAACCGCTACCGCGACCTGCAGTCGTTCGAGGACGATTCGGTGGCCAACAACCGGGCCGCCGAGACCTACGGCGCGGAATTATCGGCCAAGTGGCGGCCGTTGAACGGGTGGCAGGTGCGGGCCGGTTATGCCTGGCTCCATGTCAATGAATGGCGTACGGCCGGAAGCGTCGACCCCCAGGCCGGCAAGGACGACTGCCCGGAGCACCAGGGATTCATCCGCTCGTCGTTCGACCTGCCGGGCCGCGTCCAGGTGGACGTCACGGCCAGGGCCGTGGGCCGCCTGCCCAGCCTGGACATTCCGGCCTACGCGGCCGTGGACGCGAGAATCGGGTGGAAACCCGACCGACGTGTGGAACTTTCGGTCACGGGCCAGAATCTCAACGTCCGGCGGCACGTGGAATTCCGGGGGTGGTGGATCCCGTTCGAGGAGACCTATGTGCCGAGGAGCGTGTACGGGACGGTGACGGTTTCCCTGTAATAGTTCCGAGTTCCGTGTTTCGGGTTCCGGGTTGAAGAGGCACAGCGCATAGCGCACAGCGTGTCTCAGTAGCCCACGGTTTCGGTCGTGGGGAAGCTTCAGTCGCAGGAAAAGGGTCCCGGGTCGGGAAAAACGTCCGCACGTTGACGCGTTTGAACGTTCAAACGTGTTAACGTTTTTTTATCCGTAAACCGCTTGCACTTTACCCCACCGCGCAGTAAATTAAACCAATCTCTCCGAAGCATCCGGATAATGTCCGGCACAATGAATGACCGCGTTCCGAAACAGGGGGCAGAACCCCATGCCGAAGAAACCCGAAATCAGCGTCGTGGTGCCTGTGTACGGCTGTGCCGCGTGCGTCGGCGAGCTGGTCAAGCGCATCCGCGACAGCCTCAGGCCGGTCACGAGCCGTTTCGAGATCCTGCTGGTCAATGACGCGAGCCCGGACGATTCGTGGCAAGCGATCGAAGCCCTGTGCAAGAAGGACAAGCGCGTGAAGGGCGTGAGCCTGTCCAGGAATTTCGGCCAGCACCACGCGATCACGGCCGGCCTGGACCTGTGCAAGGGCGAATGGGTCGCGGTCATGGACTGCGATTTGCAGGACAGGCCCGAGGAAATTCCGAACCTGTATCAAAAGGCGAAGGAAGGATTCGACATCGTGCTCGCGAGACGGTCGTCGCGCAGGGACAATTGGATCAAGAAATCCGCGTCCAAGGCGTTCTACCGCACTCTGGCTTTTCTGACCGGTTCGGAACAGGATGAGACCATCGCGAATTTCGGGATCTACAGCGAAAAAGTGATACGCGAAGTGGTCCGCCTGCGGGAAAGTGTGCGGTATTTCCCCACCATGGTGAAGTGGGTCGGGTTC
Organism: uncultured bacterium; assembly: GCA_964577095.1. Taxonomy (GTDB): domain Bacteria; phylum Zhuqueibacterota; class QNDG01; order QNDG01; family DTFT01; genus JAFGAX01. The sequence continues at coordinate 2,617 of CAZNXX010000119.1, read as the reverse complement.
AAGACCGCGACGCTCGACGTGCGCCACGCGCCGCGCACGCACGGAAAAACCTCGTACAATTTCCGTAGAATGCTCAAGCTCAGCCTGGACATCATTCTGGCTTACAGCGACAAGCCCCTCCGTCTTATCGTCACGGCAGGCGCGTGGATCGCGTTCCTCTCCATCCTCTTCGGAATCTTCATCATGATCAAATGGTTCAGGGGCGAAATCGAGGTCATGGGCTATGCCAGCCTGATCACGAGCCTCTGGTTCCTGGCCGGTGTCATCCTCGCCACTTTGGGCATGACCGGCCTGTACATCGGGAAGATCTTCGAGACCGTCAAGAACCGGCCGCTGTACATCGTCAGAGAGAAGATCAATGTCTGAACGTTAACACGTTCGAACGTGTTAACGTGCCAACGTGTTAACGTGTCCCGGGATCGGCATCGAATGATTAAAAAGCTCACATGGGACTCCGAATTCTTCGGTTACCCGGTCGGTGTCCTGAAGGAGAAGGAATACGACCGGGCCCTGCACCGGACATTCCTCCGCGAGGCGAAGGATTACAGGCTCGTTTACGTGTTTCTCGATCGTCCCATCGCCCGCAAGCCGAACGGCTTCAGGCTGGTGGATAAGAAAGCCGTGTTCGTCCGGAAAACGGAAGAAGTTGACAAGACGACCGGCCCCGGAAGGATCGCCCGTTTCCGCGGCAAACCGGACAGCGCCCTGATCCGCCTGGCCATGGAAAGCGGAAAGCACTCGCGTTACAGGACGGACCCGGGCTTTCAAAACAACGAGTTCCGGAAACTCTACAGGCAATGGATAGAGAACAGCGTCCGCGGCGTTTCCGCGAAAGCGACCTACGTCTGCCGTGTCGGGGATAAGACAGCCGGGTTCGTCACGGTTCAGGTGGACGGCAACACCGCGAGCATAGGCCTCATCGCGGTGTCCGGAAAATTCCGCGGCAAAGGCATCGGGGCGGCATTGGTGCGGTACGCGGCGGCCAAAGCCTCTGATTTCGGGTGCAGAACCATCACGGTCGCGACCCAGCTCGACAACGCGCCGGCCGTCCGTCTGTACGAAAGGTGCGGATTCCGGCTCAGGAGCGTCAAGACGATCTATCACTATTGGGTTCAATCATGATTCCCTTCAACAAGCCGACACTCACGGGAGAAGAATCCGGGTTTATCCGGCAGGCCTGCGGGTCCGGCAAGATCTCCGGAAACGGCGAGTTCACTCAGAAATGCCAGCGATTCTTCGAGGAGCGTTTCGGTTTCGCAAAGTGCCTGCTCACGAGTTCCTGCACGGACGGTCTTGAAATGGCCGCACTGCTGTGCGGCGTCGAACCCGGAGACGAGGTCATCATGCCCTCGTACACGTTCGTCAGCACGGCCAATGCTTTTGTCCTGCGGGGGGCGAGGATCGTGTTTTGTGACAGCCGGCCGGATCATCCGGGCATGGACGAGGATAGCCTCGAAGCCCTGATCACAAAGAAGACCAAGGTGATCGTGCCCGTGCATTACGCGGGCGTCGCGTGCGAGATGGACAAAATCATGCGGCTCGCCGCAAAGCGCGGCCTGTTCGTGGTCGAAGACGCGGCCCAGGCGTTGGACAGCCTCTACATCGGGCCGGACAAACGGCCCCGGCCGCTCGGAGCCATCGGGCATTTCGCGGCTTTCTCCTTTCACGAGACCAAGAACCTGATCTCCGGAGAAGGCGGCATGCTCGTGATCAACGGGAAGCGGCACGAGAAGCGCGCGGAAATCATATGGGAAAAGGGCACGAACCGGGCCCAGTTTTACAGGGGCGAGGTGAACAAATACGGATGGGTGGATGTCGGGTCGTCCTTTCTGCCTTCGGAGGTCACGGCCGCGTTTCTGTGGGCGCAGACGCGGAGTCTAGAAAAAATCCAGAACAGGCGGCTGGCCATATGGAACGATTATCACAAACGACTGGAGCCCCTGTTCAACGACGGCCTGGTCCGGGGCCCATTCATACCGGGCTACGCCACGAACAACGGCCACATGTTCTACCTGGTATGCGATTCCCTGACCCAAAGAGACGGCCTGATCCGCCATCTGCGCAGGAACGGCATCATGGCGATATTCCATTACCTGGCCCTGCACCGGTCGCCGTATTTCAGAAAGCAGTACACGGGCGAAAGACTGAAATACGCGGATCTGTATTCGGACCGCCTGGTCCGGCTCCCGTTTTTCTATTCCCTGAAGCCCGCTGAAGTGAAGTTCATCTGCGAAAAGGTGACGGCGTTTTTCAGAGGCAGGAAATAGTGGTTGTCATTGCGAGACCGGTTCCGCTGCGCGGACCAAGTGATAGAATGAACTGAATTGTTGAAGGCCTGTGGACCGGCCGAAGCCTGCCCCGGACTTGATCCGGGGCAAACTCGGTTTTGACGGTCAGAGGCCGAGATTGCCGCGCCCCGTCCGGTGATGATGGACGGGGCTCGCAATGACAGAGGCTGTTAAACGAAAAATGCATGTCATTGCGAGGAGCCCCGCGATGCGGGGCGACGAAGCAATCTCGGGTTTTTCGGTTGATGCCGAGATTGCCGCGCCCCGCCCGGTAATGATGGACGGGGCTCGCAATGACAGAGGCTGTTAAACGAAAAATGCATGTCATT
>CAZNXX010000118.1:0-9092 GCA_964577095.1 uncultured bacterium | reverse complement strand
CGCACCATGGCGTGACGCGAACGGAACAGGGACCAGTCGAGCCGTCCGTCGCGGAGCCGGCGCCAGTTCGGATCCGTCATTCGGTCATGAGAAAGAGCCGCGTGAACACCTTCGCGTCCGTGAGCATGTTGGCGATGACGCAGGATTCGTTCGGCATATGGGCCGTATCCTCGATGGTCTGCCAGCAGACGGCCGGAAGTCCCGCCCGCCGGAAAAGGGATGCCACCGTCCCGCCGCCGATACCCGTCGGCCGGGCGGTCCGGCCCGTGACTTCACGGACCGCGCGGCTCAGGGCGAGCACGACCGGGGCGTCGACCGGAGTCGCGGGAGGCGCGGGCGCATCGTTCGGGAACGTGATTTCAACGGAAACGCCGAAATCGCGTTCGATTCCATCCGCGATCCGCCGGATCGCGGATTTGACTTCCTTCAGATCGAATTGCGGCAGAATGCGGCAATCGAAGAACACCACATCCGAGCCGGGGATGGTGTTGACGTTCGGCACGTTTTCCTCCTTCCGGGTCGGCTCGAAAGTCGAGACCGGCGGCTCGAAAACCGGATCGGCGGAAGGGAACAGCCGGTGCAGGTCTTCCATGCGGACGACCAGGTTCGCGGAAGCCCGGTGGGCGTTGACGCCCCGGTTGGGCTCGGATCCGTGGCATTGCCGTCCGCGGACGAAAAAGCGGAGCCAGAGAATGGATTTCTCGGCCACCTCGATCATGGTCCCATCCGCGTTCCCGGCGTCCGGCACGATGATCCAGTCTCCGGGCTGGAACAGTCGGGGATGCTGCTTCAACACATGGCCCAGGCCGTAGGTCGAACCCGCCTCTTCGTCCGATACGATGACCAGCCCGATGTTCGACACGGGCCGGAGCCGCAGTTCCAGAAGCGCCCGGACCGAGAGAAGGGAGGAGACGATGCCCTGGTGATTGTCCTCGACGCCGCGGCCGTAACAGCGTCCGTCCCGAACCGTGAGTTGGAAGGGATTTCCGTCCCACAGGGAGAGGGCGCCGGGCGGGACCACGTCGAGGTGCGAGAGAACCCATACCGTGCGGCCGGTCCTGGTGCCACGGAAGGTGGCGATGAGATTCGGCCGCTGCCCGGACGGAACTCGGTTGTCCGGAGCGGGCGATTCAATCAATTCGTCGCAAGGCAGGGCGCGGAGAACCGTGCGGACGAATTCGGCCTTGATTTCCTCCCCTTCGCCGCCTGATTCCGGGGCGATGGCGGGGATGGAAGTCAGGACGCGCTGGAGGGAGACGGATTCGGATTCAAGCGAATCGATGCGTTCCGTCACGGATTCGGAGGGATCCTGCATGGGGGGCCTCTTCAAGATGAGGGTGAGAACGGCCGTAGTGTACAAAAGAATTTCGCTAAATTCAACGGCTTTATTCGGTTCCGGGAACCGACGCAACGTCAAAAAAATCTTGCCTTTTCGGAAATATTTTTATACATTGAAAAGATGGAAAATGCCCCAGTAGCTCAGAGGATAGAGCAGCGGTTTCCTAAACCGTTGGCCGCAGGTTCAACTCCTGCCTGGGGTACTCGGTCAGAGGGAATCGATCCTTCGAGGGACCATCGAACCTGTTACAGGGGGTTGGCATGAAGGCAAAGATACTGGTCGTCGATGATGTAGATACCATCGCCCGGGTCTATACGCGCTTTCTCGACCGGCAGGGATACGAGGTCCGGATCGCATTCAACGGCGAAGAGGCTCTCGACATCTGGGAGCGGTTCAAGCCGGACCTGGTGATCAGCGACATTAAGATGCCGAAAATGAACGGATTCGAACTGGCGAACGCGCTTCGGAAAAGAAATCCGGAGCAGAAGATCATTCTGATGACCGGATATGCCGACGAAGCCGAAATACTCGAACAGCAGAAAGCGCACGGATACCCGTTTTTCACCAAACCCGCGGACCTTCAGGTCACACTTTCCAAAATCGTGAAGGATGTTCTGGAGGGTTCCTACAGCACCGAATAGGCGCACTTTTCTCAACCGGAGCACGGATTCATGCTGAGACCGAAGAAGAAGCTGCACAGAAAGGAAATCAAGGAAGACGCGCTGGTCACCCGGTATTTCCAGGCCAGACAGCTGTACGATCATCACAGCAGAACGGTGAACGCCGTCCTGATCGCGGTTCTGGCCCTGGCCGTGATCGGCGTGCTCATGGCGAGAAGCCGGCGGATCGAGGAGATCAAGGCCCAGTCGGCACTGGGAGACGCGCTTCAATCCCTTTACAGGAACGACTCCGGAAGCCTCATCCAGAAGATGGACGATGTGACGAAGAAATTCGCGGGCACGCGGGCTGCGGGAGAGGCGGCGTTTTACGCGGGCAATGCGCTATTCGAAACCGGCGACCTGAAGGAGGCGGACCGGCGTTTCGAACGGGTTCTGGACCGGCACTGCAAGAATCCCGTTTTTCGCGCGTCGAGCCTGGCCGGACGCGCGGCGATTGCCGAATCGGAGAAGCGCTGGCCGGATGCGGCCCGTCTCTACGCCGAGGCGGCGGAAAAAAACGCCGATCTTTTCACCGTGCCGTTTTACCTGAAGGAATCCGCCCGGTGCCACCTGGCGGCAGGAGATTCCAAATCCGCCCGAATGGTGCTGGAAACGCTTGAAAAAAAGTTTCCGGAGAGCCCGGTGGCCCAGGAAACCGAATGGATGAAACTGTCGATGTAACGGTCGGAGTGCGGCGCGCCACCGTTTAAACCCATCTTTTTCTTGCATTTTCTAAAACATTTAACTATATTGAATGCTGAAAAGTGGGTCGAAAACCCACTTTTTTTAATGGAGTCCATGAAACAGGAACTTCTCCCGGAACTGATCCGTGAAGCGGAGGCATCGGCCGCCCGGTCGGGCATCGAGCTGCTGGATGTGTCCCTGCGGGGATCCGCGGCCGCGCCGACCCTGTGCGTTGTCGCGGACAAGCCGGGCGGCATCACGGTCGAGGATTGCGCGGCCATTCACCGCGGCCTGCGGTCTTTTATCGAGCAGGCCGGGCCCTCGACCCGTGACTGGCGCATCGAGGTGTCCTCGCCCGGACTCGACCGGCCGCTGAAAACGGAGAGGGATTTCCGCCTCCAGACCGGCCGGAAGATCCTTGTCGAATGGACCCGGGATGGCGCTCCGCGCAGGGACGAGGGAATCGTCCGGGCCGCGGCCGACGGCGCCGTGGAAATTGAAATCGACGGACAACAGGTCCGAATTCCCCTGACGGCGGTGACCCGCGCGCGCCGTTCTGTGCAATGGTGAACAGGAGTCTTCTTCCATGAACACGGAAATCATCGAAGCCGTAACCCAGATCGCGAAGGAACGGAACATCAAACGGGAGGCCCTCAGTGGCATCATCGAATCCATTTTCGTTTCGATGATCAAGCGGAAATTCGGCACCTCCGACAATTTCAACGTCTTCGTCAACATGGACAAGGGCGAAGTCGAAATCTACCAGGTCAAGAACATCGTCGAGGAGGTCTCCGATCCGGTCACGCAGGTCAGCGTGGAGCGGGCGAAGGAGACCGAGCCCGACCTGGACCTGGGGGACGAATTCGTCGAGATGATCGATCCCATGAGTTTCGGCCGGCGCCTGATCACATCGGCCAAGCAGAGCTTGACGCAGAAGATACGGGAAGCCGAAAAGGAAGTGCTGTTCAACGAGTTCAAGGACCGCGTGGGGGAGGTGGTGGTCGGCGACATCCGCCAGAACAACCGCGACGAGGTGCTGATCTCCGTGGACCACATGGAAGTCACCCTGCCCCGGTCCGAGCAGATCCACAACGAGCACTATCACCGCGGCGACACGGTTCGGGCCGTCATCAAGGAGGTCAGCCAGACCTCGCGCGGTCCCGAGGTCATCGTCTCCCGCACCGATTCCAAGTTCCTCATCCGGCTCTTCGAGCTGGAAGTGCCTGAAATCTACGACGGTGTCATTGAAATCAAGGGCGTCGCGCGGTTTCCCGGAGACCGGGCGAAAGTCGCGGTTTATTCCAACGACAAACGGATCGACGCCGTCGGCGCCTGCGTGGGCCTCAAGGGCGTCCGCATCCAATCCATCGTCAAGGAACTGAACAACGAAAAGATAGACGTCATCAACTGGAGCAGCGAGCCGGAAATCTTCATCAGCCGCGCCCTCTCGCCCGCGAAGCCCGTCCGCATCCTGCTCAACAATGAACAGAAAAGCGCCACGGCGGTGATCTCCGACGACCAGATCTCCCTCGCCATCGGCAAGGGGGGCCAGAACCGCCAGCTGGCCTGCATGCTCACCGGATACGCGGTTGAAACGGTCAAGCAGTCCGACTGGGACAAGAGTCAGCCGAAGGAGGAGAAGCTCCTGCTCTCCGACATCCCGGAACTGACCAAGACCATCGTCGAGAAGCTTGCCGCGGCCGGTTTCGAATCCGCGGAGGAAGTGCTCGACGCGGGACGCGAAACGATTCTGGAGCTGAAGGGATTCGGAGACAAAACAGCGGACCGCATTTTCGAAGTGCTGACCTCCTATTACGAGGATGAACCGCTGAAGGACAGGGGAACCGGAACGGACTCCGGACCGGCTCCGGAAGCCGGTCGGACGAAGCAGGCCGCGGCCGGAACGGAATCCGGTGAACCCGGAACGGAACCGGCCGCAGAACCCCAGCCGGAAGAGGAATCCAAACCTGCCGGAGACGCCCGTTGAAAGATACTGAAAAACAGCCGGATTCGTCCAAGAAGAAGCGCATCTACCAGGTCGCCAAGGATTTCCATATCTCCAACGAGGCGGTGATCGAATTCCTTGAGCTGCACAAGTTCAAGGTGCGGAACATCATGGCGCCGCTCACCGACGAGCAGGTCAGTCTGCTGTGCGGTCATTTTCAGAAGGAAAAAGAGGAAACCGAGACTCAGAAAGAGCCTGATTTCCGGAAAAAGATACAGGAAAAGAAGAAAGAAGAGGAAGCCCGGAAACAGGCGATCCGGCAGGAAATCGACGAGATTCTCGAGTTTTCGAAGGGGGATCTCCCGGTCGTCGTCGAACCCGAGAAGAAGCCGGCCAAAGCGGACCGGCGCAAGACTGAACCGGCTGTTCCCGCCGATCGTCAGACGGAAGCCCCGGAGGCCCCTATCCCGCCGGCCGGCGCCGAAGCGGCCGCTCCCGCCCCCGCCCGGATTCCGCTGCCCGTGATACAGCTCAAGCCGGAACCCGGGGCGAAGGAAAAGCCCAAGTCCGGCGCCGGAAAACCGAAACGTCATCTGAAGCGCCGTCCCGCGGCCGAAGAGGAAGCCGGAGGCGGGCCGCGCATCATTCTCGCCGACGACGACGCCAAGGCGCGCAAGGGCCGCAAGGACAGCCCGGCGGTTCCCGCGGCTCAATTCGGCACGGGCCACCGCAAGAAGAAGAAAAAACGCAAGAAGGCCGGCACGCCCATCGACGAGAAGGCGATCGAGGCCTCGATCCGCGAGACTCTGGCCAAAATGGGCGACACCTCCCGCCGCCGGAAACATCGCAAGGAGAAGGAGACCGGGGAGGAGGCCGAGACTTCCGAGGTGAACGTCATTCAGACGACGGAGTTCGCATCGGTTGCCGAACTGGCCAACCTGATGGACATCGAATCAAGCGAAGTCATCAAGGCCTGCCTTTCGCTGGGGCTCATGGTATCCATCAACCAGCGGCTGGACAAGGACACCATCATCATGCTGGCCGACGAGTTCGACTACGAGGTCAAGTTCCTTTCGGCCTTCGGCGAGGACGTCGTGGAGAACCGGGAGGATGAGGCGCCCGAGCAGACCGATCCCAGTCTGCTGAAGCCCCGTTCTCCGGTGGTGACCATCATGGGACACGTCGACCACGGCAAGACTTCCCTCCTGGACCACATCCGGGAGAGCAACATCATCGCCGGCGAATCGGGCGGCATCACCCAGCACATCGGCGCGTACGAGGTCGAGTTCCGCAGCCGGAAAATCACGTTTCTGGACACGCCGGGTCACGAGGCCTTTACGGCCATGCGCGCAAGGGGCGCCCAGATCACCGATATCGTGGTCCTGGTCGTCGCGGCGGACGACAGTGTCATGCCGCAGACCATCGAGGCGATCAATCACGCAAAAGCGGCGGGCGTTCCCATCGTGGTAGCCATCAATAAAATCGACCGCCCCCAGGCAAATCCGGACATGATCCGGAAGCAGCTGTCGGAACACAATGTTCTGGTGGAGCAATGGGGCGGCAAGGCCCAGTGCGCCGAAATCTCCGCCAAAACCGGGCAGGGCGTGGAACACCTGCTGGATCTCATCCTGCTCGAGGCGGAGGTTCTGGAACTGAAGGCGAATCCGGAGGCCAAGCCGAAGGCTGTGGTCGTCGAAGCGCGTCTGGACCGGGGCAAGGGCGTCGTTTCCACCGTGCTGGTCCAGAAGGGCACGCTCCGGGTCGGCGATCCGTTCATCGCCGGACAGTTCAACGGGCGTGTCCGGGCGATGTTCGACGAACGGTACCGGCCGGTCCAAGAGGCCCTTCCGGCGACCCCGGTGCAGGTGCTCGGGTTCACGGGCATGCCCCAGGCGGGCGATCAGCTCGTCGTATTCGATTCCGAATCCGAGGCCCGGGAAATCGCGCTCAAGCGGCAGCAACTCCGGCGGGAGCAGAGCTTCCGTCAGGTCCGCCGGCTGACGCTGGATCAGATCTCGAAGCGCATCGCGGACGGGGAGGTCAAGGAGCTGATGATCGTCCTCAAGGCCGACGTGGACGGATCGCTCGAGGCCATCGCCGACACCCTGATGGAGATCAAGCACGAAAGCGTCGGTGTCCGCATCATCCACCGCGGCGTCGGCGCGATCACCGAATCGGATGTGCTGCTGGCCGAGGCTTCGCAGGCAGTGGTGCTCGGATTCCACGTCGAGCCCACGTCCAAGGCCCGGGATCTGGCCGCCAAGGAGGATGTGGACATCCGCCTGTATTCGATCATCTATGACCTGGTCAATGACATCAAGCTGGCCCTGGAAGGCATGCTGGAACCCGAGAAGCGGGAGGAAGTGATCGGCGCGCTCGAGATCCGGAACATCTTCAAGGCTTCCAAGATCGGACTCATCGCCGGATGTTTCGTGACTTCGGGGAAAATTGCCAGGAGCAACACGGTCCGGATCAAGCGGGACGGCAAACTGGTTCAGACCGCGCGCATCTCCTCCCTCAAGCGTTTCAAGGACGACGTCCGGGAAGTGGCGGCGGGATTCGAATGCGGGCTCACGCTTGAAAATTACGATGCGCTCGAGGTCGGAGACACGCTCGAGGCGATACAGGTCGTGGAAACGGCGCGGACTCTCGGCGCATGATGCTCGGAACCCTGCAGGTCGAAATGCTCCTGCCCGGGTCATTCTCGCTGAAGGACAAGCGGTTCGTTCTGCGGAGTCTCAAGGAGAAAATCCGCAGCGGGTTCAACGTTTCGGTGGCCGAAGTGGATTACCAGGAGAAATGGCAGCGGTCCGTTCTGGCCTTTGCCTGCGTGTCGGCCGAGCGGAAGGGGATCGATTCGCTTTTCGAGCGGCTGATGAACGTGCTGGACGCGGAAACCCGGATCGAAGTGGTGGACCGCCGAATCGATGTCTGGTAGGAGGCGGAGATGCCCGAATCGCCATCCATCCGATGCCAGAAAATCGCCGATCTGCTGGTCCGCGAGATCAGCGGCATTCTTCAGACCGAACTCCGGGATCCGGGCATCGGATTCGTAACGCTGACCGGGGCCGAGGTGTCGAGGGATATCCGCTCCGCGCGCGTGTTCGTCAGTGTGATGGGCGACGCGGTCCGGAAGCGGGAGGCGCTCGCCGCGCTCGAGCGCGCCAGGCCCGCCGTCCAGAACCTCCTGGGCGGGAGGATCCGTCTGCGATACATGCCCGCCCTGCGCTTCGTTCTGGACGAGAGCAACGAATACGGCTCGCGGATCGACGCACTGCTCGATAGGCTCAAGAAGGAAGAAACGGAAAAAAACGGGGAAACGACGATTTCCAACCATGCGGAATAAGATCGACACCCACCGGGACCAGCTCGGAGACATCAAATCCCTCATCGAACGGCGCGACCGCTTCTGGGTCACCACCCATATCCATCCGGACGGCGATTCAATCGCTTCGGTACTCCTTTTTTCCGCCATTCTCCAGCGCTTCGGCAAGACGCACTGCATTGTGATCGACGACGCCGTGCCGCGCAAATTTGATTTTCTGCCGGGGATCGGGTCGGTCCGGACCCTGGAGGCGTTCAAGCCCGCGTTCGAACCGGACGTGATCGCCGTGCTGGACGCGTCCACCCTGCAGCGGATCGGACGCGTGAGCGGTTTCATCCGTCCCGAGTCGACCGTCATTCACATCGATCACCATCCCGAGAGCGAGTGCCTCGGGGACGCCCGGATCTGCGACGCCGAGGAAAGCAGCACGGTGGAACTGGTCTATTATCTCGCCGCGGTCTGCGGTCTTCCGGTGACGCCCGAGATCGCCACTCTGGTGTACACGGGGATCGTGTGCGACACGGGACGCTTCCTTTTTCCGAACATCACGCACCGGTCCCTGGAAATCTGTTCGGACATGGTCCGGAAGGGCGCGGATCCCGGACGCATCGCCGAACGGATCTACTTCCGGAATTCGCCCGAAACCCTGAAGGCGCTCTCATCGGCGCTCTCCACCCTGGAATTCCACTTCAGCGGAGCCGTCGCCTCGATCCACCTCAACCACCATTCCGGCGAATCCCAGGAACGGCCGGATACGGAGGGATTCATCGACCACCTGCTCACGGTCGAGGGAACCGAGGTCGAATTCTTCATGCTCAAGCTGCAGCCCGGCCTCTTCAAGGTCAGTTTCCGCTCGAAGTCGTACGTGGACGTGAACGAAGTCGCCAAAAAGTTCGGCGGCGGCGGGCACCAGCGCGCGTCCGGATGCATGATACGGGGCGAGGAGAAAGAGGTCAAGGGCCGGATTCTCGAGGTTCTCGAGCCGCAACTCCGTCCGTCCGGCGCCGGCGAAGGGCCCGCGGGTCGCCCCCGGCCGGGATGAAGACCGGGGACCGCCTTCCGGCTTCCGGGTCCGGCGTCCGGCACTGGGTCACCCTGGGCATTTTTGACGGGGTTCACGCCGGCCACCGGGCCATTCTC